>DATNQY010000075.1:0-5779 GCA_036703785.1 Candidatus Obscuribacterales bacterium
GCCATGGGTCAGGTCATCTGTCGCGACCTTTCAATCTGCTCGCCCGTCAACAAAGTGGTAATCGCCGACATCAGCGTCGAGCGTGCCAATCTGCTTTTGCGCAAGCTGCCCTCCGCACGCGCTGAGTTTATTCAAACCGATATCACGAGCCAGGAATCAATGGTGAAGGCGCTCACAGGCGCCGACGCGGTGATCAACTCGACGCCTTACCAGTTTAACCTTGATGTTATGGAAGCGGCCCTCACTGCCGGGTGCCACTACCTCGACTTGGGCGGACTCTTCCACATGACGCGCCGCCAGTTGGAACTGCACGAACGCTTCAAAGCTGCCGGCTTGCTGGCTGTGCTCGGCATGGGCGCCGCGCCAGGCATGACCAACGTGATGGCTGCGCATGCCGCTTCAGAGATGGAAGAGATCGAAGAGATCATCATTACCGTAGGCGGCGTCGAATTTTCCAAATCCAACCACCCATTCTTGCCGCCGTATTCGCTCGATACCATTCTCGATGAATACGCTCTCGAGCCGATGGTCTTCGAAGACGGCCGCTTCAAACCACGGGCGCCAATGGCAGCTGAGACGCTCGTCGAAATGCCCTGGCCGGTTGGAAAGATCAAGACGTTCCTTACTTTGCACTCGGAAGTGGCGACGCTGCCTGTGACTTATAAAAGCAAGGGCATCAAGCGGTGCCACTATCGGCTGGGGCTACCGGACTCCTTCCACGAACACGCAAAATTCCTGGTGCAGTTAGGCTTTGGCTCCAACGAAGAAATTAAAGTCGGCGATGTGCTCGTCCCGCCGCGCCAAATGCTGGCCCGTTTGATTCAATTGCATCCCGAGCCTGATTCAGAACCAAACGACTGCGAAGTAGTCCGCGTCGATGTGCGTGGAAAACGCGACGATAAGCCGGCATTTACCCGTATGGAATCGATTGTCTATTCGCATCCTGAATGGCGGGTATCTTGCGGAGCCCTCGATACCGGCGTGCCGCCCAGCATTGTCGCCCAAATGATTTGCCTTGGCCAAATTGAGGAGCGCGGTGTCTTACCACCTGAACAATGCGTGCCGGCGCTTCTGTTTTTCGATGAATTGGAAAAGCGCCAGATTCCGATGCGCAAAACGACGCAAGAAGAGCTGAGCGTGGTCGCTCAGCCGCAAGAACAGCATCTGGAAATGGGCGACCTTGTGTAATCGCCTGCACATTAAACGTTTAATCTCAAATTTGAAAAGCATGTTCCCGTGGCGGTTTTCAATTTGTTACCAAGCTGAAACAACCCACCGGTTGAGCTTCTGCAGATTATGAAATGCCCTCTTATTAGGCGGTCGGGCTTTAACCCTCACCTCCAGGTGGCAAATTAGAGATGTGGAAGAGCCTATCGCTCCAGGACGTTCCTCATGCGTGCTTCTAATTCTCTGCAACAAACTGGTTGGCGCCGGTACATCGACGAGCACCGTTCTGCAAACGGAATTTCTCTCATGGAGTGTATGTGCGCCGTTGTCGTGGGCAGCATCTTGCTATATGCAGTGTTCGGCAGCGCATCATCCATGTACATTATGAGTTCGGGCAATGAAAACCAAATTCTGGCATCAAACATGGCTCAACAGGTCATTGATAATGCCCGCGATTCAAGCTTTGGCACGCTAAACCTTGAATGCAACGGATCAGTTCAGTCAACATCGACCGGGACTTCAAGTCAGGTGCTCAGCTTGTATCAGTACCCGAGCGGCAGTAATCCCTTCTTTCCGAGGCCGCTGCTTAGGAACACCGCGAGCACGGCGGGCATGAGCTATTCAACAGCATCGACCAACAAGCCCTTCCCCGGCACAGTGACGGAGACTCTGACCACCATAAATGCGTATGTTCCTCAACCGCCCGATGTGGCAATATCGACTGGTCCGGCCACCGGTGAAATTCAAGTAACTGTGCTGTGTCAGTGGAAAGACAGTCAAGGCTCTCACAAATATACGACCTCAACTTTGATTTCCCAGACTGGGATTCACAACTAACGAGGAGATTATGGCCAGGCGAGCGGACGGAAACACAATAATGGAAGCCTTGGTCACGACAGTGATCATGGGCATTCTCTCGATGGCATTCATGGCAGTGCTCTTAATGAATTACAAGACCAATGCCAAATTGGATAACATGCAAGATACGTTGAATGCGGTGCGAGCCATCAAAGAGCGTATCTCCAAAGACGTGAGAGAGGGGCGCTCTCTGGGCGACGTTTACGGTACACAAACTACAGACCCCGCCAACGTAGATCCGCTTACCGGGCTACCTATTCCTTTAATCGTCGGATCCGCCGGTTTTCCAAGCAGCAACGACCCAGTGTATGGAGGCAATAGCCCTCCGCCGCAACCGACCGGTTGGCCCGCTGCTACGGTTTCATCACCATACACGCTGAGCAATCAATGTTTGATCGTTCAGATTCCGGTGCTGGATGATCATGCGGACACAAGCACGCAACACTTTCGCGATCTGAATCAGCTGGGATGGCCCACTCAAATTCCTGCCAGCTTCAGCAGCAGTGGCATCGAACAGGACAATGTAGAGACCCATGTCTATAGAGTAGTTGCCGACCCTAGCAATGCGGGCGAATATCTGCTGCAGTTTGCTTCATTTGGTGGCGCCGGCGGCGCAATCACCGGCTTCACAGGCTACAACAGCAGCGTCCATACTTTTGGACCGCAAACTTTAGTCTCGGGAATTATCGGACCTATCGATAGCGTCACCGGATTGCCGAAAGTCTTCCAATTCATTTCACCGAAAAGAAGTGGCACGCCAGTTGACTCAATCCCAAATCCGTCCTATACCGCTGAATACACCGGCGTGGTTTGCAACCTGGAAATTCGTCGGCACCAGGATATGTCAACGCACCAAAAGAACTTTTCAGTCACACCTATCGGGATGAAGATAGAGGTTTTCCTTCGCAACAACGCGCTAGCTACATCGGCGGGCGCTCCTTCTCAATGAACATCATGGAGGTTCATTATGAAAACTCGAGATCGCGATCAGTCAGGATTTTCCCTTCCGACTGTCATTGCGCTGGGCGTGGTTGCCAGCCTCTGGATGCTTGCCACTGCCAGCCTGATCGTGCCGGCTAGGGCAAAATTGACTGTCGAGCGCACCGCCGACATGGCGCGAGCTTCGGCCGAGGCCGGGCTTGATTATGCTCTCAACCAATTCAATACATCATTGAACAACCAAGGGGCGGAGACAACAGCGCTCAGCTCCACCAGCATGACTATACCGGCGCAGTACATGGCCGACTACAATAGTGGCACCGGCACAACCAATTTTACCGGCACCATCACTCTGGCTAATGCTGCTCCGCCTTATAAGGGCCAAGGCGCGGCGTACACAAGTTATCTCTATGATCAAACGGTAGATAACTCGGTCAGCGGCGGTGTTTTGAGTGGCGGCCAAAATTACTGGCGCGTGCTGACGGCCACCGTCACCAACGGCATCACTTCGCGCGCGGTTAGAGTCATCCTCAAGCCGACAATTAACTCAGATCTTCAAAACAAGCAAGTCCAGGTCAACGGAACACCTCAACCGATTTTCAACTTCAGCGCCTTTGGTATCGGAGCGGTGGGCGGCAATGGCAACACGACGGTAAATGCTTATGATTCCAGTAAAAATGCGCACCCATCAGCCAGCCAATTTATGACTTTAGCCTCAGTGCTCGGATCGAACGCCAGCAATACGAGCACCGACCTGGCTAACCCAGGCTATGGCGATGTCGGCACAAATGGTTATGCAAGCCTGACAGGTAACGGAGCCGTAGGCGGCAACTTGGAGGTTTTCGGATCCGGCGGTACCAGCAACTACGCCAGCGGCGGTCCTAATACCAGCGTAGATGGTGCCGTAGAGTCGGCCGACGTAACCAGCGGCTTCAGCAACTCGCAAGTAGTAGGAGGTTCATCCACACCACAGACAGTGCCGCCGGCGCCGGCAGCGCCGACCAATCCGACACCACTGCCGGGCGGAGGAAGCACAATCAGCCTGAGCGGCCAGTCCAAGATGACCCTTACAGCAGGCAATTACGTCGTCAACTCGATCAGCATTTCAGGACAAGGACAGCTGGTGATCGATAATAGCAATGGCCCGGTCAATATCTGGGTGCAAGGAACGGGCAGCAGCGTCAGCATTACCGGCAACGGCGTATCGAACACGACGGGCGTGGCCTCGAACTTGGGCATCTGGTATTCCGGTTCAAGCACTGTCAAAGTAGCCGGAAACGGGTCATATACGGGCACCGTGTACGCGCCGAACGCCGAAGTCGACATCGCGGGTAATGGCGATTTCTACGGGGCGGCAATAGGTAATAGCCTCCAATTTAAAGGCGGCGGCCAATTCCACTACGATCGCGCTTTGATGTCGGCGCAAAAGTTGTTCTGGACACCGTTGGTGAATGAGAACCAGCAAGTAATCAGCCCATACCTGGAAGGCTGGCAAGCTGTAAGCTGGCACGAGTTCAATCCGAACAGCCCATACTAAGGTTTATCAATCGGGGGAAAAAACAAAGCGGTCGGTCTTCGGATCGACCGCTTTGTTTTTGTCGAACAAGCGGCTTACGCCCGCCGATGCAAGCAGTGCTTACACGGCAGCGGTGGACTTCAGTTGCTGAAGCGTTTCCAGCAAGGTTTGCTGGTCGTAGATGTTGAACACCTGCGCTTCCTTGTCAATTTTTTTGACCATGCCGGCAAGCGCCTTGCCGGGGCCAATTTCGATGAACGTTTTCACTCCCTGGCTGAGCATGTATTCGATGGTTGCCGTCCAACGCACTGATGAGGGCATCTGTTTCGAGAGCTTGCTCTTCAATTCATCGCCCTTTTGAGCGGGACGCGCATCGACGTTTTGCACGACTGGAAAACGTGAATCTTGCAGCGTCCATTTGGAAAGTTCTTGCTCGAATTCTTTGGCGGCCTCAGCCATCAATGGTGAATGGAACGCCCCGCCTACAGGCAAAGGTATCACTTTGCCGCCTTTGGCCTTTGCTTTGACGCCGGCGGCCACAACCGCTTCCGGACTGCCTGAAATCACCAATTGCTGAGGCGTGTTGAAGTTGGCGACAATCACCACATCCGGTGCGGCGGCTTGACGTTGCTCATGGCTTGCTTCCTTGCAGGCGGCTTCCAGATCGTCGGCCGACACGCCCATAACGGCGGACATTGCTCCTTTCGGGCACTCTTCCATAAGCCGGGCGCGCTTGTCCACCAGCCGCACTACTGCTTCTATAGAGAGCGCGCCACCGGCTGCCAGAGCGGTAAATTCTCCGAGGCTATGTCCGGCTACAAACGCAGGCATCGGTCCACCATGCGATTCATAAGAGCGCCAGGCAGCAAGTGACACAGCCAAAATGGTCGGCTGAGTGTTGATCGTTCGCTTTAATTGATCTTCGGGGCCCTCGAAGCAGAGTTGGCTCAGTGAACGCCCGGCGACGCGATCGATCTCTTCGAAAGTTTTGCGCGCGACGTCTTCTTTGTCGAAAAGATCGTTGCCCATGCCGACGCTCTGAGAGCCCTGTCCGGGAAATAAGCAGGCAATTTTGGTCATGATTTGACGTCTCCTTCCTGGGCGGCGCGTTGCACCGCCCCTACGCTCACGTTAGGTGCAGGGTTTAAACGTTGATCGACGGCCGTCCAGCGAATGATCGCCGAGCCCCACGTCAGTCCGCCGCCGAAGCCGACCAGGCAACAAGTTGCCGGTGGTTTGACTTTGCCGCTGGCAATGGCGTCGGTAAATGCCAGCGGAATCGATGCCGCTGAAGTGTTG
>DATNQY010000076.1:0-18804 GCA_036703785.1 Candidatus Obscuribacterales bacterium
TTTTGAAGCAGGGGAAGCCACCGATGCTTGCAGTCTGCGCCGCCATGCGCAAGCTCATGCACATTATTTTTGGGGTCTTAAAGTCCGACAAACCCTTCACTGCGGCTCTTTCGACGGCTTGACAGGCAAGATGATATCTGCATCTCGAGATGCGTGATCGTCTCTGCTGGGAGGTCATACCCGAGCCGTACCCGAAAAATCTCACACGATAGCTCTTTGTGGATCTGACTCAATCGCAGATTGGGGATCTGACAGCACAGCACGCCAGCCATGGGCGAAACCGTGTTTCGCCTTTTGGCTGAGGACCATATCCTTATAAGCGGTTGGTAAAGGTCGGTATGGCGGTTGATGGTCGGCGAGGAGCCTCACCATGTCTTTTGGCAACGACAACGACCAATCGTACGACTTTAAGCCGATGCCTCGCGAGGTCAATTTCGGCGAGCAGAAGCCCTGGTCGGCGAATATCGAGATCAACTTCGACCGCCTGGCGCAGCTAGCCGGCTCGGCGTGGGCGAACGAGAGCCTGCGGCAGATGGGAGCGGCACAGCTCATACCAAAGCCCGTTCATCCCCAACTCGACAATGCTATCAGTCCCTACCAGCAGACGAACACTGCGTATCGCGATTTGCTCGATGTGCGGCAGAAGCGGCAGTTCAAGCAGGTGGCAAAAGTTGCCCGCGAGCACGGATTTGACGGTGATCTCAAAACCTCATTGAATGCTCCGCAGCGTCCGAGCTGGGCTGCAAACCTGGCGAAAACCGAGACGTCGGCATTGGATCGCTACAGTCGATTCGAATTGGAAAGAGCATCGGTGATCGGCGACGCTCAGCGTTTAGGCGGCGGACTAGGATTCCTCTCGCCGCAGGATGCGATTGCACCATCATTGGTTTCGCCATCCGAATTTCGCGGCGCCAATAGAGAAATCGCTCAGACCTATTTGCGGCAAACCAACGCATTCAACTGCGAGCTAGGCACCGCCTTGAAAGCTCAAGATCAACTGGCGAAGACATGGTACAGAGCGACGCTCGGAACCATGGGTGCCGCTCTGGGAGCTGATTATCTGCTCGATCACACCGTGTTCGAAAAGGTCGTTCCATCATGGAGAACGACGGCAATCGATCTGATTGTGCCTCTGGTGTCACTCGATCCGCGTCTGAATCTGATCGCTAAAGGTCTCACAATGATCGGCGGACACGCACTCGCCATGGCGTGGGACAAATGGGACGCAACACGTCACGAGGGCCGGTTGTGAATGGATTTCGTGGCAAAACGCTCAGGTTTTAGCCTTTTTCCGAAATTTTCCCGGTTTTCAATGGATCATTTAATCTACAGACGTTTGCAAGCGCGGATAAACCGGGCATAAAAGGGATACAGCAGACTGACAGTGAGTTTCAAGGCGCATCTGGTGCGCATCTTGAGCTAGTGTCGGTAGCTTTTCCACCCTTACATGAATGGTTACTGCTCATGAACAAGCGGTTTTTCGGGCCGTGCTTGCTGGCCCTTGCGTCGATTTTTTCGTTCGTCACCATGCCTTCTGCTGAAGGCTTCAAGTGCACAGCCAGAGACACATATCATCAAGCATGGCAGTTAGTGAAGGACAACTATTACGATCCTTCATTCGCAAACCAAAACTGGAACGCATGGGAACATCGATTCGACTGCGACCTCCACAATGCCGCTGATTCGCAGCACTACATCAAAATGATGTTGGAAAGCCTGCATGATCCTTACACTCGCTATTTGGACCCCAAAGCGTTCAAGGATGAGAACGACGCCATCGATTCGAAAATCGTCGGCATCGGAATCAACTTGCTGCAGAAAGAGCACCGCCTCCTCGTGACGCGCACCATTGAAGGCAGCCCAGCCGCTAATGCCGGCATGAGAGAACGCGACGAAATCATCGACATCGACGGCACCAACTCAGTAGGCTTTACGCCTGAGCAAGCCGCCGAGAAGATTCGCGGACCGGAAGGCTCGCCCGTCCGAATAACCGTCAGACACAGCAACAACCAAGAAGCGACTTTCAATATCGTTCGCGCTCAAATCACGATCCACGCGGTCAGCTATAAGATAGTCGAGCCGAACATCGGTTACATCACATTGTCCACCTTCATCTCGAATGACGCCGCCAAGGAATTCAGAACAGCTCTCGAGAAGCTCTCCACTTGCGACGGTTTGATCATCGACATGCGCGATAACCCGGGCGGACTGCTTTCCAACTCATTGGAAATCGCGGACATGCTTTTGGAAAACGGCGTCATCGTCAAGACGGTTGGCCGCAGCGGACCCCGTGTCGACACAGCCTCCGGCGAACCGGTGACCCATCAACCAATCGCTGTGCTCGTCGACGAAGAAAGCGCCAGTGCTTCCGAAATTCTGGCCGGCGCTCTCAAAGACAATTCACGTGGCGTGATTATCGGTACACATACTTATGGAAAAGGTTTGGTTCAGGAAATCAATAAGCTCCCTGGTGGCGCGGCAATTCACATCACCGTCTCTAAATACCTCACCCCGAGCGGTACTGATATCAACAAAATTGGGGTGGCTCCGGACATTCAATGCGCCGATAGAGAACAGCAAAAAGTGGTGGCACTCGAATACATCAAAGAGAAGATTGCCAGCATCAAAGGCGGTCCCAACTTCAAGACGAGCAGTCTGTCTATCTCGAAATAATCCAGGTAAGGTTCAGCTTTGGGTGGAAACGAGCAGCCGATTGGCTGCTCGTTCGCTTTTTAGTGTGTGTACAACGCGATGGCTCGCTGGCAGTCGTGCTCGGTGAGTTGCACAATGCCCGGCATGTGCGCCGGATACATGACGTCGTGAGTGTCCGTGGAGTGTTTTAAGGCGATCGCGTGTCCAAGCTCGTGCAAGACTGTGTGATACAAGTCCTCCGGAATGATGTCGCCACCGTCGATGCCGGTGGCGAGCAAAAAGATACGCGCCTTCGGCACATCGCCCACATGATTATTCTTCTTGGTCACACCGAGGGAAAGTTCGCCTTCCATGTCGTCTTTGTCATTGGTGAATCTGATTTCAATGCTGGCATCTTCGGGGCGCTGCGCTTGGACGAATGTAATCTTGCCGTGCGTACCTTGCGTCCAGGCATCTAAGCCGCTGGCAATGATTTCTTCAGGCGAGCGGGCGGTTATCCCGGTGCTTGATGCGCCCATGTGCAACCCATCAAACGGATAGACATAAACCTTGAGAGGAAAAAATCGATCGGGCCAAGCCCAGGCCTTCTCAGCCTCCGAGGGTTGCGTGCTCGTATTAGAAACAGCCGTCTTCACATCACGTCCGAAATTGGCGATGATCTCGTTTAAAGGTTGCACGTTTCGGTCGTCAGGAAATTTGGCGACGAATGTTTTTGCATATTCGACTGCCGATCCTAAATCGCCCGAATCGCTGTACATCGAAATCAAATGCAAGTACGGTAATCGGTTGTCCGGGTCTTCATTGATCGCTGTTTTCAGCTCGTCAACTGCCGCGGGCATGCGGTCATTCTTGGCATAGCATTCCGCCAACTCCAGCCGGATTTCCTTTGCTGAATTCGGAAACCGTTCCTTCAGAGTTTCATAATTGCGCAGCGCCTCGTCCCACTGTTTCATCATGTAGTACTTTGCTGCCAGCGCGCGGCAAACGCCAAAGTCATTTGGACTAGCTGCCGCCGCCTGCTTCAGCTCATCCAGCGAAATCTCGGAAATGCGGCGCGGTGGCTCTTTCGAACCATCTTTGTTTTTCACACGAGGCAATGTCGCCTGGTGCACATCGTTTTCATCACCGGCAACTGCCAGCGACGGCAACATGTTGGGCCGATTGACGCTGCCCGCGTTAGCCCCAGCCGCGCGCGCTTCCATTGAGTCGGCGTCCATGTTTTTTCCCAAGCGACGAAGAAGCACCGCATATTGCCTCATGGCAGTAGTGGCTGCCGGATCGCGCTCGACATGAGCCTGCTCAGCAATGCCGATAGCTTTCTTGAAGGTGTCGGCCGCCTCCGGATACTTATGTGAGTCACGCAGGGCCGCTCCCAGATTGGACAGCAGCGCAATCCGCAGGCGGGCAGACAGGTTTGCGCCCAGCTTTAGAGCTTCCTCGTAGTGGGAAGCAGCCGTCGCATAGTCGTGCTCGCTATAAGCCTGCCGCGCAGCCAGTACAGCCTTGCGAATGCCTTCATCCACGGCGTTGTCCGGCGCGGCGGCGCCAACCGGCAGCATCAGCGTAAATGCCAAGATCGATATCAGACTTGAAGTATGTAGCTTTGCTCGCAGCATGTTAAAGACATCCGGTGCGCGTCCACATTTAATCTACCCCGGCGCGCTGCACACCGCACAGTGCTTACGGAACTAAACTGTCGAGCTACCGTCCGACTCGCCAAGTAAAGCCCGTCCCACTACCGGGGGTGCATATGTCGACTTTCAGCACAACCCTGCTGTCCGCAGCATTACTGCTCACGCTATCGGTACCGCCGGCCGTCCTGGCGGCCCAAGACGGCACCGCCATTTATGTCGATGCCCAGCCGCTATTCAGCATTCCTGTTGGGCGCGGACGACTGACAGCGGCGCAGATGACGGAAAATATTCAGCACAATCTAGACAATGCCCTCATTCAAGCGAGCGGGCAACCCTCGGTGGCCGTGTCGACGACCAACGCGCTTCCATCCATCAGCTTGAACGGACATTTCATTTTAGATGTGGATCAAAGTACGGCACGCTCGCTGCATACGACTCCGATGGCACTCACCAATCTATGGGCGTCCAAATTGCGGAAAGCGCTGGAAGCTCAGTTGACAAACAACATCATTCCCTCTGATTCGGGGACGATTAGCCTTGCGGCCATTGCCCAGCCGGAGCCGGCAGTGGCTGCCGCTAAACCGGCCATGCATTTCGTGCGCCTGCCGGCAGGCATGATACTGAATGTGGTGCTGGAAACGGACCTGCACACTGCCGCTTTGCGCGCCGGCGATGAAGTTTCTGCAGTGACGACAACTGATCTCAAACTGCCGTCCGGGGAAGTGCTGTCCCACGGGACAAGGGTTTTCGGCGACATCATCAGCATCAATACTGACTCGATGTTTGGACCGGCGACGGTAAAGATGAGCTTCGATCGCATGCAACTGGTGAACGGCACCCAATTCCCGGTGGCCGCCGGCATGGTGGCAGGCTGCACCATGGTGGACAGCGTGCTCATGGCGCCGGGCGTCGACCACGTTTATCCGGCCGGGCAGCCGCTGCAACTTGAATTACAGGCGCCTGCCCAGTTAGCCGTCACCGGCACGATGCTGTAGCAGGGTGCAGCGGCGTAAGTCGAGGAGCGCGGGCTACAGCCTCGCCTCGAGGCCCGCGCAGTCACTGATCAATGCCAATAGGATGTCTCCACAACTTCGGCTTCGCACGTGGTCAGGGGCTCATGCCACCATGCGCGGTGGCGGAGGCCACCGTATCGCCATCATCAGCTTGCCGGCGGAATTCCAGAGCTATGTGCTGAGCTTTATCAGCCTCGGCGCGGTAGCCGATGCGTTGGTAGCACACGCCAAGGTTGGTCCAGGCGTCGGCCAGGCGATGATGACCAGGCGCGACGGCACTGGCCACCGATGTCATGACCTTGTAAAATGGGATTGCGCTCTGATACTGCCTTTGATTCATAAAATAGTCGCCCACCCGATCCAGGCTGCACAGCCCACAAGCCGAGCCCAGTACGAGCGTGAAACAGGCGCCGACCGAAGCAGCCGTTCTGCCGATTTGAATGGTGAAATTTCTAGATATAGACAACATATCTTCGCGTAATCTTCGGGGGCGGCACGGGCTTTTGTGCTATTGACAGCATCGCATTCAAAGTGTCGAAAGCCGTAAGCGGCGTGTAAAAGCAGCGATCTATTTCGATAAATTCACACGATGCCAAGCCCGGGGAACACCTGTTTTATTGGCTCGTCTGTTTTATCGTGAGCAGGGCTCTAGCGCATTGCAGCCTGCATGCGCATAGACTTAGGTGAGAGTAGAAGAGGGGCTTATGAACATTAGTAGAACAAAATTGGCAATTGTAGCCATCGTCGGCGGGCAGTTGCTGGTTCCATTGTCCGCATCGGCAGATCCGGTGCGCATAGCCGGCGCGCAAGCATTCAATCTCACCACCGGTGGTGCTACGCGCGCAGCCAGCGTACAAAAAAATATCGATAATGCGCTGGTTGCGACCAACAATCACACCCCGTCTGCAGTGGGTGTGGTCTACGTCAAAGGACAGCCGGTGATCACTTTAGGTGGTTTCTACGTGACCACGGTCGACTCCGCCAGCGCCAAAGTTTCCCACACCACACCTTCGATTCTGGCGCAGAAGTGGTCGGCAGGATTGAAGACAGCCATGAAGAGCAAGACGGCTGTTGATGATTATGTCGCCCAGCTAAGCGGCTCGACTACCGCCAATGCCGGCACCACCACCACCAATGCCGGCTCATATCCTTACTACCGACAAGGACGCATCGTTTATATCCCAGCCGGCATGACTATTCCAATCGCGCTCAAGAATTCCGTCACCAGCGAAAACGCTCACACCGGCGATGTCATCGAAGGGCAAATCGCGCAGACCGTCAATCTCGGCGATACGTCGATTCCCGCCGGATCTCTCATCACAGGCAAAATCACTGAAGCACAGTCGGGACAGCGCATGGGTAAGTCAGGCATGCTCGGCGTGAAATTCGATACTTTACGGACACCTGACGGTCAGACAGTGCCAATCAACGCTCATATCGTAGGCGGCATCGGCAGGTTCCAGGAAGTCGGCGCACAAAGCAACGTCGTCAAAGGCGAAGCCACAAGCGACAAAGTGAAACAAGCTTTGATTCGCGGCGGCATCGGCGCCGGTGGCGGAGCTCTGCTCGGCACCACGCTCGGAGCCATTGCCGGCGGCGGGCACGGCGCCGGCCGCGGCGCGATAGCCGGCACCGTAATTGGTGGCGTCGCCGGCGTGGCGGAGAGCCTTTTGTATCGCAAAGGCGGCGACGTCAGCGTTTCTTCCGGCCAAACCGTCAACCTGCAGCTAGACGCCCCTGCCTCGCTGTCAGTCTCAATGTAAGAGGTTTCATTTCCTGCCACATTCCCCTCAAGGCAGGGCTCCCGCGAGCCCTGCTTTTTCGGTGGCATCGGCAGGGCAGGGCGGGCCACAGCCCGGTATAGCAAGGCTATCCAATCAAAGTAGCGCTTAATTCGGGCGCAGGTATTCCTTGTGGCTGTATCTGTTGAAATCACTGGATTGTGCCAGCGGTTCTTTCACCATTTTGCCGTATTGGTTGTGATAAACCATCATCACGCCGTTTTCATTCGAGAGCAGCCCCATATGCGGATGACTAAGCTTAGGATCGCTGGCCAGGATGAAATCGCCCGACCGCGGCTGACCATGTACGGGAGATACAAGATGCTCGCTCTCGTACAGGCTCTTCCATTTATCTACACCTACTTCGTAGAACTTCCTGTAGTTAAGGGGAGAACCTATGTCTTTGTGCGCGTTGATCATCACCTGGCTCATCGCCGCGGCGCAACGCAGCGCGGCAGGCACGTCCTTGGTGCCATAACGAGCCCCCTGATGCGGCGCATAACTAAATTCGCCCTCGTGCGCCTTCTCCGCTTCGGAAATGAGAGCGCCGGCAATTGGCGAGACGTCCTTTTTGTCTGTCGATTCTACCTTTTCTTTGTCGCCAGAGGCGCTTGCAATCGCAACGCCATCAGATACGGCACCGCCGGCAGGTGTATTATCCGCCAAGCGCATCGCCGTCAAATGCGTAGCCGCCGTGTCATTGGCCGGCGGCAAGCGGCCGGCCTCACGTCCCCAGGTTCGAGAAAGTATTTCGTGCAGCTGATGCGCATCGATTTGTCTCGATGCGCCGTCGTCGCCTGCGGCAGTTTGGTCTAAATGTTGATAACTGGCCATGGAAACCGGCATGCCGACGGCACGCTTAACGTGGTTCTAAGAAATTGGGCATTTCCTGAGATTAGACCGTAAGCCGTGGAATTTACGTGGAATCCCGCCACAGAAATGGGCGGCAACAGCCAAAAAACTACTCAGCCGCCTGCTTTTTGGCAGACGCGATTTCTGAGGAATCTTCCGGCACCAGAACCCGTGCCAAGTACTTCTGAGCTGACTCGAAGTTTTTCGGAGCGGAGCCCGTCAAATGCAGCAGATGCGACTTCGCTTCCAGAGTCTGATCGATGAATTCCGCTTTCTTGTAAATGAAATACCATTGCTTGACCGTGAAGTTGTACAACGTCGGGTCTTTTTCCTTTTGCTTCTGCAGCTTTTCTTGCAGCGCTTCGGCGTACAAGGTGCGCTTGTCCATGTCCAGAGGCGCCATCTCCACAGACTTCTGCAAGGCGGTGAGCGCGGTGTCGAGGTTGCCCATGCGCAGCGAGTTTTCGCCTTCCAACTGCAAGGCGCTGGGATTGGTGTTGCCCAGCTCGAGAATTTGATCGGAACGCACGGTGCCGTTTTTGCTGTGTCCGACGCCGGAGGTGTCCTTGATCCAGTCGGGCGTGTCATCTTGGGCAAAGACGGCGGCCGGTGTGCCCAGCGCCAAAATCATTGCTGCTACCGCCAAATTGTTTTTCCGCATAGCCTGTTTACCGCCTCGCTGTAACGTTGTGAACTGCATAAATCCGTATTGAAACCGCCTATTAGCCTGCTTTTCGTCCGCCACTAATGCCTGCGCATTCGTGCAATTGCCTGATGGCGGCGGAGACATCCGATGAGCCATAGACATAATTTCCTGCCACCAGCACGCCCGCACCAGCGGCGGTGACTGTCCGTCCGGTATCGGGATTGATACCACCATCGACGGATATAAGGGCACCCTTGTTGCCCGCATCATCCAGCATTTGGCGAACGGTGGTGATTTTTGGAACCACTTCGGAAATAAATCCTTGCCCGCCAAAACCGGGGTTGACCGTCATGATCAGCACCAGATCGAGATCTTGCAAGACATATTGCAAGTGATCGGGCGGCGTAGCCGGATTGAGTGCGGCGCCGGCTTTCATTCCAAGTTTGCGAATATGAGCCAGCGTACGCTGAAGATGGATGCAAGCTTCAACGTGCACCGTCAGGTAACTAGCGCCGGCCTCGGCGAAATTCTCGAGATAACGATCGGGCTCACTTATCATCAAGTGCACATCCAGCGGCAAACGCGTGTTTTTCTTCAAACTCTTCACAACCGGCGGCCCAATCGTCAAGTTGGGCACGAAATGCCCATCCATAACATCGACGTGCAGCCAGTCGGCCTTGCCCTCTTCAGCCCGCTTGATCTCGGAGGCAAGATTGGCAAAGTCTGCGGAAAGTATTGATGGTGCAACTAATACAGACATCGCCATAATGATGACGTTGCCTCTGGCGAAGGTCAAGTGGAAAGCGGCTGGCTGCGCCGTTCACCGATGAATATGTTTTCACCTCAAAGCGAGCGGCGGATCCTAAAATGGCTTGTGGAGCCGCCGAGACGCGCAAGCAACAGTGAAAACATGAGCTTGAAAAGTTGCTAACATCGGCCAATCCCCCTTCAAACCAGCCACGAGGAAAGTTATGCCGGACCTGGTGCTCGCCGAAGAGTCAAAGCAGTACAAAGATCTCGCCTTTGACTTCGCCACAAACGAGATCGCAGTCCATGCGCACCGGTTGGACCATAGCGGCCAGTTTCCGCTCGAGATATACAAGAAAGCGTGGCAAATCGGCTTGATGAACGTCTCCATGCCGGAGTCCGCAGGCGGGCTGGGGCTGGGCATTTCGGACGCCTGCGTTATTGCCGAAGAGTTGGGTACGGCTTGTGCCGGTGCCGGCACGGCATTTTGGGCGAACGACCTCTCGGTAGCACGGGTCGCCCTGGGCTCGAAAGAGCAGCAAAAGCGCTGGCTCGAGCCACTCAGCCAAAAGTTTGGACTAGCCGCTTATTGCCTTCGGTTTCCAGCCGAATCAGCTCAAGTCAGCTATAGAAGTGCGGGCCAAGATTTCCAGCTCCACGGCAACGCTATAATCGTCAATGGGCATAACGCCGATTGGACCACTGTTGTGGCAGCCAATACCGCGGATAACAGCGCCACCGTATTTTTGGTGCCGCTGCAAAAGCTGACGCTGGGACAGGCGATACCGGCGATGGGACTGAAGTGCGCAGACGTGTGCCAGGTTCAGTTCGACGGCGTGCAATTACCCGGCGATTACGTCTTGGGCACCGTAGGCGGTGCTGAGCAACTGCTCGAAAAATCCGAAGCAAGATCCTATTCGATATTGGCTGCATATGCAGTCGGCATTATCCGCAGCTCTCTCGAGAATGCCACCAGATATTCTAAAGAACGGCGCACGATGGGAGTGCCAATCGGCCGCCACCAGGCGGTGGCATTCATGCTGGCGGACATGGCTAAGGATGCCGAAGGGGCGAGGTTTATGGTGCGCAAAGCAGCATGGTTTGCCGATAACGGCATTATCGATCGGGCCGCGGCTCTGATGGCCAAGAATTTTGCTTGCCGGTCGGCAATGAAAGCGGCTACTGATGCCGTGCAAGTGTTTGGCGGCTACGGCTATTCGCGTGAATATCCGGTGGAAAAGCTGATGCGCGATGCCAAAACGCTGCAAGTTTACGAACAATCCTCAACCACCGACAATGTCTTTATTGCCAGGCAGTTAGTCGAAGCATCGTTATGAAAATAAAACGTCCAGAACCGCCGCCGCTGCCCGAGCTTAAGAAGGGCAGCCTACTGGTTTTGAAAGTGCCGCCTTATTACGCCAAGGAATATCTGTACGAGGTCACCAGTGCCGGTGACAAGCTAATTCGCGCCACCTTGTATCATTCGCCGACGGTGAAGAAGCAATGGACGCTGGAAGAATTCCGCGCCCTGTTCGATAACAAGATTATTCGACTGGCTGAAGAAAAGGACGTGCAGTCAATGACAACTAGTGATGCGCGGAAGCATGACTAGAGGACTGGTCTGAAGCGCCGCTGCTGGACGAGCTTGTGTCTGTCGAATTGGTGATTGGTCCTAAGTTGACGTTGCCGATCATTTGCTCGATCTTGTCATCGAGATTGCCGGGCATGTGCTCGTGCAAGACATGTTTCATGACGAAATAGTAACCAATGAGCACGGCGAGCACCGCCGAGATCGTATACATGAAGCTGCGCATGCGGCGATGAACCGTGAAGTCGCGACGCGAAACGCTTCCGGTGGTGCTTCGCACATCCGCAGCTTTGCGCGATTGTGAGAGTTTCAATCCGGCGTGTCGGAGATCTTCCTGAGTTACGGCGCGGCCGCACGCCGCACAAAACTTCAAAGGGCTTTCCATCATTTCGCCGCAAAAGGGACAGGCTATGCTGCTGCTGGTCATCACGAATTACCTGCTAAGACTCAACCGGGTTGTCCTTCTTCAACGCAGTAGCGTTTGTACATTTCTTCGATCGATTCACGGTCGGTGACGAGCGTCTGCTGTCTCGTGTTTAGCTCGTTGATGCGATCCTTGAGCTGATCGATCTGCTGCAAAATGGCGTTTATCTCCTCGTTGATTTCGCTTTCAGTCAGCGTCAGAACGTCAGCGAGTGTTGAGAATGCTTTCTCGAGCTCGTTTTCCGCCATTTACGTTTTTGCCCCTCAAAAAGACGGTGCGTAGTAACCACACTATTTTACCCGCACAAAGCCCACATGTCCGAAAGTTGCAAACATGCATTATCGGCTGCTTCTAAATCCCGGCGCCATGAAGAAATACGTCTACGGCGTCCTTCATGCCGCTGGGCTGCTTGATTTCAGGATTTTGAGGCTTGGCTTGTTCGCCGTTGTCGCTTGATTCCACCGTTTTCATTTCTGCTGTGAGCAGATTGATCTGGTGCTCGAGTTCGGCAATTTTGCTTTTCAATGCCTTGATGGCCTCCGCTTCGATATCGGGTACCTCTTCGCTCACCCGCTTGCCGTCTTGATAGAGAACTCGACCGGGAACTCCGACCACGATTGAATTATCAGGCACATCTTTCAACACAATGGAGCCGGACGCGACTTGAACGTAATTGCCGACAGTGATTGCGCCTTGAATCTCGGCGCCGCTGCCGACGACCACGCCTTTGCCGAGCGTCGGATGGCGCTTGGTGTCTCTTGTCTGTGCCCCTTTGCGGGCAGCGGCGCCCGCTCCGAGGGTTACACCCTGATAAATGACGCAATCGTCACCGACGACGGTGGTCTCCCCTACGACCACGCCCATGCCATGATCGATAAACACGCGCGCGCCGATGGTGGCTCCTGGGTGGATTTCAATTCCCGTGAACGAGCGGCTGACCTGCGAGATAAACCTCGCCGCCAACGTGTGCCCGCCTTTCCACAGGCGATGCGAAAGACGATGAACCAAAATTGCGTGCAATCCGGGGTAGCAAAGCAAGACCTCCATCTCGCTGCGGGCAGCGGGGTCTTTGCTCATAATGTTTTGGATTTCTTCTTTCAGACTCATGTTTAATCCGCGCCTAGTTTAAATTTTGGACGATCTTAAAACGTGAAGGCAAGCGGTGCCGAATTTTGGTCATGCTCCCTATCGTGCGCCCCGTTTGGTGTTTGGCTGACTACTCCTCGGGGCATTTAGAAGATGGGTATGCCAAAAGGCGCGAATCTGGTTGCCAGACTTAATTTTGAGGCGCCGTTTCTACGTAGTTTCCCCATCCATCGGGCTAAGTTTAAGCTCTATCCTTCGGAAATATACGGTGCGGAATGTCCAGGGATCTCCAAGCTACGGATAGAAGCATACACCGGTGCCTTAACCGGCTAGATGGCAAAAAGGCTCTCCTTGTTTCCGGCGACTGAATGGCAAACACCGACAATCTCAAGGACCAACCCACCGGCAACGACAAGACCCGGGCGCCTGAGCATGCCGAGCATTCCGAGCATTCAAGCAATGGTCTGACAATTAACGACGTCCACCCGGCGGCAAAACCGGAAAAAACGGACGCCGGCGTAGCTTGGGGTGCAGCGAAAGGATTCTGGAACGCTACTGTCGGCGGCGCTGCTTCTCTGTTCACAAAAACATCGGCCGAAGAGCTGCTGGCGTCGAAGAAATCCTTGACCGCGCTCGTAACCCGCCCGGACAAGGCAATCGCCAAGACGGTCGAAACTCTCCAACACGGCACTGGTGAAGAGAAAGGACAGATCTTCGGCACCGTCCTCGGCTTCGGGGTGCTCGGCGGAGCGGGCACCATGGCTGCTAAATTCGCTGCAGTCAAAGGGGGCGCCCTCGATGGAGCCCTGGCGGCGAAGGCTAACGAAGCGCTAGGGGGCATGGATGTAAGCTCCAGCCCGACAAAGGGCGGACTTTTTAATGAGCCGTTGACCGGCGCTCTGGCTAATAAAACCGAAACCATACGCAACATGATTGATTCGGCCAAACCGGCTGAGTCTTTGAATAGTGCCGCTAAAGAACCACGCATTAGTGCGCCCGTAAAAGAAGTGCCACCCGCCAAATTGGGCGGACATGCACCGGACGGACTGTTCGGTGGTTTCCAGCCCGGACGCGCCAATGTTGCACTGGCCCGCGGCGAAGCGGCTGGGACTTTGCAGTTCGATATACCGACGGTGGGAGAGCCGACAGCACTGCCAAGAACCGGCGGTAATCTGCGCAGGCTCCCGGCCGACGGCGTCCTGGAAATAGATCCGGCACCGTCCTCCTCCCGAGTTCGCAGCGAACTGCCGCCCGGCAAACCGCATATATCGGATCACCCGACGGGCACAGTCGCGCCGGCTGAATTTCAAGCCGCGCACCTTCCTCCTGCCGAAACGCCGGCACCAGTGCCAGGGCAAGAAGCAGCGATTCCGACTATCAAAACCGACCTGCCTGGCGGTTCCGTTGAGCGCATTGCGCCACCGCCCGTGGAGCATGTCTCGGCACCGCCGGTTCAGCACGTTTCAGCACCGCCAGTGGAGCATGTCTCAGCACCGCCAGTGGAGCATGTCTCAGCACCGCAGCTAGAACACACAGGCGCAGCACCGGTACAGCGTACCGCTGCACTATCTTTAGCACCGGCAGAAGGTACAGGTGTGCCGGCAGTAACGGAGCATATCTCACATACTCTTTCTGAAAATGCCCGTCCGACGCTACCGGAAGCTAATGCTGGAGCTGTTTCAGCAGAGCCTGTCGTTCCGAACCGTCCTGTAACCAAGTCCGGTGGCATGGCGGCCGAGCCTACGAAACTCGAGCAGGCTGCAACCTTGGAGTCTCCCAAGACTCCGCCGCCGGCAATAGCGGATGTTCGTCCGACACAGATCGATGTTCGTCCGACACAGGTCGATGTTCGTCCGACACAGGTCGATGTTCGCCCAGCGCAGGCTGAAGTTCCGCCGCCGAAATCACCGGTTATCGCGGAGACGGCGCTGCAATCGGATCAAGTGCAGGTTCTCACACGCCAGGTAGAAGCGCTCAGACCCGCGGGCGGCGTCGAAGCACCGCAAGTCAAAGCGTTCAACAATACCGCCGAAGCGTTCAATAAAGAGATTCAGCGCATCGCTGCCAAGGAAACGCCCAGTGCAAAGGACCTGCAAAGCTTCCGACAAACTTTCGATGCTTTGAAAGAGACCGCTCGTTCAGCGGGCACCAGCACAGCCAAGATCGAGGATCTGGAAAAGACATTCACCCGAAATGTTACCTCGATAAGCCAACATATTGAAGCTCGCCAAACAAGCTTTGTTGAAAAGGCGCTGACGTCGGCGCAGAGATCCGGAATGTCGGGCGAAGAACTGATCAATCAAGTCGGACGGGATGTCTCAGCGACGCCTGTTTGGCAAGAAGGCGCTCAAGCCGCCCGGGCAAGCGTGAAAGATTTGCGTTCGCAGCTCGGAGTCGAGCAACGGGCGCCGCAGCCTCGCACCACGGGTGATACCGCTCCGTCGGAAATCCAGCCGAAATTAGATCGACTCGAATCATCACTCGACAAATTCCTTAATCCGAGCAAAGACGCGAACATTGCCCCGGCGCGTGCTTATAAAGCAATCCAAGAGAGCATTCGTGACCTTGAAAAATCTCTGCCCAACGGCAGCCACACATTACAAGAGCTGAAGAAAACCGTATCAGCGCTTTCAGGTGAACAGTCTAGCGCTCAACTCTCGGCCGCCCGGCGCGTGCTCGCCGATGAAATGAAGACGTTGCGTCCGCACCTTAGTGAGCCCGGACAGAAAGCTCTAAGTCAATTCGAGAGAGCGCAACGCGATGCAGCCACTGCCGCCACCGAAGCCGACCGCCAGGTTGCCTTCAGGCAGGCTATGGAAAGTCGCAAGACCGTAGCGACTGAACTAGACACAATCGCCGCCAATGCAGAAAAAGGTACTGCTCTCAAGGGCAGACCAATCGAGCCCGGTGCATCGCCAACAGCCGACGCGGCTACTCTTGCCAAAGCGGCCCGTGATGCCAAAGCAGCCATGCAGCAAGTCGCCGACTTCGCTGAACAGACGGGGCTCAAGCAGAACACCCGGCCGATCTTTAATCCGGAAGCCGATATCGCCAAGATTGAGGGACCGGTTCCAACCAGACCCAACGCAACCGCACCGATTCCGAAGCCGGCAGAGGTTATGGAACCACGTGCCACCACATCTGGTGCTCACGAAGATCTGCCTCCTCGTCCGCCACAAGTAGCGTCCGAGTTCAACGACCAAATCGCCCAGCGTGAGCTTAATGCTATGCGCACGCAACCGGCATCTGTTGCGCGTCCGGCCATGAACAGAGCCGAAGTGCAAGCACGCGCAGACCAGGTGGTGAGGGACACGCCGACATGGAAGACTGATGCTCAAGCCATTGAGGAGACAATCCAAACTACCAAGCAAAACCTGTCCGCCGATCTGAAGAACGGCAGGATTTCCGGGAACCTGGCTCCGCGGGCACTGCGGGAACCGAACGCAGGCCTTCCCGAGCCCAAAGCGACGGCAGCGCAACCGACCCTTGGTGATCAAATTCACGAGCTCGGTGCGAAATTCAAAGCATTCGAAGAGAACCCTTCGGCAACAGGCGTTGCAGAAGGAATGCGCCGGCAAATATCCCAGGTGGAAAGCAGCCTGCAGCGGCTTCCCTCCGGTGCGCTCGCCAATGAGGCGCGCCAGGCACTGCAAACCAGCATCAGGTCGATTAAACAAACGTTCACCGGCATGGCTGACGACCAGGCGCAGATGCAAGCGGCATTCAGCCGTCAGTCACTGCGCGCGCAAGTCGCCGAATCCGGAATTGGCGCCTCTGAAGCTGATCTTACCGGCGGCGGCAATTTGGTGCGTACCGCTCAACGGGCAGCCGATGAGCTGAAGGTCAGCAATCCGTCGCTGGCGAAAACAATACGTGAAGGCATTACCGAGCTTCATGCCGACGAACAAGCGGCCGCGCGCACTCAAGCCGAGCGACTGGGACAACCGCCAGAGGCAGTGCAAACCGTCATCGACGCCAGACCAGCCGGCACAATTGAGCCGGCGCGCGTACAGTCTCTCGCTCAAAATACCGACACAAGCATTTCCAATCTGCGAGCCGCCAAAGTCGATTCAACGGCTTTGCAAACTGAATCCACGACCTTGCGGCGACAAATCGAGTCGCTTTCCAGAGAGCCGATTACGGCAAGCAAAGCTTTCGAGGTCGACAGGCAGTTCGGCAAGGTAATTTCAGAAGCCAAAGCCGCTGGCGCGACAGAAGTGCAACTTACCGACCTGAATACCGCACGCACAGCGGTCACCAGGGAAATGGGCGAGGCTGTGAAAGCAGCTCAACCGGCACAGTCGATGGCGGCTCCAATCATGCGCGAAGCATCTCCTATGGTGCGTGAGCCGGCTCCAGTGATTCGTGAACAAGCTACTGCGGGGCGTCCCATAGAAGCTGCACCCCGGGAATCGGTGCCGCCAGCGACAGCTAATCCACTTATCGACCAGACGGAAACTCAGATTGGCAGACTGCGCGAATCGGCGAACATCAAATCGCCCGAGTTCGAAACCGAATCGACCAACCTCAGCAAACAACTCAAGTCGTTGCGCGAAGAACCGCTTACAGCGCAGAAAGCCGAAGCTGTCGATCAACAATTCGGCAAAGTGATAAAAGAAGCCGAACGCGCAGGCGCCAGCGGACAACAACTGCAAGGACTTAGAGCCGCGCAGAAGTTGGTCAATGACAAACTTACCGATACCATCGGGGCATCCGAGCCCACGCCGGCAGTTCGCCCCACACCCACGGTTCGCCCAGCAGCAAGGAAGCCCGTGGAAGTGCGTCCGGCAGAGCCACGTCAGGTTGAAGCCGCACGTCCGGTTGAAGCCGCACGTCCGGTTGAATCAGCAACGGCTAATCCGCTCATCGACCAGACGCAAACTCAGATTGGCCGACTGCGGGAATCGGCGAACATCAAATCGCCAGAGTTCGCAACTGAATCGACCAACCTCGGCAACCAACTCAAGTCGCTGCGCGAAGAGCCGCTCACAGCGCAGAAAGTGCAAGCCGTCGATCAACAGTTCGGCAAAGTCATAAAGGAAGCCGAACGTGCAGGCGCAACCGAACAACAACTGCAAGGACTCAGAGCCGCTCAGAAGTTGGTCAACGACAAACTTGCCGATACTCTAGGTGCGTCCGAACCGACACCCGCCGTTCGCCCAGCACCCAACGTTCGCCCGGCAGCGACGGAACCGGTAGAACAAGGCGCGCCAAGCCCGCGCCCGGTCGAAGCCGCACGTCCTCTCGAAACCGCACGTCCTGTTGAACCAGCAACAGCTAATCCGCTCATCGACCAGACCGAAACTCAGATTGGCAGACTGCGCGAATCGGCGAACATCAAATCGCCCGAGTTCGCAACCGAATCTACCAACCTCAGCAAACAACTCAAGTCATTGCGCGACGAGCCGCTGACAGCGCAGAAAGCCCAAGCTGTCGATCAACAGTTCGGCAAAGTCATAAGGGAAGCCGAACGTGCAGGCGCAAGCGAAGAACAACTGCAAGGACTCAGAGCCGCTCAGAAGTTGGTCAACGACAAACTTACCGATACTCTAGGTGCATCCGAACCGACACCCGCCGTTCGCCCAGCACCCAACGTTCGCCCGGCAGCAACGGAACCACTAGAACAACGCGCGGTAGGCGCACGTCCGGTCGAAGCTGCACGTCCGGTCGAAACAGCAACAGCTAATCCGCTCATCGACCAGACCGAAACTCAGATTGGCAGACTACGCGAATCGGCGAACATCAAATCGCCCGAGTTCGAAACTGAATCGACCAACCTCGGCAAACAACTCAAGTCGTTGCGCGAAGAGCCGCTGACAGCGCAGAAAGCCCAAGCAGTCGATCAACAGTTCGGCAAAGTCATAAAAGAAGCCGAACGCTCAGGCGCAAGCGAACAACAACTGCAAGCACTCAAAGCCACTCAGAAGTTGGTCAACGACAAACTTACCGAAACCATCGGCAGTGCAGAGTCCGCGCCTGCCGTTCGCCCGGCACCGGCCATTCGCCAGGCAGCAAGCGAACCCCTTGAAACACGTCCGGCAGGCGGACGTTCGGTAGAATCCATCCGTCCGGTGGAAGCTCCAGGTGCGGTCGAACGGGCAACAGCCAATAGAATGATTGACGAAACCGAGGCGCGCATTACACGCCTGCGCGAATCGGCGAACATCAAATCACCGCAATTCGAGACAGAATCGAGCAACCTGCGCACGCAAATCAAATCGCTGTCCGAAGAGCCGCTTACAGCGCAGAAAGCTGAAGCTATCGATCAACAGTTCGGCAAAGTCATCAAAGAAGCCGAACTGGCAGGCGTAGCGTCCGACGACGCTCAACTGCAAGCACTGAGGGCTGCTCAGCGGTCGGTGAAATCTGAACTTACTGAAG
>DATNQY010000077.1:0-8606 GCA_036703785.1 Candidatus Obscuribacterales bacterium
CAAAATTCGTTTGCCGCGAGTGATCAAATTTCATTTGCCGAAAACATGGGATTCCCGCTTGCACGCGCATGGAACATTTGGAGCTAATGCCGGATGCTGAGGCTGTAGCAATCTATGAGTCTTCTGGGGCTTTTCAGGCGGAGACTCACTGGCGGGCAAAACTATCAATTGAGAATGTGCGTGAAATTAAGCAGCTTTACAGGCTCGGGGAATCTAAGACTTCGATCTCAAAAACATACAACATTTCGGTGAACGCGATCAGCGATATCGTCAATGGCCTTAGTTGGAACCATGTGAATACCGATGACGACAAGACGTCGCGAATCAATGTAGCCGCCCATGAAAAATTCAGAACTGCCGATTGCATCAAGTATTCCGGATCCATCGAAAATCCGGATTTGGGCGGTATTCAAAATGGATTAACGGTAAGCAAGAAGTTTTTTATGCACACTATATGGCGTGGGAACAAGACCACGGTGCGGTGCCGAAGGGAATGGCTGTCGTTCACTACTGCGGATACAAGCCGTGTGTGAACGTTGCGCATTTGCGGCTTATTACAAAAGCGCAATCACTAAAGTTACGAAGCTTTGGCCTTGCAAAATCGAGGAAGCGAGCAAGCGGCGAGCGACATGGCAACTCAAAACTAACTCGCACGAAAGTCGCTGAAATAAGACAGCTACTCGCGCTGGGGGAACGCAAATCTGAGATTGCCAGGGCCTACGGAGTGACTCAATCTAGCATTGCTGCTATCGAGACGGGTAAGATCTGGCGCGACGGCCATGGGGACGATAAACAGCAGATTTCTGACATAGAGGTTCTCAGTTTAAGACAGGACTATTTGGACGCCCTGTCCTCTAGTAATGCAACCTCTGGTATTCAACTGACCTCAGAGAAGCTGTGTCGAGATCAAATCTACAGTCGCCGAGAATTAATTGATCTGTTCTCGCTCGAAAATACGTACGCCATTCAGAATGTCGCGATTGTCCGACCTGATGCATCGCGATTCCAATCAGTTTGGATATTTCTGACAGGCTCAATAAGTTTCGACGAAACTGACTCCACTGCAGTTTTGTCGAATGACATTGCGCGCTGCCCAAAGCATAATCGCGATCTGTACGTCAGCAATCATAGATCGAATGGATTCGAGTTGGTCGTATTCCATCGAACATGGAAGAATGAACACGGTAGAGCTGGCGCATTTCGCTGTGAAGGCAATTTCGAGTTCGTCGGCATGTCGGACACGGGCGATCAATTAATTTTGCAGCGTTCCAGCGATCCGATACTAGTACAGGTGGAAAACGATCTTCACGCGTTTGCGTTGGAACATGACTTAGAGCCTTCTGCCCGTGCGGAAGGCTCTCGCTATCGAATTCTTGGGAGCACGTACGAGCGGGACGCGGCTGCTCGTGCTGCTGCAATTCGCCACCATGGCACGCGTTGTCAGGCCTGCGGATTCTCCTTTGCAGAGAGGTACGGGTCGCACGGAGATAACTATATTCAAGTCCACCATCACAAGCTGTTAGCCAGCTACGGTGAACGAATAAAAGTTGACCCCGTTTCCGACATGGCCTGTCTTTGTTCAAATTGTCACAGTATGATCCATCGCAATCCGCATCAGCCTTTGAGCGTGGAGGAACTTAAAGAAATCATCGACGGTCAGCGCACCCTCAGAAAAGGAGGTGATCGACGATGACCGACTGCGACATCTGGACTGGTCCCAAGAATCACAAAGGCTTTCCCATACATCGCACGTATCAGATCGTGGACGGCAAAAAACGAACGATACGAAGGCCGCTTCATATTGTTCTATGGGAACGACAGCATGGTCCAGTTCCATCTAATAGTGTCGTCGGACACACTTGCGGTGTGCCTGCATGCATTAACTTCAACCATTTATCGCTCGTGAGCCAAGAGGAAGCGGACCAACTGTATAAAACAACCGGCAGCTATCGGCCGCACCGGCACTGGAAAGCCAAGATAACCGAAGAGGATGTGATTGAAATTCTTCAGCTTGCCCAATCCGGTGAGACGAAAAACCAGATTGCGGCAGCGTACGGGATCAATATTAAATCGATCGATGCAATCCTAACCGGCCAAACGTGGAGCCACGTCAGTCTTGACGGCAAGCCTCGTAGCAATATGGAGCTGGCAAGTCAGGAGCAATTTAGAACTGCGGACTGTATCAAATACGATGGACAAATCAATGCCCGCGGGTTTGGCCGCCACACCAAGCTAGTAGACGGGAAACAGATTGTTACCTTCGCTCACTGGTTAGCTTGGGAGAAAGAATACGGTCCTGTCCCTTCGGGGTCCTTGGTCGTACATTACTGCAATTACAAGGCCTGCATCAATGTGCAACACCTCCGAATTATAACCAAGGCTCAAGCTGGGAAACTTCGGATGATGGCGTCAAAGATTTCGCAAAAACATGCAAGCGGAGAACGACATGGCAACTCTAAGCTAACGAAGAAACAAGTCGATGAGATCAAACAACTTTTGAGCATGGGAGAGCGAAAATCAGAAATTGCCAAAGCCTACAGAGTAACTCAATCCAGCATTGCAGCAATAGAAACCGGAAAGGTATGGCGCGATAAAACCGGCACCAAAACCGACGATATTCTCCCTGTGGAGGAGTTCGTTCGGTTGAGGCAGCAGTACCTAGACAAGATCTCGCAAGGTGGCAATATTGCATTGTCAGCGCGAGAACTAACTTCAGCTCGGCTAAATCCGGCTCAGATATACACGAGACGTGAATTAATCTACCTGTTTGGCCTTGAGAATACTTATTTGGCGCAAAACGTCACCATCGTCCGTCCAGACACATCGCGATTTCGATCGATATGGTTATTTCTAACCGGATCAAATTTAAGCGAAATAGATTCAACTCCCGTGCTATCGGACGATAGGGCATTCTTCCCGAAGCATCACATGGACCATTATGTGCGCAATCACCGGTCCGCCGGAATGGAGCTGATGCTTTTCCATCGCAATTGGAAGACAGAATATGGAAAAACGGGAGGATTTCGATACATCGGTAATTTCGAGTTCGTACGCATGTCAGACACCGGCGAGCATTTGATTTTACATCGTGCGATTGATCCAATATTGGAACAAGCGCAAAAAGACCTCGATGCATTTGTTCTGGAGCATGAGCTGGAAGACTCTCATTACGCCGAAGGCACGCGGTATCGAGTGCTCGGCAGTCGATATGAGCGAGATGCGATCGCTCGGGCGGCTGCCATTCGCTACCATGGGACGCGGTGTCAGGCATGTGACTTTTCATTTTCTGAAGTTTATGGAGCTCACGGTGAGAACTACATCCAAGTCCATCATCACAAGCCGCTCGCAAGTTATGGCGAGCGAGTGAAGATTGATCCTATCGCCGACATGGCAGTGCTATGCTCGAATTGCCACAGCATGATCCATCGGAATCCACACGAACCCCTTACAGTGGAAGAATTGAAAAAATTGATCTTTTTGCAAGGTGTACCGTCGGTGAACGATGAGAGGGTTACGTAATGCTGCTGTTAGGAACGCCATTCAAAGACATCGATGCTGACATGCTTGACTTGTTGATCGATAATGCAGTTGCGGAGTCGAGACATCTCGAATACAAATCTGAACTGCCCGGAAACTCAGACTTAGACAAGAAGGAGTTTCTATTTGATGTGGCCGCAATGGCCAACGGAGGTGGCGGCATCTTGCTGTACGGCATCCAAGAAAAACGGGATGGCAACAAAGCTACCGGCATTCCAGAGTCCATTCCGGGCATAACCGCTATCGGACTTGATAGTGAGATGCTTCGTTTGGGACAAATTTGCCGGTCAGGTATTAATCCACGCATCCACGGCATCGATCTCCGGCAAATTCCGATTTCTGCCAAGCATCATTCTGGTGCCGAAACGGCTCAAGTTCTCGCCCTGGCTGTGCCTTTTTCTCTTGAAACTCCACATATGGTGAAATTTCAAGATCGACAATATTTTTACTCCCGCAGCACAACAGGCAAATACCCGATGGACATCAATGAGATTCGTTCTGCTGTTTTATCTAGCGCAGATTACCTCCAGAGAATAGAGGACTGGGTGAAACACCGAGTCAACTTTGTCACCGAGGGGTTTGGTACAGGAACCACACGACCAAACCGACCATTTCTCATCCAGCACATAGTTCCGGTTCGTTCGATGTATCCCGGGCAGTCGATAACTACAGACCAGATTAACAGCGTTAAAGACAGGCTATTTCCTTACAACACAATATCTACGAAGAGAAGATTCACGACCGAAGGTTTCTTGGTCCGGCAGCATTCCGACAGACCAATGGGTGTAGACCTGCTCGATTCGGGGGGCTATGTGCACTTGTACCGTAATGGAAAAATCGAATCCGCTGACACAACGATGTTCAATGTTGAACGAAAGACCGTGCCGTCTACGGGATTCGAAGCTGCGATCATTGAAAGAACCAAGCTTTACCTGAAGATCTTGATGGATTTGGGAATGGAACCACCAGTCTTCATTTCAGTCACGCTTCAGCACGTGAACGGTTATCAGCTGGGAATGCCCTCTAACATTGCGGTCTGGGGCGATAATCCATCCTTTGTGGATTCGACTTGCGCTCTTGTCCCGGCATTGTTGATGGATTGGCGGGAAATAGAAAACATTGGAAAAGTAGTGCGCCCCATTTTAGACAACTTCTGGCACGCGTGTGGGGACGAGGGTTCGATTAACTATGCCGCCAACGGTAACTGGGAAGCAGGCGGAAAATTCAAAGAAGCGTAGCTTCCAATATTCGGACATCGCAACGCCAAAAGAGGCGGTAGTTCGGTTCAGAGCTGGTCGACACCGTTTTTACTATTTCGGCGGCGTTGAAACTTATTAGCTTCGCGAATAACAACCGGTATCAGGACTGCCCAGGCTCGGCTTCCTCAGCCCCCCACGGTAACTGGCAGGGTCTTCCAACTTCCTTCGCGACCTGGCTCGCTAACTGTTGAAGTTCAATCAATATTGCAACCTTTTCCTCAACGGTTAAGGCGGCTAGGTTTCGCCGACGCTCTTCTTTGCGTCGATAGATGGCATCTCGAGGTGTCAGATTTGCGCTCATACTGCCATTTTATGCCATTTGTCAAGCAAATTAAACCTTTTCAGAATGTCCATGAGCTTAGCCTCGTTTGCGGGCGTACTCGCTATCGCAGCCTGGAGTCTCGCCTTATCCTTTGCTCTTCCAGTTTCGACCATAATTGCCAACAAGTACTCATAATCAATGACCCTCGTTGGGACACCTAAAAAAGTCCGCTCTACCGCCTTTTCCAGCGCCTCTTCGACAAGGGGACCGGTTGCGGGAAGGAATTGCACCGGAACCCGCTCGATCCGGACGAATTCAGACTCGGCTTTATAGCCCCTCTTTGTGAGCCAGTCGAACAGCGGCTGAAGGTTTATCAGCAGTCCTTGCGACGGTAGATGACAGAAGATGTCTAAGTCGAAGGTTAAAGCCGGCTCACTGTAAAACAGTAACGCCACAGCCCCGCCGATTGCATAGCGGCCAATGATTTGGTCGGCTTCGAGCTCATTAATAACCTGCAGAGCTCTGTCCATACAGAGTCCCTTGGCGCCGACGGATATAGGTTCCTGTTGCATCCCTTAAACTCTTCAATGGACTTCTGGCATATAGTATCAACTTGGCGCCTAGCTAGGATCCTGCTTCCGGGGGATCGACGGCGGCCGTACGGATTTGTATCATGGTGTAAGGAGGGGTGCCGATGGACAAAAAGAATGCTGAGCATAGGAATTCGGAACCCGAAAAAAAGGATTTCCAGATAGAGAGATGGTTCCGTTCCGCCGAGAGCCGGCAGGTAATAGAGACTGCCAACCGGGACGCTGCGGAAACCAGGAAGAAGCTCCTGGAAGGGCGACGAATTGAGGGTGCCGTGCTAGGACGGCGCTTCATGCCATAGGCCATTCAATGTCCCTTCCCGACTCGCCCCGGTACTTCATTAAGCCTTATTCAATCGACAACCTGAAGGAACTCCTGCAGGAAGCGTCTTTCGCTACAAAAGCGGTAGTGGAGTCAAAACTTCACACACACTACTTTGAGAATTACTTTCGGGACTTGGCGGCCAAAACCATAATCGTCGAAACGGACTACGTGGACAGCCACTACATCGAAGATTACGGCGCATTTTATTCTCAATGTTTTCGGGACTACAAGCGGTTCTGTACGCGTCTTCACTTCTTTGACATGGAAATATCCGCGTCTGAGTTCAAAAGCCTATTGCTGAGGGAGTCCATGGGACTCAAAGTGTTTGTGCGCTCTTACCTAGGCTTTATAGTCGTCAAACCGTTGCCTGAAACATTTGTCGGGCGGACGTGCCTGAAGACTTATCCGGCAGAAGGCGTCCGTCAGTATCCGATTACGCGGCATTATGCAGTAAGTCTTTTCGGGATCGATCTTTACGTCAAAACTCTTGCATTCCAGGAGCAAGACACGGCAGCAAGTGGGTGTGCGACAAGTGCTCTATGGTCGGCTTTCCACGGAACAGGTCCGTTGTTCCATCACCACATACCGTCGCCTGTGCAGATAACCAACGCCGCCACTATTGGAGCGCCGGCTCCTAGTAGGGCTTTCCCGAACTACGGACTCACGGCAACTCAGATGTCACAAGCCATTAGAAGCGTCGGACTTGAGCCGTTTTACTTAGAAGTGAATGACAGCTACATCACAAAAAGCCACCTTTATGCTTATCTAAGCGGAAAAGTCCCGGTGATGATGCTTGGCCGATCAATACTGCCCGACCGTTGCGCATCACCCGTGGTGCCAGAGGACTGTGAATTTCACGCGATCGCAGCAACAGGCTTTCGCATGACGGAAGATCTAAAACCATACGGAAAAGGTCTCTTACTCCGAGCTTCCACTATCCAACAGATTTATGCCCACGATGATCAAATTGGTCCATTTAGTCGAATGCTCCTGACCGACAGACGAATTGAATTTGCCGACGCGACATCGGTGTTCGATTCTTTGTCTTCTCAATACGGTCCAGGTGGCAAACAGGGTCATATTTTTGTGCCGATGCAACTTTTGATTCCATTAGAGACCAGCATTCGAATTCCATTCGAGAGCGTGCTCGATGCAGTCGTTGATTTTGATAGTGTCGTAGAACAACTTCGCCTGCAACAGATTTTCGACCTACCCGATCGTTTAGTTTGGGATATCTACCTCACTGCAATCAATGACTTCAAACATAAAATTCAGCAGGATACCTCTATTTCTGCCACGACAAGACAAAAGGCACTGTTAGGCCGGCTGCCGAAATTTATTTGGCGCGCGACAGCTCGATCAGCAGATGCACAAGTGTTCGACTTTTTGTTCGATACAACTGACGCTCTGCAAGGTCCGCTTTTGATGGAGGTCCTTTTCTACAATGAACAATTTGGTCGAGATTTGCTGAAATCGGCAGAATTATACCTGTCTTCAGGAATGAACGTCTCTCGAGGCTCGCGAAAACTTTGGGAGAAGCTCGCAGCAGTCGGCAAAACGACCGCAGCATAGTCAATAAATCAACAAGATAATTGCCTCGGATCACGAAACATCAAAGACGGCTGATGCAATTAGGAATGTTATGAAATCAACCCTCGTAGGACAATAAAAGACAATGACAATCTGCGCTGCCTGGGTCCGAAACGTCAACAATACCGAGGAGCTAGTATTTGCCTCTGACAGCCGCTTGAGCGGCGGCGGGGAACTTTTTGATGGCTGCGCCAAGTTGCTGACCTTCTCGCGACGCGATTGTGCAATAGCATTTGCCGGAGACACGTTGCACGCTTTTCCAATGATGCAGCAATTGGCTCTTGCAATACAGGCGCATGAACCAGCAGAAGAAGGAATGATCGATATTTCAGAGCTAAGGCGACATGCACTCAATCTCTTTTCGAGCATGGCTAGGCAGATATCTTGCTCGCCGCTAACTCATCCGCCACAGGAAGTTGTTGTTGATGCCAAATTTCTTTTCGGTGGCTACTCTTGGATGCGAAAGAGGTTTGAACTTTGGAAAATCACTTATGATCAAGAGCTTCGTCGATTCATATCCGCTCCAGCTCCTACAATTAGTTTTGAAGCCCAGGCCGGCAAGTTTTTGATTCGCAGAGGGAAGACAAAAACAGTGCCTGCGAGCAAGATATGTATCGGCGGCGATCAAGCAGAATTAGCCACAACGCTGCTGCTGCAGAAACTTTCATCCAGAGACGGAAAAACATTCAATGGACTTAATTGGGAACCATTTGAGGTGATTCGCGACATGCTCCGCGCTAAACGTCGCGCTGAAACCATCGGTGGCGCACCGCAAATCATCAAAGTCTATCCTTACATGCGAAGCGCTCCGCTGGCAGTATTTTGGCCGATAAAACGCAATGGCAAAGTGTTTCTTCAGGGACGTGAATGTTTGGACTATGAGTCCATTGACCATTGGATCTTGGATCCGGATGCACTCCGATCCCAGCACTTGAAACACACGAATAATAGGCAGAGCGGCAAGGAAGAGTCCGAGCCGCATCAGACTCTGCGAAACTAAGCGGACTCGGACATTACGCTTACCTGAATGCGCAACAAACTAGTTG
>DATNQY010000078.1:0-9314 GCA_036703785.1 Candidatus Obscuribacterales bacterium
TAATTCGGGATCTATGGTTGCGCAAATCTCCGACAAGGGTGGAGGCATCGCGGCGACGTGCTTTTGCGCCAGCTCAAAATGGCTTTCTCCGTTGAACGGTGGGCGTCCGGACAGCACGTGATAAAGCATGCATCCAATTGCGTAAATGTCCGCGCGCCCATCGACTTTTTCGCCGGTGCACTGCTCCGGACTCATGTAGTGCGGACTGCCGACGATGACGCCGGTTTGGGTGAGTTTTTGCATTTCCGGATCGCCGGCATCAATCTTGGCGATGCCGAAATCAATGAGCTTGACGTCAAACTTTTCCAGGCTGTTCACCTCGATGAAAACATTTGCCGGCTTCAAATCGCGATGAACAACGCCATGAGAGTGCGCGTGCCCTACACCAGCACATATTTGTTGAAAAATTTCTTGGATCTGCGGCCATGAAAATGATCGATTCTTCTCGATCATTTCTCGCAAAGTCTGTCCCTCACAATACTCTATGACCAGGTAGAGTTGTCCGTCCTGTGTGGTGCTGAATGCGTATAACTTGGCGATGTTGGGGTGTTCGAGCATCGTGGAGAGGCGCGCTTCCTGCTTGAAGCGTTGCAGATGCACAAAATCTCTGGACAGGTGCGCATGCAAAACTTTGATGGCAACAATGCGCGCCATCTGCTCCTGGCGTGCTTTGTAGACGGTGCTCATGCCGCCTGTACCTAAAACGCCGACTATCTCGTAACCCGGCAACGATAACGTCGACTCCTTCGCGTCGTCCGTTTTGTCATTCGCTTGTGGTTCTCTTTGCATTGGCCGCTCATAAAGGTCAAAGGCGCGCACCCAGAACTAACTTGCCCGCTAAGATTCATGCCATCTTATATCTTCCACATCCACTTGTTGGCAACTCAGCATGCGACAATAGACAGCGTCTCCGCCTCGGGTAGCATGCGACGATGATTTACTCTTCGCCCCGATATCGCGCTTTCTTAGCGGCTCTTGTCGCGGGCAGCTTTCTCATTGGAACGGCGGCGTCGGCCGTCGAAGTTTTTACCACCCCGGAAGCGCGCAAGCAGTGGGAAGAGCGTCAAGCGGCTGATCTCAAGGTTCGGAAAGAGCAGGACAGAGCAGACAAGGCACACAAGCGCGCCGCCAAAGATGCCGAAACTGCAGGCATGCAAGCCCCCGCCGTCCCGCCGCCGGCATCGGCGGCCGGCACGATCCATGGCGCCACCGCAGAGCCGGGCTCTAGTGCAAGCTTGCCTAACTCGGCAAAGCCCGCCGCAGGGGCAGCCGCCACTACGAATGCCGCCGGATCTGCCGCAAGCTCATCAACTAGCCAGCCAGCCGCAAAATCAGCTGCCGGTCAAGCGAAGCCGGCGGTGACTGCCGAAAACGGGGCTTCCAAATGGGGTTGGCTGCACCTCAAGTCGAAGCCGGAAGGCGCTGCGCCCATGGCGGCACAGACCAAGTCAGACACCAACGCGGCCAACAGCAAGATCAAGTCCGATGCTGCCCGGAAGGCAGAGGCGCAACCGAAGGCTGACAGCACCAAAACCCGCGCCGGACGCGCGCCTACTCTTGCCTGGATCAATCCGGATGTCGAGCCGAAAGCAGTGCTCCTTTGCGTGCATGGTTTGGGACTACATAACAAGTCCTACGAAGAATTCGGCAAACGCATGGCTGCCGCCGGCATCGCCACATACGCCGTGGACGTGCGTGGATTCGGCTCGTGGATGAACACGCAAGCCAACCAGGACATCGATTTCGAGTATTGCCTCTTCGACGTTAAAAAGACGCTGGAAGTACTACATAAAGTACATCCTGGATTGCCGGTTTTCTTGCTCGGTGAATCCATGGGCGGCGCCATCGCCATGCGTGCCACCGCCATGTACCCCGATCTGATTGATGGCCTTATCTCCTGCGTGCCGGCCGGAGACAGGTTCAAGCAAGGACGCACCGAGCTTCGAGTCGCTTTTCACCTCCTGCATCCGAACAAGCAGTTCGACATCGGCCACTCAGTGGTAGCCCAAGCCAGCGAAAGCAAGTCAGGCGGCCATGACAACGACGAGTTGAAAGAACAGTGGCTTGGCGACGATCTCAACCGCAAGCTGTTGAGCCCGAAAGAACTCATCCAGTTTCAGCGCTTCATGAATGAGAATCACGAGTGGGCCAAGAAAATCTACGAACGCCCGGTGTTGATGATGCAGGGGGGCGATGATGCCCTGGTTAAAGCCACGGGCACCCTTGAACTACTCAACAATATTCCGGTTCAGAACCGTGACGTTTATTTGATAGTAATTCGCGACGCGAAGCACCTAATTTTCGAAGAAAGCCAGTCGAACGATCAGCAATTCAATAATAAGGTTTTGCGGCTGGTGAACGGCTGGATAGATGATCATCTAAAAAGACCACAGACCGCCACCACTCAAGCGGTACCAACGCCCTAGACTTGGAGGATAAACAATGTACCCTGGCGGAAATGGTAAGTCACTGATTTTGTTGACTGGACTGGCATTAGCGGCACAAGCCGCAATGCCGGGCAGCATCGCAGCCAATAGTTGTGCCAACGTCGACGCGCAAGTCGCACAAGGCAAGCTTCAGCTTAAGCAAGGCAAGCTCGACAATGCGATCTCTACTTTGAGCAAGGCGGCGCAAGTTCTGGGCACCAAACCGGGCAGCTGTGATTGTCACTACAATCTCGGAATGGCTCTGTGCAAAAAAGCCAAAGTTGATTTGACCGACAAATCGAAGTCAACGACTGAATTTCTTTCCGCGAAAAAAGAGCTGCGCACCGCGGTTCGTGTCGGACAGGGCAACGCCATTGCCAAAGCCGCCAACCAATATATGATGTCCAACGTTCCCCAAGTTTACCTGTCGCCGAAAAACGGCGAAGGCACGGAAATGATTGCCGCTCGACTAGGATTGCGCTCATCCGACCGTGGCGTCGGCGGCGCGCCGGCGAGAGGAAAAGTGTTTGAGTTCTACGCCGATTGGTGCGAGCCGTGTAAAGAACTAAAGCCGGTTCTTGCGAAAGTCAAACAGGAATATGGCGATCAGGTTGACGTGCAGTCAATCAACGTTGATGATAAAAATAACGCCGAACTCGTCGACCAATACGACGTTAGCCCAATTCCGACTGTGATATTCATGAATCCGGACGGCCAGGTTGTCGGTTATTCCGTCGGGTACGCCGGCGAAAAGAGCGTAGAAAAAGAAATTCAGAAGATCTTGCCCAACAAGAGCTAAAGTGACAGATTCCGGAACGAAACAGCAGAACGATATTATCCGGGTGGTCGTCGTGGAAGATCACGAAATCACTCGCATGGGATTGAAGCTGACGCTCGAACAAAATCCGGGCATCTTTGTAGTTGGAGAAGCACAAGACGGCCGCGAAGGCACCGACATGGTCATGAAATTGAAGCCCAATGTCGTGCTGATGGACATTGGTCTTCCGCATGTTGATGGTATCGAAGCGACAGGCGCCATCAAGCAAGCTCTTCCGCAAACACGCATAATCATGCTCACTTCGCACGATAACGACCGCGATATCTTCGCGGCACTGGCGGCGGGCGCCGATGGTTATTGCTTGAAGGAAACGGCCAGCAGTCAACTCGCGTTGGCCATTCGCACGGTTTCAGAGGGAGCTGCTTGGCTTGATCCAGGAATTGCCAGCCGCGTGTTGCGCGCTTCGGTGCAAGCGGGTTTGCCTGTGTCGGCCAAACCTGGCGAGAAAGAAGAAACGAAGAATGCTTCGCGTTTATCGCAGCGCGAGATCGAAGTATTGAAACTGGTTGTAGATGGAATGAGCAACCAGGAAATCGCAGAAAAACTGATCGTCAGCGTCGAGACTGTGAAAACACACATGCGCCGTTTAATGGAAAAACTCGCCGTTTCAGATCGCACACAAGCCGCTGTTAAAGCGATGCGCGAAGGCATTTTGTAGTCCAACATTGTAGCGGCGGGCGGCAGCCCGCTTTGCAGCGCAAAATACATGCAGTGCCGTTCCAAACGTTTAACCTTGTTCGGCTATACTGGAATGAACCCTTGGCATGATTTTAGCGTTATAGGAGTAGCCATCATGAGAGGAACCGCTGCCATGAATGACGAACTCCTCAAAGCAATTCGCCTGGTCCTGCGGGAAGAGTTAGGCAAATGGGAATTCACACGCCCACAGGTGGAGGCAATTCGCCTGATCGTGCGCGAAGAGCTGGATAAAGAGCGGGAATTCACAACCGCCCAGCTCAACAAGTTCAAACTCGAAATGCGATTCAGGCTGAAACATATTACGGAAGTGCTCACCGACCATGAGAAGCGGCTCGCGGACCATGATGCGCGGTTCACAAATATCGATAGGCGCCTCAACCAAGTTGAGGATGAACCGAAAGATGACGGCGACGGCGATGGCAACGGTCGAGCGGGATGAGAACTTCCGCTTACCTTAAATTGTATTCTTACGCACGGCCATTTCTTCGAGGCGATTGATCCGCTCGGGAATCGGCGGATGTGTCGACATGATGTTGGTGAACCAATTGCCCGGATCTGGTTTCACCGTATACATATTGCCGAGCGCGGGATTCACGCCCATCGGAATTCGCTGCGAGCCTTGTTCAAGCTTTGCAAGCGCGTTCGCCAGAGCCTCCGGATGACCGCAGATTTCAGCACCTGTTTGATCGGCTTGGTATTCGCGTGAGCGAGAAATCGCCAGGTTGATCAAGCTTGCGGCAAGCGGAGCGAGAACGGCAACCAAAATTAAGCCAATGAGATTGCCGCCGCCACCGCGGTCATCATCACGATTGCGGAAGCCGCCGCCCCACCAGACCATGTGTGCCAAGCCCGTGATCACTGCGGCGAACACCGAAGCAATCGTGGTGATCAATACGTCGCGATTGCGAACGTGTCCGAGTTCGTGCGCAAGAACGGCTTCCAGCTCGTCCCGATTGAGAATCTGCATAATGCCGACGGTTACCGCCACTGCCGCATGCTCCGGATCGCGTCCGGTAGCAAATGCGTTGGGCGATTGAGACGGATCGATATAGATCCGCGGCATCGGCAGTCCGGCTTTCTGACACAGCCCTCGAACGATGTCGTAAAGCTCAGGCGATTCCTGCTCCGAGACAGGTTGCGCACCGGCCATCATGATGGCGATCTTGTCCGAGAACCAGTAGCTGGTGAAGTTGGTGACCAGGGCGAAAATAAAGGCGATGATCAGTCCGCTTTTGCCGCCGATAAATCCACCGACGCCAACCATGAGCGCGGTGAGGAATCCCATTAGTACAATTGTACGAAGCGTGTTCATTGCGGACCGCCTTTCGATATCAATCGATATACCTAATCACAAACTATAATCTGTGCGGCCGAAAGCAGGGGAACTTAAGCTTTCCTTAGGATCAAATCGCCTGAAGTTGGGCCCCTTGAAGAGGCTGAGCCACGCCATCAGTGAGAGTGATCATTTTTGTAGAGTTGGCGGGGACCCTGCTTCCAGGTATCAAGATACCGATTAAATTGAGCGGATCGGCAGCGGAAAACGTGACCTGTTGGCCGGTAGGCTCCTGTTTGCGCATAGCTCTCAATGAATCAACCGCCACTGGCAGGGCAAACTGCTCGCCCAGGAAGCCACTAACAAATCTGCCACCACGCACCTCACCACGGTCTTCGAGACGGCGGAAAGTGATGAGCAAGTCTCTCCAAGACATCGTCAGATTCTCGCGCGCCAATAGATCGCGGAAAACGATCCCGTAACGATTCAGCAGCATCCAGCATGTGGCTTCCAAACGCGCATTTTGATCGCGGTGAGCATTATTTGCAAGCAAGGCCCAACGTCCGGTGGCATGACGCGGCAAGCCGCGACCATGTCCGTGCCGGCGCCTGGCATTGAGAAAGGCGCGCAGATTGTCGAAGCCATCGGCCGTGACAAAGCCGGCAGCAACAAGTTCCCACAATGCATTTTCGATTTCAGCGGGCAATCGCGTTTCCTTCATGCCCTGCGCAATATCGCTGAAGAATGACGCGCCGTATTTCCGCAGATAGACGTAAATGTCGCGGGCGGTTCGGCTCAGTCCACTGGGAATCTCAGCAGGAATTTGCCGCGGCGGCATCCATTGCGCTTCCTGGCGCAGATAGAAAGCGATCGGAGCGATGCTCGTCGGCATTATTCGCTGGCGAGCGAGTTGGACGAAGGGACCTGTCTGACTTTCCTCGTCGAGGGAATCGTCGGGTTCGTCTTCGACGAGCTCGAGGAGACCACTGTCGCAGGCGAGCCGCCTGCGCTCCTCTGATCGTTCGTCCTCTGTACCGGCGGGCGGAAGCCCGCTCTCTCCTTTCTTGGTACCGGCGGGCGGAAGCCCGCTATCTTCGGTGCCCAGCGCAGGATGTACGTCGAGGCGTCCCCAACCGACGGTGCCACTGAGACAGAGGCGATCTAGATCGGACGGACTGTAATCTTTCACTCGCCGCGAAAAGATTTGCGGCTCCCACGCGTTGGCGGGAATTTCATAGCCCTGGAGCTGCCGGACCACTTCGATAAGCCCGTACTCGCCTGCCAATTGAGTGCCTGGTGTCAGATGTTGCCAACTTAACAGCCAACGCATAAATTGGGCGGCAGTGACGGGCTCGATCTGCTGACGGAGAACACCGATGGTAAGTTTGTGAATGCGAGCCAGCAAGCGCCGCTCACACCATTCGAGCTGTCCGTGCTTTTCGCCGGTAAAACTGCCCCTCAGGATTGCACCGGATGACTCGAGCTTCAGCAAAGCCAAATCAATGTCCTGGATCGGTAATCCTAAACGATCGCTCAGTTGCGCGGCGGTGACTGGTCCACTATGCATCATCCAGCCACCAAGCATGGTGACAATTGCCGATTCACGGTCGGGTGTTTGTTTCTCAATATCTTTGAGTACGCGCGACCAATTCGCCTCGGGGAATATCGCTCGAAACGACTTCATCCTCTCGGCGGCGACCCAATACTTTCGCTCGCCCATAGTGGCTATTGTCGCCCGGCCGGCAGCGGCGAGCTCATCGAAGAATGCTCGCCAGCGGTCGCCGGGTTGATCTATAACGTCATCCGGCATCACTTCGGACAATCCAATTAAGGTGAGCAGCGTGTCGTGCAAATCGTCGGCATTTCGGACATCGGGCCAAGCTTCGTCGGTGACGCGCGCCAGGGCATTTGGATCTAGTTGTCCAACCTGCTCAACGATGTTGGCAGGCAATGTTCGCCGCATCTCGACAGCGCGGGCGCGACGTTCTTCCAGCGGGGCATCATCGAGGTATGCGTAAGGATTCGCGTTCAATATCTCATGGCTGAACTGCGAGGGCACGGGCGTGTCAATGGCGATGCATTTGATCGTTCCATTGTCGATTTGCTGGAGAACATCTATTAATCCATCGACGTCCAACGCCTCAGTCGTGATGTCTTTCATCACCTCTTCGATCAGAGGGTGATCGGGCACCTGGATATCGCCGGCCAAGTTATCCTGGCAGGCAGCAGCATCAGGAAAAACGGTAGCCAACAAATCTTCGGAACGCATCCGTTGCAGTTGCGGCGGGATTTTCTTGCCCCCGCTAAATCGCAAAAGGGATAAAGCGCGAGTGGCATCCCAGCGCCAGCGAGTGCCGAAAATCGGTGTTTGAAACGCCGCCTGCTCCACCACTTCACGAACCGAATTGGGATGCAACCAATGAAATATATCCCCCAAAGGGAAGCTGTGCTTTTCCGAAAGCGCGATATTCAAGCCGTCATCGGTGGCGGATGCCTGCAGCTCAATATTGAAGCTTCGGCAAAAGCGTTTGCGCAGTGCCAAGCCCCACGCTTTATTGATGCGGGATCCAAACGGTGCGTGAATGACCAATTGCATGCCGCCGCTCTCGTCGAAGAAACGTTCGGCAATAACAGTCTTCTGCGTCGGCACAGTCGACAGCACCGACCGCCCTTCAAGCACATACTCGATGGCCTGCTCCGCTCCCGAACGTTCGAGCCCGCAATTCTTCATCAGCCAGGCGATCGTTTTTTCGACAGGTTCATTTTTTACCAGCGTCGCGCCGGGCATCGTGCCGGGCAACATGCTGCTTATCGTTTCGCGCACCACCGCGACGTAACCTGACAATTCGCGCGTGCGTCCAGGCGCCTCGCCCCTCCAGAAGGGAACGGTAGGTGGCTGTCCGTGCGCATCCTGGACGAGCACGCGGCTGCGATATTGCTCGACGCGTTTTACCATCCAGGATGTATTGCCCAGCAAAATTATGTCGCCGGCATTGCTTTCCACCGCGAAATCTTCGTCGAGAGTGCCCACCGTGATGCCTTCCGGCTCAGCCACCATCGCGAAGTTGCCTGTCTCCGGAATAGCACCACCATTGGTGACTGCCGTAAGCCGGCTGCCGCGCCGCCCCCGAATCCGGCCGTTGACGCGATCCCAATGCAGATACGCGCCAAACTTTACCGAACGGCCTTCAAACCCCTCGGTGAGCATTTCGAGAATACGATCGAACGTTGCTCTAGAAAGCGCCCGATAAGGATATGCGCCTTTGCATAATTTGTAGAGGTCTTCTTCGTCCCAATCTTCCGCAGAGCAGGCGGCGACGATTTGCTGGGCAAGAACATCAAGCGGCTCTTCCGGAATCAACAGTCGATCGAGCTCGCCGTCGTGAATGGCATGAACTGTACCGGCACATTCGACAAGGTCATCACGGGTGGTAGCAAAAATTCTGCCTTTTGGAACAGCGCCTCGCCAGTGCCCAGCGCGACCGATGCGTTGCAGCGCGGCCGCGATGCTGCGAGGCGAGTTGACGAGACAGACGAGATCAACATCACCAATATCGATGCCGAGTTCGAGCGACGCAGTGGCAACCAGTACCTTAAGAGCGCCCGTTTTCAATCGGTGCTCGGCATTCAGCCGAATTTTTCTCGACAAGCTGCCGTGGTGAGCGGCGACAGCATCCTCCCCCAGTCGCTCGGACAGCCGGAATGCCATTCGCTCGGCAAATTTGCGAGTATTGACGAAGACGAGCGTAGAGCGATTTGTCTTCGTATATTCCACGACGCGGTCGTAAATCTCTTCCCACATTTCGGTGGATGCCACCGCTCCCAAGGGCTGTCCCAGCGAGACTACTTCCATATCGAGGTTGCGCTTGTGCCCGACGTTGACGATCACCGGCATCTTGCGCTTGCTGCCCACGAGAAAGCGCGCCACGGTTTCAATCGGTTTTTGCGTAGCCGATAGTCCGATGCGGACAAGCTTGTGCTGGACAAGAGCCTCCAGACGTTCGAGAGACAAACTTAAATGAGAGCCTCGTTTGTCATCGGCGACCGCGTGAATTTCGTCGACGATCACCGTGCGCAC
>DATNQY010000079.1:0-17206 GCA_036703785.1 Candidatus Obscuribacterales bacterium
GACCTCCCATGAGCTCGCGAAAATCATGCCTGATTTTCATTCGACGGTCAAAACGGGTTCACCGGACGGATACACAGAGACTGGATGCACGATTGGGATGGACCAGATCCCCAATAGGTAACCCAACGGGGAGGGGTGCGCAAGCACCTCTCCCCGCCTTTAAACCGCAGGCAACGCCTGCACTTACTAGTCCTTAAGCTACGAGAAAAAATATGGCGATTTCAGCACGCTTTCAATTGCGAGATTGCCATACGCATCGAACGTCGGCAAATTGAGGCCGGTTCGCTCGACCTGTTCTTGCAGAAATTTTTGCAAGACAGGCTCGGAGTAAATGCGAACGAATTCTTCCCGAATTACCTGGTTCATGATATCCACATGGCAGGCATGCACACCGAAACTGTCGTGCACTACGCCGACATTGCTGATGCCTGCTCCATTGAGCCGATTTACCACCTGAACCAAGTGGGCGCCGTCCATGGAATGGACGAAATTAGCGATTATTCCGGTTGCCTGTTTGCGTTTGTCGATTGGACGTTCTCCATCGACCGGCAAATAGAAGCGCACGGAGAATTTTCCGGCACTTAGTCGTTTAAACTTCGGCTTCCGATAGTCCTGGCATACGCGAAAACCGGATGGCACTGTCCAAATAAGCGACGAATGCGCAGTAGCCATGTCTTTAGCAATCGACTGCAACCAATTCTGCACCTCGGCCGGACCGTGCATGACGTCCTCGATTGCTCTAACAACCTTCTTGGATATATATGCCAAAGCATCTTTGCTCGGACGTAGCGACTTCGCCGCGTCCTTGAGCTGATCTTTGATGCCACTGGGCGTGACACCGTAAGGCGTCGTCATAACTGGCCTCTTTACGAGATCTCGATTGATCTTGCCGTGCCAATACTTGGCTGATGCGCTTTTGTCGGCAGCCACTAATGCCTCGACCTGTTTAGCTACGTGGTCGTAAATGTCTTGCGGCTGTTCGCCTGGTAACAGATTTACCCTTTGTCCGGCATGCTCATCGCGGCTCATTGCGCTCAGGTGCTGAAGCCCATTGCACTTACCGTCGACATAAATTGGCAGGCGCGTGGTGCTCGCTCCGCGCCGTATATCTATCAGCTCATAGCATGCTGCGAGAAATGCCCATGGCTCCTTCGCCTGGGACCAGAAATCTACGTGTTTGAACGGATCTGCCACCAGAGCTTCGATCTGTGACAAATGTTCCTGACACCAGCTATGGCGACCGTCCAGTGTCAATTTGTTGAGACCGAAGCCATTAGCTGCGTGAATAGCTGTCCAGAACTGGCTGCGATCACTCACCGGCGCCGCTGTGGCGAACTGGAGCAATGATCGCGTTGGATCATCGGACTGCGTATTGAGAATGTGCGGCACTGCATAAACTCGTCCCCGAAAGTCCAGTTGGTACGGGAAGAAAAATGTCTTGCCCAGCAAATCCTCACAGGTGGAGATTTTCATTTCAATCGATGCCATTAACTCGTTCTTCGAGAACGTGGCGTGCTCTGGATTGAAAAATTTCTCTCTGTATGACGCGTTATCCCAGCATTTCTTGTAAGACTGGAAAACACGCGGATTGATTTCCCATGCCGTCCGCTGTAGCAGATCGACGGCGGTTGTGACGGCTGGCATAGTTGTTATGTCATAAAAATCGTCCGGCACGCAGTTTTTGTCGTTTGGTTTGATGAGCACTGACGTAAGCGTCAAGTAACCGCCGCCCTTCAGGTCGATCCAGGGTTTTGGCTCGACGAGCATCGGCACATTAAACGGAATCGACAAGATACCCTGTTTCTCCGCACCACGCTTGCGATCATTGCGGCGCGCGTCCAGCCACTTTGCGCCCACATCAGTCAGTCGTAAGATCGCGGTTCTCTTGTTGTCGTCTTTGCCGAGAGACTTATATGTTTTCTCGAACAGTCCGGTGCTCTTCATCGCTATATGGATAAGCTCGCCGCCCACAGCGATCATCCGGCTTAGAGACCACCAGTCTTCGGTCTTCATCGCTTCGATGGTCTGCTCGGCACGTTTTGCAGCATTCCATCGATTCTTTTGACGATCAGCAAGGATCGTCATCAGCCTGGATTCAATCTGGAGATCGCTTGTGCCATCGCCAGTATCGGCTGATACATCGCCGAGGAATCGGTCTCGACAGTGTTGACCGATCCGCAGCGCGGTTCGGCGAAGTGTGGCGGCGTATTGCCTGCCGGATTTCGTCAGGTCTTGCTGGCTATCGGCGATGCAGTACATGACGCTTACAATCGTTATGAGGGCAAGTTCTTCAGAGCCAATTGCCGCTAATACGAAATCTGGCAGCTTTGCCTTCGTGCCTTGCATCGCCGTCTTGCGCTGATCGATTGCTTCCGTAAGCGAGGGCAGAAAGTCTTTGAAGAGCCGCTGTTGGAACGACCCCAGATTCGTGTTTTCCCTCAGCTGTTTCAGTCCGATCCGAAGTGAATGTCGTTCACGCTGGCGCTGCTGCGCTTGCAGATCTGTTTGGATCTCAAGGGTCATTGGCGAATAACCTGGACTGTGGAGCGCTTCCCACCCCACAGTATATCGGCGCTACCTTGTCAACAAGAATCGCGCCACCCGAAAGTTTTATCCGCAATGGAGCTGCCCCGGCAGACTCATTGCTCCCTGTTGTCTAAATCGGTGCGGACACGCGCCGCACCTTCTTTGGAGGATGCAGTATGACAACAATGAACCCTGCAACGGCTGGAGTCGAACAACTTATGTTGATCGTCTTCACGCTCGTAATCCTGGTGGGCATGGCCGGCGTCAAACCTGACGTCATTCTGCGCCCACTTCTCGACATGCTGACTCGCCTTGTCGTAAGCCTAATTGGCTTGCTGTGCACCGTTCTCGCGGAGCTATTCAAGGCTGTGTTTGCACTAATACCTGCTCTTATCAAAGCTGTCGGTTCGGGCGCCTCATCGGCGTCTGCACGGAAAATCAGATAAGACCGGTCAACTCACCCCGCTCTACCGGTGAGAGTCATGCGTAAAGGAGAACGCATGATAGCAATACATCCATTCCTGCGCGCAATTCCTTGTGGCATTCTTGCCCTCTTTGTTTGCGCGCCGCTGGGCTTTCCGAACGTCTGTCTCGCAGCGCTTGCTGTGTTGATATTCTTCGGGTTCGAGCTGAGCAAGGAACAACAAGCCTACGAGGAAAAACTCCTCCATCGCAAGCGCTTGTACAACTGCGACATAGAGCAAGTGTTCGCTGGACTTCAGCGAGCACTATCCAATGCCTGGTTAAACGAATCGCATTGGCAAAACCGGATTACCGAACTGACCAGCGGATATCTGCTCTATCGGTATGAGTGGCGAGAGCCTGAATCGAGCTTCGATGACGGACGTACTCGGCACCATGCCAACCTGCAAATCGAATGTGTCGATTGCTCGGATCTCGAAGGAGCTAAGACAGTCGTCACATTCTCATTCGACGGTCTGCCGAATGAGTGGATTAAGCGCACGTTCTATGATGCCGTTCAACTGGCAATGGGAGCGATAGATGCTTATCTACCGGATCACACCGTCTTAAAACCGGAGTTTGAAGGCAACGACGCCTCCAACACCGGCTTCATCGATCACGAGATGCAGGGCTCTTAGAGCCCTGCACGCTCGATTTGAAAGGGGACAACCCAATGACCGAAGATCGAAGTAGTTCGAACCAAGAACCCTACTATTACGCCCTCTGGGAAACACACCATGGGCGTGGCGTAGTCGCTCAAAACAGGGGACTGTTAGAAGATGCGGTGATTCAATATTCCATCGCAGCCTTCGTGGTTTCCATCGACACACTCGGCATGTCCAGAATGTGTCGCGCTCAAAGTCTGGTGGCGCTTGCCAATGCATACATGCTATTGGAGCGTTACGACAAGGCGCTGCCACTTCTTGAGGAAGCACTAGCTGCCCGCCAGGACTTGGTACCGGAATGCCATCCATTGACCGCGGAAACGCATCACATGATGGCTAATGCTTACAGGGCGCTCAAACTGTACGCAGAAGCTGATCGCTATTATCGGCTGACATCGGACTGCTTGCATAAGCTCTGTTCACTGGATGACCCATATCTTAAGCAAGTAGTTGGGAACTGGTTGGTAAATGGCGCCGCATGGAATGCCACCAACGATCTAGCCACCAACGATTATACGGGCGGGCAACTAGCCTGACCGCTGAAACGCTTCGACTTTCATCCGGTAGAGCAAACCAATCTGGTCTTTGCGCGAAGGCGCACTTAGAAGGAAGAATTCATGAAAGAATCTGCCTCATCCACGAATCCCGAACAAGCGATCCAACAATCTCAGAAATTCGAATCCGAATTGATGAGCCGCAAACAAGCCGCCGCTTATCTCGGCGTTGCCGGTATCACGCTCGCCATCTGGAAGAGCACCGGCCGCTACACGCTACCGGTCTACAAAATTGGCCGGCTCGCGAAGTACAAGAAATCTGATCTCGATGCATTCATCGCGTCGAGAGCGCAAGCATAGTCTGCCTCTGGGGCACCCGCAAGGGTGCCCCTTTTTCGGTTTCATTGTTGTTACTATGGGGCCCTTTTCACCAGCCGCAGAGGACTCGTAATTTCATGTCAGAAACGGAAACCGCCGAAGACGTAGTGCTTCAGACATATGGCAAGAGCAAGCCGCCGGACGAGCAGAAAATTCGCGACGCAGTCATGTCCATCCTAAACAATCCGGTGTGTGGAGAATTGCAGCTCTTCACTGCGACAGAACTGCGTCGACGCATTTGCAATAAAGTAAAGGCGCCATCGTTTTACCAGCTCCTGAGGCGAATGGAGCAGGACGAGCTTCTGATGGTTGATGGTGTTGATCAACCAGGGGCACGATGTGGCACCTGGAACCATCCGCTAGTGGTCGAACATCGAATCGAGCAGGCAAGGTGGATGAAGGAGATGGAGGAGAGTGATAGACAAAGAGCTGAGGAGAGACGCCAATGGGAAATCGAGAATGCTCCTCGACTGGCTGCAGAACGTTTCCAGAAGGAATTAGGCGAATTTTTCGTGAACAATTCGGGGGAGCTGTTTGCGACCGTCAGGCGAATGTTTCGTATCCACGGTTCCAAGAAAATCCAGTGGATGCATTCTCGCCCGCTGAAATGATAAATTATAGATAGAGGCCAGTTGTGATGCGCAAGTACCCGATCGTAGAAATTGAAGATGTCCAGGAGCCGTTCTGCGGCGTTCGGCGAAGAAATCTGGTGCCGCTATCCGATGCGCGGCCAGACGTAGCAGAAGAGTGGCTTTACTCGAAAAATGCCGGTTGGGGTCCTGAGCACTTTAGCCGGGCATCCGGGGTGAGATGCTGGTGGGAATGTTCGAATTGCGAGCGACCGTACAAAGCACAAATCTGCAACAGGACAACAAACGACAGTGCTTGTCCCTACTGCGCAAGCAAGAGAGTATGCAGCGATAATGCCCTGTCAGAAATATTTCCAGAAGTTGCCGCTGAATGGCACCCGAAGAAAAATGGCAAATTGAAACCTTCCGACGTTACGTATGCTTCAGCAAAGCGCGCTTGGTGGCTTTGCCGGGAGTGCAATCATGAATGGGAAACGGCTATTTCTGATCGGACTACTCTGGAAGCGGGATGTCCGGCTTGTTATGAAGCACGAATGCAATACGCTCGTGAGCACCCAAAGCCGTATTTTAGGAAGCAAATGGTCCTTGGCCAACATGAAGAAATTTCTCGTGCATGGTATGAAAAGCCAAGCAACGAAGACTTTGTTTCGATTGTACAAAGCAATTTGAGAATTGCGAATCAGTGGCATCCGACAAAAAATGGACCGTGGACTCCGTTTGACTTTTCTGAAGGATCGGACACCATTGCCTGGTGGAAATGTAAAAAGGGGCCAGACCATGAGTGGCAGGCGGCAATCTATTCGCGAACAGGGCGGAAATCCCGGTGCCCATTTTGCACCGGGCACCGTGTTTCGGTAACTAATTCGCTTAAACACAGATTCCCGAAACTCGCCAAAGAATGGCATCCAAAGCTCAACGGTAAATTACGCCCGGAAAATGTGGTCGCGGGATCTAACAAGAAAGTTTGGTGGCGCTGTTTGCGCTATGGGCATGAATGGGAAGCTTCGGTTGGCAATCGCACCGCATTGGGACGTGGCTGTCCGTGTTGCACTCGGTACAAGGTAAGCCCGCTCAATAGCCTCAAAGCGCAGTTCCCCTATATCTCGGTGCAGCTTCATCCGACGAAAAACGGAGGACTGATGGGAGACCAGATAGCGTCTTCCTCCTCGAAGAAGGTTTGGTGGTTCTGTCGCAAGGGACCTGACCATGAATGGCAGGCTACGCCAGCAAACCGGACCGGTCGCGGATCTGGGTGCCCGGCGTGCGCCGGAAAGCAAATCTCAGTAACCAATTCCCTGCTGGGTCTTCATCCCGACATTGCAAAACAATGGGATCGAGTAAGGAACGGGGCGCTCACTCCCTCAGAGGTCTCTGCCCACTCGAAACTCACGGTATCTTGGCGATGCAAAAAGGGACATAGTTGGCGCCAAAGCATTCGCAAAAGGGTCAAATCACCTGTGGAGTGCTGGGAGTGCGCGGGCAAGAGACGACCGGGCACGAAGCGCAAAAAGGCTGCGTTTGCGTAGAAGAAATTGCTAAGCCTGACTGTGGAACTCAAGCGCGAGAACTGATTCTTTTCTCGCGAACGAACGCGTTGGCGGGTTGAATCACTGCGGTGATGATAAGATTGCGTGGAACTCAACGGCCAAATTCAACACCTGCAGGAGGAACTCATCTTGGCAAGACTATTTGCGGCGATAACGATTGTGTTTCTTATCCTGTTTGCAGATCAGTCACCTGTTGTTGCCGCAGCACAACAGCCTTACGATGGGGCCGTCATGCAGGGCGTTAGGCTAGGTTCTTCTCTGGCAGAGTTCAAGAACGCGCTCGCAGCCGCGCATATCACGGGATTGAAGAAAGTCGAGCATCCCGATGCTGACAAAGGTGAAGCTTCCTATCGGGCTGATGGTGCTTATCTAGGAACGGTGAAATGGAATCCCGAATTTGAGTTTGCGAATGACCATGGCGTCTACCGTCTCGTTTGCATAGTCGGCGAAATTCCTCGGAAACAACTGCGAGAGGCCAGTGCGATGCTCGCTCACCAATACGGCAGCAAGCAGAAAGAGTTTTGGACGGTTGGGAAGCGCACGCCGACAAGCATTGCTCTCGGCATGAAATCAAGTTCGCTCTGGTATGAGGACAATTCTCTGTGGAACGAGTATGTGAAGGGACCGCTTCAAGCGCCGCGCTGGTACGAACATTGGATAGAGAAAGACGAACAGGCGGCCAAAGCCGCAGACACTTCATCTGCCCCGCAAACCAAACAGCAATCCTCTTCGGGCAATCTAGCCAGACTGCAAGGCATTTTGGAAAAGTTTGGATTCGTCTACACGAAGTCTATTAACGACTTTCTCCTCTACAGCAAGAAGGGCGAGAAAGGAACCACAATATCGATTCGCTCCTGCGATGGCTACGTATGTGAGGCGGTTTTGACAGCTCTTCCGATGTCCGAGGAGCAGTTGCTCATTAACGTCATGCCTCTTTACCTATCGTTGGAAAAGTCTCTTGCTGAAAATCAAAAAGAGAGCGTCGACGTAGCGAATTCAGCGATGCTCAATGAACGAGCCTCCGCTCTGGTTAGCCAAATTATGGGAAATCTCAGCCAATCCAATCGCACGGAGTTCGCGTTCGATCATCTGAATGTTCGCGGCACGTGCGATCCGGTGTCCGACGAGGAGGCACGACGTGGCAAACAACCGGTCCTCGTACTCAAGCTCTGGCTTCCTTAGCGTCTTGCTCTAAGCGGTTCTTACTGCCTCTAATTCTTCGATCCTCTCGGCAGTTACTACGCCCATGGCAATAACCTTTCGTTTGATGTCCGAATATGTGTGACTATCTCGTACCTCACCATTAGCTCCGGCGATGCGTATAAGCCTTTCCAGTTGCGTTGCATCGAACGTTGAGAGAAGTGGCAGAATCAGCTGCGTTCCGCGTGAATTTGCAGTGTTCCAGGAACCTGAGGACTGATAGAGTTGTAGCGCATGATCCACAAACACTGCATTCGCGTCGAATGCTATCAGCTGCGCGAGTTCGTCGGAATTCGTGCGATCAAGTCGCGAGGTAGCATTTTGTGCGAAGTCGGGTACGTGCAGCGCGAACCACAACATCGGCACCAATTGGTCGGAGCTAGAATCTTCAACCAAGTTGCCGATCTTTATTTTGGTCGCGGCCGTGAAATATTGGTGCACGTCGTCGACTAGGGTGAGCAATATAATCGCATTGGAAAGGAGCGCATCAGGAGTGGTTGCGACGACGTGCATTAGTTTTTCGGTGCATGTCTCGGACCACACGCTTGCGTGAAGCTTCCGCACGGCGTTCATAGCGGCCGCGTATCGTTGCTGCGCACCCAGATCCGTGATGGATAGAAATTCCTTGAAAAGACAGATGATGAAATTCCTCACCAAAGATGTTTTAGGACGACGTAGCAAGCTACCGGACAAAACCGTGTAAGCTTTTTCGTCGTCGGTCGGAAAGTAGAGCGATTGAACCGTTTTCATTATCTGCTCAAGGGCGGCTTTCCCTTGTACAGCTTCATGCCGTAATAGATGGTGCACGGCGGACCGCATGTGATTCCGGGCTAGCTCTGCGGTTGGCTCATATACATCGTCGGGATCAGTTACTGACACGTGCGCGCACTTATTTCTGTCCTCATAAACGCGGAGCAACTCCTTGTGCTCTACGGTGTTGATGAACTCAAACGTGAGTGCAGCTTGAAGGATGTCCAATTCCAGTCCTACGAATCCACGAGGATCTTTCTGTCGTTTCTCAAAATCCGTAAGGTGCTGCGTTGCGTTTTTGTCGCCCGTCAATTTCAAATCAGATAGCTTGTGCAGCACGTCCGAGACAAGCGCAATCCAAGCAACTATGATGGTGCTCCGATAGGCACCACTCTTGTAGCAGGCTACCGCTTCGCCGATGTATCTCTTGGCGCTTTTCGTGACACAAGCGGGGGCTAGTTCGTCTAGGTCAAGTTGCTGATTTATCATCCAGCTTCTCCAGATGTGAGTCTGCTGTTTGTTGAACTGCCCGGTCCGGCAGCAAGTAGTCACCGAGTTTCTGATTACGCCAACACAAAAGAGAACCGATGGTATCACGAGCGGTGTTATCCGTCGTTCTCGGCGAATATGCTTGTTTTTCGGTTGGGAGTAGCACCCTAGTAGCACCTAGGAATTGCCCGATCCCCGAAAGCCTTGGGCGGTAAGAGACTCGAACTCCTAACCCCTTCGGTGTAAATCAGGTATTCCATGGGTTTTGGCGGTTTACGTCGGTTTATTAAAATTGACGCTGATCCCTAAGATGCCCACGGGCGTATATTGTTCAGACTTCGGTAAATCAAGGCGATTGTCAAGCCGTTTATCTAGGTTTATCGTTTTGGGGTGCACCGGCGGGTGCACCGGCCAAAAACGCATATAGTAGAGGATCGCCGAATGGCAACCGCTTTCAACTTCACCAAAAAGGATATAGACGCGCTACCGCTACCGCCGGAAGGCAAGCGGGCGTTTTATTACGACACTCGCACCCGTGGGCTTGCGGTACAGGTAACCTCATCCGGTGCAAAGTCGTTCTATCTCGTTCGCAAGGTGCGGACGGTCGGCAAGACCGAAAGGGTCTATCTGGGCAAATATCCAGATCTGAGCATGGAGGCTGTCAGGAAACTTGCCGAGAAGAAAAACAGCGAAATTGCCGACGGGCGAAACCCCGCCGATGAGAAGCGTGAGAGGAAACGGGCAGAGGCTGCCGCCGTCGAGCGGGACAAATTCGACCTGACGTTCGGCGAACTTTTCGCGCGTTACATTGCCGAGAAACGAACGCGTATCAAGACATCGCAGGACATGGAAGACAACTATCGACGATATCTAAAGTCTACGTGGCACCGGCGGAAGGTCAGTACGATCCAGCGTGCAGAAGTTCAGAAGTGGCTGGCGGATCTAGCCGTGAATCCTGAACATCCAGATAAGCCGAGGCGCCACACGGCTAACCGAAGTTTCGACACATTCCGTGCGGTCGTCAAATGGGGCATAGAGAAAGAAATCATCAGAATCGATAGGCTGCCCTACAAAGGGATCGACACGTTTAAACTCAAAGCGCGCGAGCGGTTCGTTGCACCCGGCGACGAGGCGCAGAAGGTGTTAGACGCGATCAATGACGAGCCGAACCCGATCCTTCGTCATTACTTTCTGGTGCTGATGGAAACCGGAGCGCGAAAATCCAATGTGTTAGAGATGCAATGGCGCCACATAAATTGGGATTTGAAGCTCTGGACAATCGAGAATACTAAGAACGACGATACGCACGAAGTACCACTTACCGAGCTGGCTTTGGCAGTGCTGCACGAGCGGATGGAAGCCGAAAAAGACGAGGCGCTGATCAAGCTGTACGGGAGAGAAAATGTTCGCCGATGGGTCTTTCCAGGTGACGGCATTACCGGCCATTTGGTGAGCCCGCACAAGGCGTGGAAGCGCATGTTAGAACGTGCTGGACTATGGAGAGAAGATCGAAGTGAGAGGCTACGGCCGCATGACCTGCGCAGGACGGTTGGTAGCTACATGGCAATCGCAGGCGTCTCGCCGTTCGTGATCGCCAAGGCTTTAGGGCACCGCTCGTTAGCGGCAACGAAAGTTTATGCACGGCTGAATCAAGATCCCGTGCGCGCCGCTCTGGAGAAGGTCAAGGATCTGCGCGAGCTGAAGACGGAAGCCCCGGCTTCGAAAGTGGTGCCACTGAGGAAACGGAAGAAATAGATCATGAGCAACAAGCCGGGATGGTTGGATCGCTTGCAGGAGGGTAACCGTCTTGCTGAGTCCGGCAACTATGATGAAGGCGAAAAGAAGGTTTTGGATGCTCTGAAACGAGCTGAGAAACTCGACGCAGAGCAACGCCTGAGAGCGCTTCAAGGGACTGGATTGTTTTATTACAAGTTCAAGCAGTTTGATCCCGCCATTGAGATGCTTGAGCGGGCAGAAAAGCTAGCGCAGGCAACGGCTACGCCGTTTGCTGTGGGAGTGAGGCCACAATTATTAGCGGGCATTGCCATGGCGCTGAAGGATAGAGGCGACTTCATTCCTGCAGAGCATTATTATTCGCAGGCGCTAGACCTTGCCGAAAAGGCAAAAGATAAGTTTTGGATAGGCGCATACAGCCTGCTTGTTGCCACCATGGCATTTAAACGCAAGGCATACAAAGACGCGATCAAAGCGTATGAGTACGCGCTCAACTCAGGCGCGTTGGATGCTCTCGAAACGAGGCGTACACAAGTTATCTTGATGTTTCTCTACGGAGAACGAAAGCAGTATGAAAAGCGAAATACGCTGAGAAAAACGCTGATTCAGCAGAACATTGCGCTGCTTTCGTCACAACTGAAGAAAAAACCGCTTCCCGATAAAATCCCCGTGCCGCCCGATTGGGGAGCAGATCCGATCTCGGATTTTGTAGTGCACGGAGATCAGAATACATTCTGGGCATTCGGCAATAAACCGCTCCAGAAACAATTAATCGATAGGCATGCACATTTCGTGGTTATGCATGAGTCGGTAAAAACCTTTGTGGCAATGAACCTCAACGAGAAATACCCAGATGTTGCCGTCGCCGATCTGCAGCCCACGGATGAAGACTGGCTTGAAACATATTTCTTTCAGCAATGTCATTCGTCGTTCCTAGGTGCCGTCAGGCTGGCCATGACAGGGCAGATACCGCAAGCTCAGATGGTCCTGCGCGGCTGCCTTGAAGCCTCCATGTATGCGTACATGGTCTTTCGCAGCCCAGCGGATAAGGCGGTTTGGTTGGATCGCGCCACCGATGCGGAAAAAGTGAAGGAACAATTTTCTGTCAATCGGATTTGGCGAACGATGGAACATCACGACAAGGCTCTGAAGGCACGGTTAAAACCACTGTATGATCGAACAATCGACGAGGGCGCCCACCCGAACGTAAACGCGATGAAGAAAAATGCTTTCTACAAACACGCAGACGGGCAAATGGTATTCTCGCTAAGTTTCCTAAACCCGCCTGAGATTGAGAATGGACTCAAGGAAATCATAGAAGGCGTTGATATGGCTCTCGAAACCTTCGATCTCATTTTTGATTCGGCGCTGCTTTAAGTTGTCTACCGCGTCTTAAAGCGGCCATCATTGCCTAACGGCTTGAACGACAGGACACCCGGTAAAGTCGCAGCAAAACGCGATGCTAAGTCCGTCAGCTCGACTAAAAGTGTGTCGCCTGCGATCCATGCCTGCCTGATGTGATCGTCGCCGAAATGGTCGCTGATCCGCCCGAGCAAGTCACCATGGAAGACATCGGCGCGCAGAGTCAGAGCGTACATGCTGCCGTGTTGTTGTGGTCGAATGACCGGTTCAATCCTGTTGGCTTTTCTCTTCATGACCAAATCCTCATAGCAAAATCCCGCCGAGAGATCCCGGCGCACTCGACGCAATTGAGATCATTGAACCAAACCGGGCGCTAAATGTCACGGGTCACAGTATGCCGTTATGACCTATGAAACGGCGGCACTAACAGAAACGCCGAGCGGGGGATTCGCTCGGCGTTCTGCGACTCGTAAGGAGAGCACCGGAAAAAATAGGGCGGGTGCCCGGATGGAAGACAGTCCACCGAGGCACCCTATGACGGCGGGTTATTTGAAGGTATCGGCGCCTGTCGAGGGCGCCTACCGCCGCCAATGCTGATACTTATTCAAGCATGACGAAGGCGAAGCGGGCCAGTTCAGACCCGCCGCCGATCTTCGACTCGCGTTCCATCGACTGTTGCACCGCTTTCTGAACTACGTTGCTGTAAGAAGTGCACAGATGCTCCGCCTGTTGATTTACCCAACTTTTCTGTTTGGAGGTTAGATAAACACGCACGGTTTTTTCTAATGGAGATTCGGACGACCGCTCCGGCTCGCTTTTGGGTAACGCTAATTTGCGTGTTCTCGTCGCGCATAGTGTCTTTAGTTCTCCTGTAAGTAAAAGTAAAAAGGAAGGACGCCCAAACTTTAAAAATCACTGAACGTATAGCTCGATTACACCGACGCAATGTACCAGTATTCGGGCTACGCGCCGACTGCACTTAATGGCGATAGCGCGGCGCCCTCCATTTAATTGAAGAATCCTAGGAGCCTCGCAATACGGCTCCAATTTCTTATCCTCGATGAAAGTACTCAGGTAACCGAGCACATCTTCGATGCTTATCGAGGGGTTATGCCGAATTTTCCAAGTGACCTTGATCGACGCGTTGTCGCGCCGGTACAAGAGGAGCAGGTTGTTTACTGCGCGTTGCATCATCACGCCGACTTCTTGCCTTTAGGTTGGTCTGGAGGCGTCATGTCCGCCGCACTCGGCATAATCAAATCGTAGTTCACCGGCTCGGTTAACTGTAATTCGTTGTTGAGAGGGAGCGGTAAAGACGCTTCGTGCAACTCGAATTTCAGATCCTTATTTTTGCTAATTTGGACTTTAAGATCGCCGTCCTTATCGGTGTATTCGGTACGGCGAACGCAGATTGGATAGGCTTCGAGCCAGCACAATTTTGCGATTTCTCGTCCACGTGGGGTGCCTTCGATGATCACGACTCCTTCGGAGTCGCTTTCAGCAATGATGCTACCTACAGGCGCTTTTTGGTCGTAAAGCTCCTTCGTATACATCATGTGAGGCTGTGCGTCGGACGGATTCCTGATTTTGAAACGCTCGGCAATAGCGCTGCTCCCCATGTCGTTAATTTGATGGTAGAGCGCGCTAGCGCGCAATTCGCGGTATTTGTAAAACTTGAGCCGTTCGACCACGAGGATGTAGTGATCGGAATGCGCTTGCTTCACTGCGCGCATTATTACATCTGCTAGTTTCTTTACGGGCTTTGCTGCGGGCATTGCTAAGCCCTGGTGTAAAAGCGGACTTTGACGAATCGGACGCTGTTCATTGCTGCCATCGGCACTAGCCAACGAATTTACTCGATCTTGCTTATCCATTTGTTTCGTTTCCTTTTCTGTTGGATTGCACCGTGTATGGTGCTTATCGTCTTACTTCGCTCCCACATGCCGAGCGGCTGAGTGCCCGACACGCAGGAGCGAAGTAAGCGCTAAATTCATGCGAAAATTCGCCCACCGATCACGACGCACGCGCCTCCGGGAGCTACGGGCGCCTGTCCAAGTGCGGCGACGGCAACAGAGCCGTCCGACATTTGCACTTCGGCGCGAGCGCCGCCGTTGTAATCCGCCGTAGTATTGCCAATCACTGGCACATTAGCGGGTGTTGATTGATCGGCCCCGGCTTGCACGGCTTGGCTCATTTCTGCGCTGACAATGCGGTCAATTCGCGCATCGATCCTGCTTCGATAACTCATTCTCCCTCTCTCCTTTGCGTGTTACAGGTTGTTCAGAGATTGTTTAACGCTATCGCCAATCTCTTGCGGATTGATCACTTTCACAGGTGCTCCAGAGCGTATAAGTTCGGCAGTAGCGCTCGTCGCGCCGAAGATCTTGTCTAGCCCTGTGACGATCTTTTCCGATTGATTAGACTGATTCTGTGCTGTGTGCCCGCCGCCTACTGCTTCGTGAGAGTCGTGAGCCTTCTGTCCATTCGTCGAATTGAATTCCGACACTGAAGGTATGCCGAAACCCGGCGCGCCCTTCGGCCCTGTTTGCGGTGCCGTTAAAGCCGTGAATGCGTTCAAACCTGCTTCGGTGGCAAAGCCGAGTGGGTTATCAACGCCGAGTCGCGAACTAAGATCGCTGATTTGCCGCTGGTTATCCAATTGGCTCTGTGCGATGCTCAACGGCGTAGTTTCCTCATTCTCTTCCGCTTTCAGGACGTTGCCTTGCAGGCGATCACGTTGAAATTCCTGGTCTTGAGAAAAGGGACTTGCTGCCGAAATGAAACCTTGACGGGCGCCGCCGCTTGCGGTGGCGAATAACCCGGCTTGTTGGGCTTGCTGATTGAACCTTGCAACGTCCGCCCCAAGCTGTGCTTGCTTCAGTGCTTCCGGCGAGGTGTCGATATTCCCTAGAACAGAGCCGCCCTGACTTTTGATCTTGGCTGCTAATCCTACAAGCCCTGATTCTTTATCGGCTCTCGCCGCCTCAAGCGACTTATCAAAATCTGCCAAGGCATTGCGGGATTGCTGCAACGCATCCGACGCTTCTTTTCGACGCGTGATTTCATCCTCGATAGCATGCGAACTAGCCGAGAGTGCGCGTTGCAATTCTAAACCGGCCGACTGTCGCGCAAACTGCGCGCCGACGCCGGCGCGGTTCGCTTGCTGCGCCAAAACATTTTGGGAAGCCTTTTCGGTCGTCAATTTCTCGATAAACTGCGAGTTAAGGGCCGCCGTTGCGCTACCAGCCGGTAGGGCCGCATTGCGAGCGGTCAAAGCGTCAATCTGCTTCTGGGCTGCATTCGCCTTCACAAGCGCTTCTTTCTCTTCTAACTTAGACGCTTGCACGGCACCGCCGAAGGTGCCGCGGTCAACGCCTGATAATTGTTGCTCAAGCGGAATCGCGCCCGATTGAAGCTGTGCTTTCTCAACTTCCAGCGTCCCTACCTGAATGCGATTTCGACCGAAACCAAGTTCTTGGCGCTCGAGTCCTTTGGCTGATGCCAACGCTTCAAGCGTTTTGCTTTGCTCCTCCAGCGCTTTACGGGCTGCCGGATCTTTCTCAGCCGCTGTCCGCTTTTTCAAATCCGCTTCTTGAGCGTTAACCGTGGATAGCAACTTGTCTACGTCGGTGATCGCCTCGTTTTGTTTGCCGAGCGCTTTGCCGAGAAATTCGCCCTGCCTGGCCAGAGATGCAGAGTTACCGCCAGTCGTGCCGCCAACAAATCCATTCTTGGCGCTCTCAGCAAGTTGTCCGAAGGCTTGGGCTTGCTTCTCGGCCGCGGTCACAGCCTGATTACGCAATGCCAGAATTTTCGTTTCCGACGCCAGACCTTCATTAATCGCTTTCAGGTGCTCAGCATCGCCGGACTTTTGCTGATTCAGAATATCGCGACGTTCGCCTTCCAGCCGTGACACATCGGCCAAACTGCTGCCGACGTCCGCTTGCCTTTGGTTATTGATCAGCAATGCTTGGCTCGATGTGAGCGCCTGAGTGTTCGGCGCGGAACTTCCATTTAACAGCGTGGCTATCGCTGCCGGGCCGCCGAATAACGCCGCCGCTTTCCGGCCGCCTTCGATTCCGCCTGTAGCGTTGAGAAATTCCGTGGTCACATCTGCGAAGCCCGAAGTACCAGTTTCTTGCTGTGCGGCGATTTGCCTACTGGCTGATAGCGTTCGTCTCGCCGCTGCCAACTGTTTTGCATTTTCCTTCAGGCGATCCTCTCGACTGCTACCGAGTTGTTCGCGTTGTGCTTCTTTATCACGAAGTGCCGCCGCTTCTTTGCTGGCATCCTCAATATTGGCATCGATTGTTGACTGCTCCAGACCGGATGCGAATAGCGTACCGGCCGCACCGCCGCCGAAAGCCTTGGTCCTTTCGTCAAAAGCGGACTGGCGAGACGCTTGCCGCTGAGAAAAGAAATCAGGCGCCTGACTCTGAAATTCCTTAGTGCCTCCCAGCGTCGATTCAAGTAAATTGAGCGCGGATAACTGCTGTATGCCAGTTGCCGATCGAGCGCCGGAAATTTTGCCAAGTTCGCCTTCTAAACCAAGTTGGTTTAAGATGCCCGTGATCTTCGCTCCCGGACTTTGTTGACTCCGATTTGCCGACAGACGGTCTATGGCATCCTGCAGGGGTGCCGTTGCCGCCTGAACGCGCGATTCTTGGGTGAACGGTGCCGATAACCCTTGGGCAAGTTTTCCGAGCGGTTCAAGGGCTTGTGTGAGCCCGGCGCCAAATTCGACTGCGCTCGAGGTAATCCGCGTTAGTGCGGCTGCTCCGTCGCCCGCCGCTTTGCCCAGAATTTCCACACTACGTTGAACTTCGGGATCGCTCAAAGTTTTGGCCAGCTCGCTTATCGCAGGAGCCAGAGCCTTGTTCAATTCGACGCCCGCCTTGGATGCCAAAAGCTCTTGCGCCCCTTCCGCTCTGCCGAATATTGCACTGGGCTGCTCACTCTCACGGGCCACGAGGGGAAAGGCAGCAAGCCGTTCGGTTGCCTTCAAGATG
>DATNQY010000080.1:0-41667 GCA_036703785.1 Candidatus Obscuribacterales bacterium
GGCTCGCCTGCATTTTTCGTTTTACTCAGCAGTTACGTTCGCGCATAATTGCCCGTGATGGACAATACTCAGCCTCAAGCTAAACTCGAAACGTCCGTGGCGGACATCGCACGCTTGTTCTTGCGTCTGGGCGCAACCGCCTTCGGTGGTCCAGCCGCCCACATCGCCATCATGGAACGCGAGATTGTTCAGCAGCGCAAGTGGCTCTCGCATAAGCGTTTCATCGACTTGCTCGGTGCGGCCAACTTAATCCCCGGGCCCAACTCCACCGAGGTGGCTATGCATATATCCCAGACTCAAGCCGGACTTCCCGGCTTAATCTGCGGTGGAGTTTGCTTTATCTTGCCCGCGGCAATCATGGTGTCGATGATTGCCGCGCTGTATGTTCAATTCGGGCACATTCCGCAGACCGAGGCCGTTCTCTATGGGTTAAAACCGGTCGTCATCGCCATTGTCGCTCAAGCTTTGTGGCGACTAGGACGCGTTGCCTTGTCGTCGGTGCAGGCGATTTTGATTGCGACGGCGGTGGCCGCTCTTTCGGTTCTCGGACTAAACGAAATCGCATTGTTGTTTGCGCCGGGATTGCTGGCGGTGCTTACGCGCTTTCGGGCGGAGCCATTCTCCAAAGAGCGAAACGTCGTGCTCGCCCTCGTGTCCGTCAGCGTCCTCATCATAATCTTCGCCGTCTTCCTCGGCGCCTATGCTCCTGCGTCGCTTCCCTTCAGCCTGCCCGCTCTTTTCCTCTACTTTCTCAAAGTCGGCTCCGTGCTCTACGGTAGTGGATACGTGCTGCTTGCATTTTTGCGAACCGACCTCGTCGAGCACTACCACTGGATTACCTCTGCGCAGTTGCTCGACGCTACAGCGGTTGGTCAAATCACTCCGGGCCCCGTTTTCACGACGGCGACATTCATCGGTTATCTGCTTGCCGGGCCGCTGGGAGCGTTGATCGCCACCGTCGGCATTTTTCTTCCCGCATTTATTCTGGTGGCACTGACTGCACGGCTCGTGGAAAAGGTACGCGAGTCAGCGGTAGCCGCCTGGTTTCTCGATGCAGTCAATGCGGCCGCACTCGCTTTGATGGCCGTCGTTACGTTTCAACTTGCCCAGGCGGCACTCGTCGATTGGCTTACTGTTGCGCTCGCGCTTTTCAGCCTTATCGTTCTCATCTGCACCAAGTTGAATTCCGTGTGGCTCATGGTGGGAGGAGCAGTTTGCGGTCTCTTATACAAAGGATTGTCGGGATAGGGCCGCGCGTGGCGTCGCCCTATGTTCGCTTATCTCGGCGCTCCAGCAGGCGTTTGTCCAGCGACACAGGTCCGGCCCCGACGATTAGCAAAAACAGCAAGCCCATCCACATCGAGTAATCCGTGCGTCCGCCGTGCAGCCCGGCCCAGAAACCTACTTTGGCGAACTCTGGGATACGACTGAAAATGAAGGCACCGATCATGACGCCGAACAACGGCAAGGTCGCCAGCCGCGTCAGTAACCCGATGCACAAAAGGGTGCCGCACAAGATCTCGCAACAGCCGACGAACGGAGCCATTACTTCTGGAGCCGGCACGCCCATCTTTGTGAGTCGACCGACCCCAAGCTCATGCACAAAAAGAAATTTCTGCAGACCTTCGGACAGAAAGACCAGCCCGACCATCAATCTAATGATCACGGTGGCAGATGGAGCACTGCTAGCTAGGAGTTTGTTTAGGCTCATGATTGCTCTGGTTCCAGTCTACGGCAAAAGTTCCGTACTGATGGGTCATTTGACAATAATTGAACGCGCGTTCTAATATGCAATAACTAGCTTGAACAACCTGGAGGGGGTGATTTTTATGGCTAGAACCCGCTTCCTCTCCGCAAACGATCCATTACTCGAGCCGGCTGCAACCGGTTCGGTTAATGCCAAAACTTTGACGGATGATGAGTTGCTTGACGCTTATTCTCAATCTGTATCTAGTGCCGCCGATATCGTCAGTCGTTCGGTGGTGAACATCGAAATCGAACGCGCTGTAGAGACGCCCCGCGGACGACGCAGCGCTCGAGGATCAGGCTCCGGATTTGTCTTCACTCCGGACGGCTACATCTTCACCAATAGCCACGTCGTTCATGACGCCGAAGAGATTCACGTCACGCTTGCCGATGGGCGCGAAGTGACGGGCAGGCTTATCGGTGAAGATCCACATAGCGATCTGGCCGTCGTTCAGATCTGGGCACCGGGTTTGGTGCCTGCCCAATTAGGCGATTCGCAAAAGCTGAAACCTGGGCATCTCGTGGTGGCAGTCGGCAGTCCCTACGGTTTTCAGGCCACCGTCACCGCCGGTGTCGTCAGCGCGCTCGGTCGTTCCATGCGCGCGCAAACCGGACGTCTCATCGATAACATCATCCAAACCGACGCCGCCCTCAATCCCGGCAATTCGGGAGGCCCCTTGGCCAATTCGGCCGCGCAGGTGATCGGCGTCAACACCGCCGTGATTCTGCCGGCGCAAGGCATTTGCTTCGCGGTTCCAATCAACACGGCCAAGGCGGTAGCAGTTGCACTTATGCGAGACGGACACGTTCGTCGCGGCTATCTTGGCGTCGGCGTCCAGAACATCCCTGTGCGTCGGCACCTCAGCCGCTACCATGAGATTGAAAATAAAGGGGCGGTTCTTGTTCTCTCCGTTGAAAACGATAGTCCGGCCCAGAGGGCCGGGCTGGTCGAGGGTGATGCGATCGTGAGTATCAACGCCACGGTGATAAATGATGCTGACGATCTTCACCGTTGCTTGCTCGAATTAGCGGAAAGCGATTCATGCGTTATGTCAATAGTTCGACACTCGGAGAAAGTTAGCCTCATGTGCAAGCCGGACTTCAAATAGGCTGTACAAACAAAAGTCCGGCCGCGTGCCGCGAGCCGGACTCTCGATAGGTCAATAATCCAGCGTTAGTTGGCTGGAGCTGCAGTGGTGGCAGAAACTTTGTTGGTCTGTGCATCACGCTTGTTCTTTGCGGCCATTGTTTCGGAATTGATCTTCTTCGAATCAATCGCCCAGAGTAGTTGCGGTTCTCCCACAGGCAGAGGATTGGACAAGTCCGGCCACAGTTGGAAGGTCTTGCCCCAGGTCGTTTTCAAGAAAGTGAGAGTTGTCTTTTCTGTCTGCGGATCGAGTCCGGGCATCCGCAACAAGCCGGTGTCCACTTCTTCAGTGTGCGGGTGCCAATATTGCTTCTCCTTCTCGGCAAGCTTTTGATAGTCCTCATTGCCGATCACGTATTCGATGGCAACCAGTCTTGCATCGGCGTCATTGCCGTCATAAACAGCGCACATAAAGACGTTGCCGTGATGCGAGCAGTAGTGCATGGCATGAATCTGCCGCTGCTTCTCCGCAGGCAGTCCCAATTCGTTCTTGTAGCAATGGAATCCATCCAGGTACATTGAGATCTGCTTGGGCGGTGTCAGATCTTGAGTTGAGCTAGCCATGCCTGAGGCATGGTGCGATTCGGTTTCGGCTTTGGCGGCGAACCCTGTTGCCAACATCGCACAAGACGCCAATGTCAGCGCCCTCAGAAGTCCCTTCTTCATTTCCCCTCCCCATGTGGAAAAGCTTTGTGCGCCGGTGGTCATAACCGGCTTTAAGTCACAGGGAGTCTAACATCGATGTAGCCTGCCAGAGGGAACTGCGTCTCAGAAACACGACAATACTGAATAAATGTCGATGAGTTCTCTGTAATCCGAGTTGCGAGTCTGTGTCCAGCTAGACTAAAACTCGGTTCACCCAGACTTTGGCAGCCGGCGAAAACTGCGAATCAATCTCATTGGCCAATCCATCATTGGCATTCACCCAGAATTGGCAGCCAACGAGAATGGCGTGGTTTTGTTTTCCTCTGGGAAAGTGCAATAGCACGGGGTCGTCCCCTTTGTGCATGGCGAGAATGCTCTTGAGACGGTGCAAGTCGGTGAATGATTGTTCTTTGTTGAAAGAAACGTTGACTAGCTGCGCATCAGCAATTCGCCTGACCGAATTAGCCAGGACGGAAACTTCTTCGTCGCCCTTCTTCACTTTGCCGCGCACCAGAATCAATGATTGCGGCAGCAAAACATCGCTGACTTTCTCGTAAACCTCGCCGTAAACGACTACCTCTATCTTGCCGAATAAGTCCTCCAGGTGAACGATTGCCAGCAATTTATTTTGCTTGGTCAATTTCTTTTCAACACTGGTGGCCAGACCGCCGACAATCACGGTGGCCCCATCCTTAGCTTCTTTTACTTCAGGAATTGTATGGGTTGTGAGCAGCTTCAGACGATTCTGCACTCGTTGCAGCGGATGGCTCGTTACGTAGAAGCCGAGCAACTCATGTTCCATTGTTTGCATTTCGGCTTCCATAAACTCGCTGCCATCGCCGCGCAATTGCGTCAGCGACTCCATCGAGGCGGCGCCGGATCCGCCCATACTGAACAGGCTGATTTGTCCGGCGGCTTGTTGGCTCTGGCGACGGCTGGCGTTTTCCACCAGGCTGTCGAGATTTTCCAATGCCTGCTTGCGAGTGACGTTCAATCCCAAACAAGCGCCGCACTTGATCAACGATTCAAGTGCGCGCTTGTTGCAAACACGTAAATCGATTCGGGAGACGAAGTCTTGAATGTTGGTATACGGGCCACCGGCCTCGCGCTTGTTGATAATTTCTTCGACGGCATTTTCGCCGACGTTGCGAATGGCGCACATCCCGAATCTGATTGTATTGCCGTCAGCGGTAAACTCTTTACCGGAAACATTGATGTCCGGTGGAAGAATGTCGATGCCCATCGCCTGGCATTCGGCGATGTAGCCTTGCACTTTGTCCGACTCACCGGCCACGCTGGAAAGAAGCGCGGTCATGTATTCCACCGGGTAATGCGTTTTTAGATATGCCGTCTGATAAGTGACGAATGCGTATGCTTGGCTGTGTGACTTGTTGAAGCAGTATTCGGCAAAACTGACCATAATGTCGAATAGCTGAGTAGCTACCGCGTCTTTGATCGTATTTTTGGCGCAGCCGTCGATGAAGATTTGCCGATGTTTCTCCATCTCCTCGGGCTTTTTCTTGCCCATGGCGCGGCGCAGCAAATCGGCTTGTCCCAGGCTGTATCCACCAAGCTGCTGAGCGATCTGCATGATCTGCTCTTGATAGACTATCTGCCCGTACGTATCTTTGAGAATCGGCTCGAGCTGCGGTGCCAGATAGGTAATCTGTGTCTTGCCGTTTTTGCAATCGATGAATTTATCGATCATTCCGGTATCGAGTGGACCCGGGCGATAAAGCGCGATAAGCGCCGAAATGTCTTCCATGTTGGTCGGCTTCAAATCGCGCGCGACTTGGCGCATGCCGCCGGAAGTTTCTAATTGGAAGATGCCCGCCAGGTCGCCGTTGCTTATGGTGCGATAGACGGCTTCGTCATCGAGCGGCAGCTTCTGCGGGTCGATATCTATGCCGTGAATTTTTTTGATGATCTTGATTGCACGATCGATCATCGTCAGGTTGCGCAATCCAAGGAAGTCCATTTTGACCAGGCCGACATAGGCGAGGTCTTCCATGTAAAACTGGCAGATGGTGGTGCCGTCATTGTTGCGCTGCAGAGGGACAATGTCCTCGAGCGGAACGTCCGCGATTACCACCCCTGCCGCGTGCATGCCGAAGGTTTTGTTGCAGCCCTCGAGCTTGCGTGCAAGGTCGATGACTTGCTTCGCTTCTTCGTTGGTGTGATAAGTTTTCTTGAATTCAGGATGGTCGGTGATCATCTCGTCGAGAGGGGTGGGCTTTCCCCGAACGACGGGAACCATCTTTGCCAGCTTGTTCGATTCGGACAGCGGGAATTGCAGAACGCGCGCAACGTCCTTAATTACCGCCTTACTGGTCATGCGGTTGAAGGTAATGATCTGCCCGACGCGATCGGCGCCGTATTTCTCCGAGCAGTATTTGATGACTTCGTCCCGGCGCTCGATGCAGAAGTCGGTGTCGATATCAGGCATCGACTTACGCTCTGGGTTGAGGAATCGCTCGAATAGTAGGCTGTACTTTATCGGGTCGATATCGGTAATGCCCAGGGCGTAGGCGACTATACTGCCTGCCGCTGAGCCGCGACCCGGGCCTACGGGTATGCCCTGCTTTTTCGCATACATGATGAAGTCGGACACGATCAAAAAGTACGAGGAGAAGTGCATGTCCTCGATAACTTTCATCTCGTGCCGCGCGCGATGTTCGAGCTCTGGCGTGATTTGCCCGTAGCGCTGCTTCATGCCCTCGAACACGAGGTAATCCATATAGCTGTCGTCGGTGTGGCCGGCCGGTACGCTGACTTTCGGTAAGCGTGGGTCGCCGGCGAGTTTGACCATCTCGACCTTGTCGGCAATTTCGAGAGTGCTTTTCAGCGCCTCCTCGACGTGCTCTTTGTCCAAATGGTCGCGGAAGAGAAACGACATCTCATCGCCGTTTTTGATGTATTCCCAACCGCTGAATTTCATGCGATTGCAGTCGGTAACCAGCTTGCCCATCTGAATGCACAGCAAAGCATCATGGGCGACGGCGTCGTGTTTGTCGGTGAAGTGACTATCGTTGGTGGCACACAGCTTGATGCCGAGTTGTTTGGCAATACTGATCAGCTTCGGATTGACTTTGCGGTCTTCCGAATAGCCGTGGTCTTGGACCTCGATGTAGTAGTTTTCCTTGAAAGTGTCTCTGTACCAGGCAGCCGCTTCGAGCGCCTTGTTGTATTCGTCTTTCAAAAGATATTGGCAGAGTTCGGCGCCAAGGCAACCGGACAGCACGATCAATCCGTCAGCGTGCTCGGCAAGCATTTGCTTGTTCATGCGCGGCTTGTAGTAGTAGCCGGTAAGGTGAGCACGAGAACACAGCTTTACGAGATTGCGATAACCCTGCAGGTTGCGCGCCAAAAGTGTCAGGTGATAGAGCGGTTGCTTGTTCTGTTTGTCCGTAATGTCGCCATCGATGATATAGCCTTCCAAGCCGATAATCGGCTTCACACCGCCAATCTCGTGGCAGGTCTTCGTGAGCTCAACTGCACCGTACATGACACCATGATCGGTAACGGCCACAGCCGGCATGTTTTCCGCTTTAGCCTTTTTCACCAGGTCTTTGACCATAGTGGCGCCATCAAGCAGGCTGTATTCCGTGTGCAGATGCAGCGGAACGTATGGGCGTGGGCTCATCGCAACTCCTCTGAATGATGGCTACAGCCAACAACATGCGGACATATCCGATGGATAGCCGCACGGCGTCTGTGCGCCACTTCTATTCAATTTTACTTGTCCATCCAACGTAATAAACGTTCGCTATGGAAAAAGAGTTCAATCCAATTTGATAAAAAAGCAGAGATTTGGATTAGTTTCGTTGAAGGTTTCGCTGGCTTACGCCCGCTTTTCAAAAACGAAGGGGGCCGGCCTGATGGCCGCCCCCTTACCCCGAAATCAATATGCCGCTAGCATCGAATCATGGACGACGCACCCGGGGGGCTGTGCAGTGAAGCTGCCCGACCCTGGCGTCTGTCACACGAGTTCTTTCGCGTGAGCGGACGGGGCACGGCGTGCGCGGTGGGCGATCGGTGAATGGTGAGAAACTGGCTTTTTCTGGTCGCCATTGTAGAAAGCTATGATGTTGTTGAGCGCTTCGCGTCGCTCGACCTCGACTATTGCCTGACGGAACCACATCTGAAGACACCGTTTATCGTCATTAGTCAAAGTCATGTCGCTCATAATTGCTCCTTTTCGGGACAAGTGCCACGGTCTTACGATTTCGCAGACATGAGGGTGGTCACTTCGAAGACAAGTGATTTGCACAAATCGGGTTGAGACGCTGATTTGTGACAAGCTAAGAGGAAAACATTCCAACGCCTGTAAAGCCATTTTAAGTGCATTCCAAGAGAATGCACTCCTTGACAAATGGGTTCGTAAATTATGATTCCCTCACAGGAGAGGGGGCTAATAAAGAGGCGGATATCCGTTATATCGCTGTCAGGTGGCTCGGTTTGAAGGGGGCCTGTTGGTAACCGTTCCCAAGGATTCCTAGCGGCGACGGATCGCGCCGTTCTTGGAGTAGCGTTCCTGACAACAGGGCGGCCCGGCCTGGGCAGCGCATGGTAGCGGCGGGCGCGAGCGCGCTGTTCTTCCTAATAAATGTACGGCACGATGTTCCAGGTCTTCTTCCGATAATCCAGGTACTTTTCGCCCAGTTGGCTGATGCGAAAAGCTTCCTGATCCGAGATGTGCCATTTGATCAATACGGCGATGCCAGGCACGGCTAGCAAAGGCAGCCAGACATTGAAGCACAGAGGCAGCCCGCAGAAGGCGATTAGTCTGCCGGTGGCGTCGGGATAGCGCAGCCACTTGTACGGTCCTGAGGGAAACAATGGTCGTTCTGTGGTGGATGCTTCTGCGCTCGCGTTGCCTCCTGCCTGTTGTCCTGAGGTCGCTTCCGCGATTTTATCGACGAACGCCGTCACATCCTGTTTCTGCGCGGACGCCGATTCGCCGCCGGTTTTCTCCTGCTCTTTCTTTGACGATGGCTGATCGACAGGTGAGGTCTCGGACGAAGACTCTCTCTTCGGTTCTTCAGAGATTGTTGGTGCAGTCGGTGTTGCCTGGGCTGATGCGCCGGCTTTGTTGTCGATCGCCGGGGAAATATGCGCATCGCGCACGAGTGCGCTGGGTGATACCATTTGCGACCACAGCCGGAAAGTGATCCCGCCAAAAACCAGCACGATCCCCAGCGTTCGCCACAACCAGTCGAAAGCCGGCAAGACACCGAACGCCAGACGTTCGCACAACGCTGCACAGGCGACGTACAAAACCAAAAAAAGCGGAATTCCCCAGCGCAACAATGTTCTATAGGCAGGTAGATGCTCCACATTGCGCAAGCGATTGGCGTAAGTGCCTGTTATACCGCCGTCTATCGCAGCCAGCGGCAGCAAAAGTCCAACTTGCCAATGCGGAATCGACAGATCAAAAACGTGTGCTTGCCAGACTTCTCGACGAACAAGCAGCAGACCAACAGCCACGAGCACAAGCTCGGTAGCGGCTACTCGAAACGCGCGACGCCCAACTGAACTCGGCATTTTAGCGCCCTGCTGCGCCGAGAATTTTCAAACTGTGCCTGACGAGCAGCTCGACGTCGTCATTGACGGAGTCGTCCTGCGCTTTTTTGAACGCCATATTGATTTCGGTGAGAGTGTAGCCGAGCCCTTCCAATATAGAGCGGGCTTCCTCCACCGAATGACTGCGGCCGCCCGGTGCCGCGACGCTGAGTCCGCGTTGGCGATTCCAATCTTCCATCTTCGGTTTGAGTTCGAGAATGATGCGCTGCGCTACTTTGGAACCGACTCCCGGAGCCTGACTGAGCAGTTTCGGGTCGTCGGCGACGACGGCTTCTGCAATTTGCTCGGTGCCCAGGGTACCGACCAGAGCCAATGCGAGTTTGGGACCGACGCCCGTTACCGATTGGAGCAGTCCGAACATCTCGCGTTCTTCTCTGCTGCTGAAGCCGAAAATGGTCCAATCCGTTTCCCGAATGGAAACTGCCGTGTGCACGGTCACGGTTTCACCGAGATCACCAACTGACAGCGCAGTGCGTTTGGACGTGGTTACTTCAAAGCCCACGCCTGCAATATCGACAACGATTTTGTCTGCCGGACCACCGGTGATATCCCGGGATTGAAGGGTGCCTCTTAGATACGCAATCATTTTTTCTGGTCGGCTATTTAAGAAATCGGGGCGAGAGGATTTGAACCTCCGGCCTTCCGCACCCGAAACGGACGCGCTACCAAGCTGCGCTACGCCCCGATGTAACAGCCGATCTTATCATGCCGCGGGGGCTTGGCAACATGCTATTCCGCGATTAATGTCATATTGCCACCACCGGAGCGTCCCTGAGCCACGGCGGCGCGCGCATGCGCCAGTAAAGTTGCGCCCTCCACGTCCATTTGGGGCGTGTACTGGCTGATGCCTATGCTTACGGTGACGCGCACGGCATTTTCGCCCACGGTGAAAGTGCTTTGTTGCACCGTGTTGCGCAGACGTTCTGCGACTTCGATGGCGCCATTCTTGTCGGTTTGGGTCAATACCATAGCGAATTCGGTGGGCGCACAACGCGCAATCAAGTCAGAGCGGCGATTGTGCCTGGACAGCACTACCGCCAGCTGCAGGATGATTGAATCGGCGCCCTTCACCCCATGGCTTTTTTGGATCTCGCGGTATTGGTCGGGCTCAATGAGCAGCACCGAAAGCGGCGTCTGATAGCGAGCGCACTGCGGCAACTCGGTCTTCAAAAACTCATTGAGGAATCGTGAATTGCGGAAAGAGGTGAGCGGATCGACAAGAGACAGCTCTTTGATCTGCCCTTCTTTTTTTCGCAGCTCGTCACGCAGAAACTTCTCGCGCAAAATGGTGCGCGCCAGGGCAACGACGTCATTGTTTTCCAGAGGCTTGTTGAGAATCGGGGTGTCTTCGAGCGTTTGCTTGTCGATCGTCGGCTCGGGCTCGTCTTTCTTTTTCGTCAGGATGACAGGTATATAGCGGGTTTTCTCTTCGGCTCGCAATCTTGCCAGAACGTCGGCTCCGCTCATCAGAGGCATGTATAAATCCAGAAAAATCAGATCAGGCAATCTTACCTTGCAGGCTGCCAGCGCCTTGAATCCGTCGGCGGCAGTAGTCACCGTGTAGCCGCCTTGCTTCAGAAGCTCGGCTACGGCGACTGTGTTCGCTTGCTCGTCATCGACGATAAGAATGCTCGGACTCTGCTTCACTTGACGACTTTTTGGTAAGGCGCAATCTATCGCTAGTTTAGCAGCCCAATTATGGTAGCGGCGGGCGAAAGCCCGCTCGGATCGGAGACATTGGCAGGGCAGCCGCCTGCGCTCCTGCACATGTACCGGCGGGCGCAGCCCGCTTGTTTTGCAGTCGCATATCTATCGATAGCTCTCTCGATATCTGACTCGCCAAGTTGCGCTCTGTGCCTCTGCAGGTGACAATTGCGCAATGAGCAAACGCAATAAATTTCGATCAACAAATAGTGCCCGCATCGCGGCGAGCGACACTGCATTGCTGGACCGCCAATCCGATGCGCTGCATCCTGACGTAGCATCCAGCAAAAAATTTCCGCTCGAGACGTTTTTGTTCGGCGCGATTGTATTGCTGTTCTTCGCATCCGGCTTAAGCAGTTTGATTTATCAAGTCGTTTGGACACGGATGTTGGTGCTTGTTTTTGGTGCCACCAGCTTTGCGACGTCGACAGTACTGGCCGTTTTCATGGGTGGATTGGCCCTCGGTTCATTCCTGGCGGGCAGAGTGAGCGATCGTTTGAAGCAGCCGTTGCTCTGGTACGGGGTATTGGAAGCAGTAATTGGTCTCTGGGCATTATTGACGCCGAGTTTGTTTACTGCCGCGACACCGGTATATAAATTGATCTGGCAGCATACTCATGCCTCGATTGTTCCTTTTAGTTTGCTGCGATTCGTATGCACGGGCATTATTTTGCTGGTACCGACTACGTGCATGGGCGCGACGTTACCGCTTCTGGCCAGGCATGTCACCAACGCATTGTCCAATGTCGGCAGCCGCGTAGGCACATTATATGCCGTCAACACGTTGGGCGCAGTTGTCGGCGCGGTCACTACCGGATTCATGTTGTTACCGGCGCTTGGATTGAGTGCCACCACGATGATGGCAGCCGGTGTCAACTTCGCGCTGTTAGTCGGTGTGTTGTTGTTGCGGTTGGTTTCTGGTGAAACGACGCCTAGCGAGTCTACCCTCGCCGAATCCGATGGTGTGCCGCCGGGAGTAAGCCCGCTTACCGAGGCGGCGATAGTGAGCGGCGCAGCAAACAAGCGAGCCGTGGCATTGACGCTTGCCGCCTTCGCAATTTCCGGTGGCATCGCGATGACTTACGAAGTCTGCTGGACTCGCACGTTGTTGATGGTCATCGGCTCCAGCACCTACGCATTTAGCGTGATGCTATCTGCGTTTTTGATCGGCATCTTCATCGGCAGCTTGATTTGTGCCCGCCTTATCGACCGCTGCCGTCAGCCGCTGCTGGTCTTCGCCGGCTTGCAGATTGCGTTGGGACTTCTCACGCTGATTAGCATGCACCAATTCAATTATCTGCCGTATTGGAATATTCGGATCGGATCCCAGTTCCCGCTCGACGAAAATACGGCCATGTTTATCCGCTTCCTCGCCGCAGGCACGGTGCTGGTGCCGGTGACTCTTTGCCTGGGCGCTATATTTCCGGCAGTGGTCAAAGCCTGCACTGCCAATCTGCAAGCAGTCGGACGCAGCGTGGGCACGCTATACGCCGCCAACACATTCGGCGCGATCACGGGTGCATTCGTTGCGGGCTTCGTTTGCCTGCCATTGATCGGTGCTGAGAAAACGCTTTTCTTTGGCGCGCTCCAAAATGCTGCTCTTGGTGTTTTGCTCTTATGGTTTGCCTGCTCGGCATCTACAAGAACCAAATTGGTCGTCACTGTGTGCGGTGTGCTGGCAGTTGGACTGGCGGCCGTTAGTTTCGGCAAGTGGGATCACACAATTCTGTTAAACGTTCAAGGCACACGCCGGCACCTGATCGAAAGAAAGTTTGCATTTTCCTCGTTCGAAGACTGGCGCGATAGCTTGCACAAGCAGTTTGACGTGAAATTCTGGGCCGATGGACCATGCTCCAACGTCGGCGTTCAATATTCCAGACCCGACCACATTACAGCTCTTGCCACCAATGGGCACATCGATGCATCAGACGATGCTGATAGACCTGTGCAGTCGTTAGTGTCCGGTTTTGCCATGCTCCTGAAGCCGGCGGCGCAAGACCTGGCAATCATTGGTTGGGGCTGCGGACAAACTGTCGGCACCGCCACTCTATTCCCGGTGAAATCAATTGAAGCCGTTGAACTCGAGCCGAATGTCATCGAGGCATCGAAGTTCTTCCACCATGTCAATCGCAAACCTGAGCAAGACCCGCGCGTACATATTCAGTACAACGACGGCCGAAACTTCTTGCTCGCTACCGATCAAAAATTCGACGTCATCGTGTCCGAGCCATCTAACCCCTGGCAGGCGGGCGTTTGCAATCTGTTTACGCGCGAATATTTCTCCGTATGCAGGGATCGTCTTAAGCCGAATGGAATCGTGTCAGTTTGGCTGCAAATCTCCGAGGTACCGCCTGGAGATATTTGCGGTGTGTTGAGTGCGTTGCATTCGCAATTCAAATATTTAATGGCCTTCTATCCGCGTCCCGGCAACATGGTCGTTATCGGCAGCGAAAAGCCAATCACGATTGACATCAATGGAGTGAAGCGCGCGCTCGAGGATAAAGTCAGACGGCAGGAATATCACTCCGTAGGCATCGACAATCCGGAAGCATTGATTGCGCACATTGCGATTGCAAGCGACGGACTCGACAGGTTGATTACGACGGCCACGCAAAACAGCGACGACAAAAATTATCTTGAGTTTGACGTAGGCAAATCCTACGAGACGCATCGGTACCTGGACAAAAACCAGCGTCTAATGGCGGCGATGGCGGGCAGCCCTTGGTTGCAGGTCGATTGGTGCGGTGCCTGCAGAGCGCAACAGGCGCAATCCATGGCCCAAATCGCTGGATACGCGTTGCAGCTATACAATTCTCCGCTTGCATATGCGTGGGCCGAGAAAGCAAACAGTCTTGTTCCGTCTGCCCCGGCATACCGGGTGATGGCCAACGTGCTGATGAGCAGCAACGACCAGGCGACGGCCGAAGACAAGTTGACGCGTGCGCTCGCACTGGCCCCTGAGGACAACGAACTGTTGATGATGCGCGCCAAGACTCGCATTCACCAAAACAAACGTGAAGCGGCACGGGATGATTTGAAACGTTTGCTTAAGAACCCTGCGAACAACCGTGATGCGCGTTGTCTTCTGGCTGCCAGTTATGCCCCGTTATTGGTCGGGGAACCCTACACGAAGGAAGACTACGCTGACCATTTAGACCGGGTAGCGCATAACGTTCTTGATGCATTGGGTGCTATCGCGGACGACAAGAAATTCACGGAAGAAAGACCAATGCTGGTTTGGCTTACAGCGCAAGCGTACTTCAAGCTGGGGCAATTCGATCGCGCCGACATCTATGCGCGCGAATTCCTCCGGTTGAAACCAGACTCCACTCGCGGTCAGGAGTTATCGCGGCAAATCGCCCAATATAAAGCGGCCATAGATTAGGTGTCCACGTAATCTATGGTCGGTGGGTTGAATGGAAGCTTTGTGCTGTCCAGCGTAGTCAGAATGTGTTCCGTTTCGCGGATGAGACGGGCTGTGTCGATGCATCCGTGGTCAGCTGGAAACTTGCGCAAACGGGCGATCCCGCGTGTTAGAAGCTTGCGGGCGCCGGTGCGATTTCCGGCTCGCAGGTGGTGCAGAGCCACCGCTACCTGGATCAAACCCTGGGTGAATTGTCGCTCCGGTTCCGGTTGATTTTTCCAAAGTTCCTCGAGCACCTCGTGACATTCGAAGAACTCGCCTTTATTAAAGAGATCGATGCCACGCCGAAATAGCGGAGAATTTGGTTCGGCTGTTGGAGAACTCATGTTACTGCAAACCGGCAATTACTATCGCCGGCATTTCCGGCGGAAACATCAATAGTTCCGTCCTGGCAAGCGTGGCAATTTGCGCGGCATCAGCCATGCCTGATAAATCTACAATGCGTGCGCCGGCGAGCAACATCATGTTTGGCACTATTCTGCCTGCGTCGCCGTAGTGGGCATGCTCTTCAGCGAGTTCCAGCAGAACTTTATCGGCTTCTGCGACGGTTGTCGCTTTGACTACGCCGTTTTTCGTATTTAGTCTTATGATCCCTTTTTCGTCGAGCGTGCGCAATGCTTGCACGTTGGAAGGCAGCAAGCCGAATAATTTTCTGTCCACCATGTCGGCGCCGAATACTTCGAAATAGGGCGTCTTCGCCAGGACTTTGATTCGTTGCATGTCCACTTTCATAGAGCGAGCGGCGAGTTGCACACGCTCGGGCTCGGTTAGTGTTTGCCTCGCTTCCTTCGACTTATGCAAGCCGGCCGCACCATACGCAGTGGCGCGCACGATATTTGCTCGGGTATCGACTTCAACGTGAATCTCAATGCTGCTGGGATCCGCGCCCATGTGTTGTACGGCTTGAAATGCCTCTTCGCGAATACGCAGAATGTCGTCGGGTTTTGGCTGAACGATATTTCGCTCTACCGATTCCCGTACCAGTGCAAGCGCGACGCCGATTGCTGAGATCACGTCGGCGTTTTGGGCCAGGCTATGTTGAACGCCCATTTCACGCGCGGCAAATGGAACAATTGCTGCCGCGCCACCGCCGCCGCCGACGAGTGTCAAGGCCGAGGGATCGAGCTTGTAGTCGCTGATAAAGTTACGAATCACAGGAAGACACTTTTGATAGGCAAAACCAAGCGCGGTTTCTGCCAGTGACTTGGGCTCAGCATCCATCTGTTTGCCGAGCGCCGCAAACGCCTGCATGACCGATTCCTTGTTGCCGCGAGCGCCGTCGTTTTCCGGCACCAGATCAAGAAAATTAGCAGCGCAGGTCGGGGTTAGGCAGAGCGACGGTTTAGCTTCGTCAGAAGCGACGATCGCAAGGTAGTCGGGCGGATCGCTCGGCTTCGGTTGCACGTTGACAAACTTCGGATTGGTAATGGGATCGCTGAATGACACATAGCCGAGTCCGGCAATGTGAGCGCTACGTGGACCGACGTCGACGATTTCTTTATTTTTCGTGCGCAACATGGAACCGCCGGCGACGCCCACCGTTTTCACATCGAGCGTGCGCATGTAAACGCGGTGTCCGCCAATTTCCGCCCCTTTGACCAGCGCCTTGCCGTTCCTGATCACGGAAATGTCGGTGCTTGTTCCACCGACTTCCACGAAGATTCCGTCGGAAATATTCAGATACATCATTGCCGCCGCTACACCTGCGGCGGGGCCGGACAGCATAGTGAGAATCGGACGTTTGCGCATGGCATCGATGTCCATGACACCGCCGTCTGAGCGCATGATCATGATTGGAGCCTTGATGCCCGCCGAACGAACGCTCTCCTCCGTCATGTTGGCGGTCTCAATCATCTTCGGCAACATCGCGGCATTGATCACCGCCGTGCGTGTGCGCACTTTTAAGCCGTAGAGCTTGCTCACTGCCGATCCGCAAGTTACCGGCAATCCCGACTCGGCAACTATGGCGACAGCCTGCTCTTCGTTGTTTGCGTCGTCGACGCTGAAAGCTTCGGATATCGCAATCGCTTGTGCTCCCTTCTCCTTCAGTTTGGTGGCGGCATTTCGAATCGCGTCGGCATTCAGCCCTTTGTCGGTCGAGACAAACTCGAAGAACGTCTTTAAAAATTTGCCGGGCGCAAGTTCAATAGCTCTGATGTTTGTACCCAACCTGGCAAACCAGGCATTTGCACCGCCGCCCATTCCGATAATTCCAACCGGCGCGACGTCGCCCTCAAGTAGAGCATTAGTGGCTTGCGTCGTGCTATGCGCGATAAAGGACACGGCATCCGGTGCAATCCCGGCTTCCTTCAAAAGCGTATGCAGCGAATCGATGATACCGCGGGCGACGCCTTCAGCTGCACTGTGCGTTGTCGGAACTTTGGACCGGCCGACGACTTCCAGGGTTTCAGCGTCGATCGCGACGGCATGCGTAAATGTGCCGCCGACGTCGATGCCGATGCGTACCATTGTCTTAACTGCGGTTGTTTGTGCCATAGCTGTCACCTTACGTATCCGAGGGTGACCGCGAGGAGCAAGCCGCCGACCACCGCGCACCAGGCGTAAGGTAACGTGCGCTTCAACAATGCTTGCGTGTCGGTGCCGAGATACGTGGCAATCCAAACGTTGTGCGTGTTAGTCGGATCGCATATGCCCTGGAGCTGACCCACGGACATGAGCATGCTCATAATGGCGCTGCCGCCGAGCGCCGTTGATTGCTGGATCAGTTTAACGATTCCGCTGCCCATCCCCCAGAGGCTGAGAGGTCCGCGGTAAAGCGCGAGCGGAGCCAAAACGGAAAACACGAGGACATAGCCGGTGGCGTGTGTGGGAACCATTTTCGCCAAAAGCGGGGCGATGGCGTGCGAAACTGCCGGGTCCATCACCGCCGCCAAGAGCATGCCTATCCCCAACATCAGCACCACTGCCGGTGCCACCGTCGAAGTTCCCTCAATGATGGATCTCGTTAATAAGTTCACCGAATCTCTCTGCCAGGTAGAAAGCACGGCGTAGGTTGTGCCGGCAAGGAATGCCGGGATGATGTCCCAATGCCAGAGGAGCACCAGCACAAGCGGCACCGCAGGAGCGAGGAAAGCGATACCGGGCAGAGACCGGTCGCGTCTGCGCTGACGGAAGACGGCCCAGATTATCAGGAGAAGCAGTATCACGCCCGAGCCGATGATCGATGTTTGGACTGCCGGGACGGCGGAGGTTTGGGCTGCATTCGTAGCGTCGGCAACGGCACCGAAACTTCCTCCATGGGCGATGCATGCTACCGCGATGGCTGCGATGCCGATTCCTACCCACTTCAGGTTTGACCACGCTCGCAGCTCGACCAATAAGAACGCCAAAATGGCTGCTGCCACCACCGCCGCGAAGGGTACGATGTAGGCGGTAATCTGGGCTTGCTGAAGGTGAAGAACATCAATATACAACTGCCAATTCGCCAGGTTGAACATGCCACCAAGGCTGATGCCGAATAGAAAGAGACCGCCGGCCGTCAGTGGCATGATACCGAGTGAGAGCATCACAGGCAATATCACTGTGCCGACCATAATGACGGCGCCGAGTCCACCAAGCGACGAGAAGAGTAGTGCGGTCACCAAGGTCATCAACAAGCTCAATAAGAAAGGGTTATCTCCGGCAAATTCTGCCACCCATCTCACCAGAGCCTTGGCGATGCCCAACCGGTTGATGAGATCGGCGAGGATCGCACCAAATATAGTGGTCGTATATGCGTTGGCAAGTTTGGTCGAGCCTTTAGCCAGAACGTCAGTAAGTATTCGATCTGCCGGAATGTGTCCCACCAACCCAATGGCCACAGCCATTATCGGCAGTGCGAGCAATGCCGAAATTTTGCGGCTGTACATCAACGCCGCCATGACAAGGAAAACAGCGAAGCAGGCGATTCCTATTTCCATCGAGGCAATGCTGTTGGCAATCCGAAAGTCACTAAAAGATCTCTAACTGACTAGCTGATGATAGCGCATTGTCAGTCGGAATCACAAAGAGCATGCGTTGACAGGATATATATAATCGGCATGTGCTGTTGCTATCCTACTTTCTGGACTTACGTTTGCGCGGCGATCGCCCGGCAATCAAGAGCTTCAGCGAGACAACAATTCGCTCGGCCGCGATGGGAGCGATATGCTTGCCGCCCATAACTTCCTGGCTCAGTAACCAATAGACCATCGAGCCTGTGATCACCTGCGCAGTGGCGGCAGGGTCTTCGATGTCCAGTTCCGGACGGCTTGCCAGATACTTTGCCACCATCCGGTTGCCGCGCGCGGACACCGTTTCATAAAACAACTTCGATATTTCAGGGAACCTGCCCGATTCACCGATCACAACGCGGATGAGAGACCGGAATTGCGGATCGGCGTGGCGACCGGCGATTTTATTGGCAAGGAAGTCGATGAATTCGCTGGGCTCCAGGGTTTGCGCTTCGGCTTCAAACCGGTCGAAGCCTTTGGAAAGAGTCAAATCTTCCATGATCGCTTTGAACAGCGATTGTTTGTCTTTGAAGTGGCTGTAAATGGTGGCCTTGATTACACCTGCCGCGGCAGCCACGGCGGCGACGCTTGTGCCTTCGTAGCCATGAGTCAAAAACACATGCGTGGCTGCTTTGACGATTTGGCTGCGTTTGCTGCGTGGCGATTCAACCACGGCAACATGAGGCGCCTGCGCCCGTTTTCTTACAGCGGATGTGTTAACTTGTCTGGGCATCACTGGTGAGCGAACCTTAAGTCCTATCAATTTACCATCCATACCGGTCGGTATGGTATTATTTGCCGCACATACTTGCAGCGATCGGGACGTCACGCCGATTGCAACTGCGGCGCTCAGCGACACCGAAACCTTATGGCTCATAGCGGCACCACGACTGAAAGCAGTAAGCCACCGGCGCATGTGAGGCGCGGGCTGCCTCGCCCTCTGCTTATTTTGTTGGCGGTGGTTGTTCTTGGTTGTATCGGATTTATCGTTTGGCGAATTCTCAACCCGCCACCCAATCCGCACAGGCTCTTTTCCAGCGGCAGGCTTGAAGGTTACGAAACTAATCTTAGTGCCAAAATCGGCGCCCGCGTAAAATGGATCAAATATCGAGAGGGACATGAAGTCCGAAAGGGCGAAATTCTCGCCCAACTCAATGACGAAGATTATCAGGCCCAACTGCGGGGTGCGCAGGCGCGCATCGCGAAGGCTCAACAGGCTGTGAAGGCTCAGTCCGATCAAATTGCCCTGGTGCAAGCACAAATGGCCGGTGCGCAAAAAAGGTTGGGACAGGCTCGCGAGCAGACTACCGGGCAAATTGCGCAATCCAATGCCGACTTGAGGGCCGCTGAAGACCGTGAAAAACAGGCCCAAGCAGATGTCGCTCAAGCAAAATCAGATCTGCAGCTGGCATCAATCAGATTGACGCGCTATACCGATTTGGTGAAAAAGGGCGCTGTTACCAAGGATGAGTACGATCAGGCAGTGACGACTTTCAATAACGCCACCGCTACAGTTAATTCACGTACGGCGAACGAACTGGCTGCGAGCAAGGCGGTTGAATCGGCGAGAGCATCACTGACGCAAACTTTGGCTGCCCGTTACACGCCGCCGATCAGAGTCACCGAGGTAAATGTTTCACAAGCTCAGCTCGACCAAGCGCAGAAACAGCTGGCAGAAGCGCAACATGATGTGGCCAATGCCGTTGCTGACCGCGATCAAATCATTGCCAACATAGACTATCTGACGATTCGCAGTCCGATTAACGGCGTGGTCACGGCCAGACCCGTGGAACCTGGTGCAGTAATGGTGCCCGGACAAACAATCCTCACCGTGCTCGATTATTCGCAGGTTTATATGCGTGCCTTCATTCCTGAAGGCAATATTGCGTCTGTGAAGATTGGGCAACCGGCTTCGGTCTATCTGGATGCCATGCCGAAGTCCCCGCTTTCAGGACGTGTTATCGAAATCGATCCGCAGGGATCTTTCACACCGGAAAATATTTATTTCAAGAACGACCGAGTGAAGCAAGTGTTCGGCATCAAAATCGGTATCGATAATCCCGGTGGCTCTGCCAAGCCAGGTATGCCTGCTGATGTTTGGATCGACATTTAAGCGATATGCTCGAAGCCAATGCGCCTAGCTTAGTGGTAGATGCAACCGGGCTGACCAAGCGTTACGGCAATCTTGTTGCGGTCAACAATATTGATCTCAAGATAGCACAAGGCGAGCTATTCGGATTGATCGGACCGGACGGTGCAGGGAAGACGAGCATTTTCCATATGCTTGGTGGCATCCTCGATCCTGACGGTGGCGCAATCTCCGTTCTCGGCATGCCCCCGCGCGATGCGCGCTTGCAGATCGGCTACCTGACGCAGCAGTTCTCCTTGTACCTGGACCTCAGCATCGAGCAGAATTTGCAATACGCAAGCGGATTGCGCAGTGTGCCGCCGGAAGAATTTGAAGAACGAAAAGAGCATTATCTGCAGCTGATGGATCTAAAACGATTCAGCAGCAGGCTCGCGGGTAACTTATCCGGTGGGATGAAACAAAAGCTCGCGCTGTGCTGCGCTTTGATCGGACGTCCGCGATTGCTGCTGCTTGATGAACCCACAACCGGCGTTGATCCCGTTTCGCGTCGTGATTTCTGGGACGTGCTGGCCACGATTGCTCGTGAAGGCGTCACCATTGCCGTGGCCACGCCGTATCTCGATGAGGCGGAACGTTGCTCGCGGATTGCCCTCATCTACAAAGGGGTCATCCAACAGTTAGGATCGCCTGCCGAACTCAAGCACAATCTCGGATTGCGTCGCCTCGAATTGCGTGGCGCTCCATTGTCCCGGATCGAAGAACTAATAGATTCGGAATCCGAGCTCAAGCCTCTCGTTGCAGACACCCAGGAATTTGGCGATAGGCTCGATGTATTGGTGAACAACGCCAAACGAGCTGATGAACTTTTGCAGGCCGCCGCGCAGCGTCAGCATGTGCCCTTGACGGTGAGCGAACAAGAGCCGACGCTGGAAAACGTCTTTGCGCTGAGCATGAAGCGTTCGGAGCCGCCGAGCAAGCAACAGCACTTTCCGTTTGCTGAGACCCGAGTGCCATCGGACGTTGCAATAAACGCGGACAACCTATCCAAAAACTTTGGTGCCTTTCACGCTGTTCGCAACGTCGATCTCTCTGTGGGCTACGGCGAAATTTACGGACTCCTTGGCGCCAATGGAGCGGGCAAAACCACAACAATCAAGATGTTGTGCGGTCTGCTCGAACCCTCAGACGGGCAGATGACGCTCGCCGGCAAGTCGCATAATTTACGCGATCCTCGTTTGCGCGAGGGCATCGGATATATGTCGCAGAAGTTCACCCTCTATGAGGATCTTACAGTTATCGAGAACTTGCGATTTTATGGGGGCGTCTATCAGGTGCCTCCCGACTTGATGAATGAACGGATTGATTGGGTATTGAAGATGACCAATCTTTCCGGTCGCGAGAATATGCTCACTCGCGCGTTGCCCGGCGGTTTCAGGCAACGCCTTGCTTTCGGTGCCACCGTACTGCACCAACCAGAAATTCTGTTTCTGGACGAGCCGACATCTGGTGTTGATCCATTGGCGCGTCGTCAGTTATGGTCGCTAATCGGCGAGTTTGCCAAACGCGGCACGGCCGTGCTCGTCACCACGCACTTCCTCGAAGAAGCAGAGCATTGCCACCACCTCGGATTCATGGTTGCCGGGCAGCTTGTGGCCAACGGTACGCCACAAGAAATCAAAGACAGCCAGCCGGGTAAGCTGCTCGAAATTCGCACCGATAATAATCAATCCGCCCTCGATACATTGCACAAAATTTTGCCGCGCTGGCAGGCGTCGATATTCGGGGACGCATTGCATGTGGTGGCTGAAAACGATCAGCAACAGCGAGAGATTCTCGATAAGCTGCAGCAGGCGAATTATGGCATCGAATCACAAAGGGAAGTGCCGTTTTCTCTGGAAGATGCCTTCATCGGGATTGTTGAACGTAGCAAGCATGAGGTGGCCGCATGAGGTGGCATACCGTCCGTGTCCAAACGTTCAAAGAATTGAACCAATTCCGGCGGGACAAACTTACGGTTGCGCTGGCATTTGTGCTGCCGGTGGTTGGATTGCTGATGTATGGATTCGCCACGCGACTCGAGGCCAAGGATATTCCGATATCAGTTCTTAACCAGGACGGCATCAGCAAGCTCAGCCGCGAATTAGTAGACAGAATCTACGCGACTGTTCAACTGATTCCAGCTCCCGCCGTGGCCCATAACATTCTTCAGCCGCTAGATGATGCCAGAGCGCGTGCGGTTGTCGTCATTCCGCCGGACTTTTCGCGAAATATTGCGGCGGGCAGGTCGGCTCCTATCCAGGCGATTGTGGACGGCAGTGACGTCAACAATGCGCGAGTTGTGAGCAATGCCATAATCGCCACTGTGCAATCATTCGAGCAAGCGACCGGTTTGCTCAAGGGACAACCCCCGATTCATGCGGCTGTTCGCCTCTGGTACAATCCCGGACGCAAGGAAGCGCTATACATTGTCCCCGGTGCGATGGCACTGCTGCTCTGGGTGTTTCCGGCAATTCTCTCGACAATCGCTCTGGCACGGGAAAAAGAACAAGGCACCATATTGCAGGTGTACGCCAGCAACCTGACGTCGACTGAGTTCATGGCCGGCAAGGCGATTGCCTATATATTGGTCGCACTTGGCGAGGCGCTGTGCCTGTTTGTCACGAGTGTGTTTGTCTTCGGACTACGCTTGGAGGCTGAGCCGATTACATTCCTGATTTGTACCATCCTATATTTGGGCAATAGCGTTCTCTTCGGATTGTGGGCCGGCACGAAGGCTCACAATCAAATGGCGGCGATTCAAATCGTCGCTAATATCGGTTTCCTTACCACGATGCTTTTGTCCGGATTCATTTACCCCCTAAGAAACATCGTTTACCCCCTTTCGCTGGTGGCATACATGGTGCCGGCCATGTATTACGTGCTGATTTGTCGCAATGAGTTTGTGCGCGGTAGCGATTGGTTCGGGCTGTGGTATGCGCCGCTCTTTTTCATTGCCTTCAATGCCTTTATGTTTTTCGTGCTCTCCCGGTTCCAGATGCAACTGAAGGAGGGCTAGATGTTCAATCGAGTCACTCGTTCACTGATCAACAAGGAGTTGCGGCAGATTCTTCGCAACAAACAGATTCTCGCAATGTTGCTCGTGACACCGACACTGCAGATGCTAGCTTATGGGTTGGCTTTGAACCCCGACGTCAAAGATCTCAATCTGGGAGTGATTGACTTCGCCGCTACGCCCGACTCGCGTGAGCTGGTCGCAGCGCTCGTCGAGAATAAAGTTTTTGATTTGAAGCCATCGGGCGGCAGCACGGAAGAACTATACAAACGTGTGGATGACGGCGCTGTTGATGCCGGATTGGTAATTCCACCGGAATTTCAACGCCTGATCGCGGCCGGAAAAACAGCCACCGTGCAAGTGGTGCTCAGTGCTGTTGATGCCAACTCAGCGGGAATTGCTGCGGCGTATATCTCGCAGATAATTTTCCAATTCAACCGCACGCTTGTGCATGTGCCCGAGCCGGTTAGTCCGCAGATCTCATTCATATACAATCCCGGGCTGAATGCCACGTGGTTTTTCGTGCCCGCGGTTATTGCCATGTCGCTGACAGTGGCGGGAACACTCGTCTCCACCTCCACCCTTCTAAAAGAAAAGGAAACCGGCACCATCGAGCAACTGATGATGGCACCGGCATCGCCGACTCAGATTTTGATCGCGAAGCTGGTTCCGCTCGTCGTGGTGCTTTTCTTAGTGGTCAATGTCAGCCTACTCCTGGGGATGACGGTTTTCGGCGTTCCGCTTCGCGGCAGTTATTTTACGTTCTGTATCGCTTCATTCGAATATATGTTCGTGCTGCTGGCACTCGGTCTGGCGATGGCTAGCTATGCATCGAACCAGCGCCAAGCGATGCTATCCACATTTTTCATAATGATGCCGCTAATTCAACTCTCAGGTGCCCTGGCTCCTATTGAGACCATGCCGCACTTTTTCCGTTACTTGTCGATGGCAAATCCGATGCGATTTTTCATCGCTTGCTTACGCGGCATCTTGCTGAAGGGCAATGGGATTGGAGAGCTTTGGCCGGAGCTGTTGATACTGTTTGGATTTTCAGTGGTTTTCATGACCATCAGTGTTTGGCGCTTCCGTAAACAGCTCGCTTAGAGGAAGGGATGAACCGCAGAACTAACGATTTCAGCAGTACATGGCACAGGCGATCGATCGCCTGCGCAGTGTTCTTATCGACCTTGCTCGTCGGGCTGAGCACTCCCGTTCGCGCGCAAGATGCAACTAATGGCAGCGCCGCGCCGATACCCGGAGCAGTCATCCCTGCGCCTGCCGTCACGGCTGCATCGCCGGCTGACACTCTATACTACAGCGAACCAGAGGTGGTAACGACGCCGCCGATGGTAGTAGCGCGGCCGCCGCTGCAAGCTTTGATTTCCGTCGAAAATGGTCTGGATCCGTTTCAGCTCGATGCGCAGGAATGCAAGCCCGTGACACTGGCTGATGTTGTCGAGATCGCTCTGCAGAACAACCTGAACATCCAGATTTCAGGACTTGATCGCGAAAACGGCAAATGGAAACTTCTGAACGCTTACACTAAGTTCTTGCCAAATCCTCATCTGGGTTTTTCTCACTACAACATCGATGGGCATATTCGAACGCCGTTCCCAGGACTTGGAATGGGGAGCGGACCGCTTCACATTCAGGGGCCGTTTATCATTGCTCAAGCCGGCATCACATACAACGCGTTCCAGGGCGGAAAATTACTTTTCGGTGCGCTGCAGGCGAGAAACAATTACCGGGCGTCCAAGTGGAAATATCATGCCACTACCAACGATGTTTTGCTCGAGGCCACCAAACGCTACTACAATTTGTTGCTCAGTGAAGCGATACTGCAAATTCGCATTCGGGCGGTGGAAACGTCTCAAGAGCAGTTGCGGCTCAATACCGATCTTGAGCGCGATGGTATGGCCACGCATCTGGATGTCTTGCAGGCAAGGACACAACTGGCGGACGACAGGCAGAATTTGATTGATCAGCAAATTTCCCGCCGCAATGCCGCAATTCAGTTGGCGGAATATTTAAATGTCAATCAGGGGATCGATCTTCAGCCTATTGAAACAGTAATCCAGCCCGTGCGACTTATTGCTGAAGCTGTCACCGCGGGGCGGCTGCTGAACTTGGCCGCTGAAAATCGGCCCGAGCTGAAGCAGTTTCGGGAGCAGTGGCTGGCTGCCCGTAAAGGAATCGGCATCGCAGCCGCACCGCTTTTACCCACTGTGCAGATGAGCGCAACCGAGTACGGTATCGGACAAACGCTGGATAATGACAAAAAGACCACCGTAACGTCGAGCGCGCTGTCGCCGATTTCGTTGGCTGGTTCTACGCCTACTCCTGTGATCACGCAGACCTCGCGCCAGATTACTGGACTCGGCATAATTGGGATCACTGCCAACTGGACGTTTAACGGCATCGGACTTACAGATCTTACCAATATCCAGTCGGCACGCGTGCAAGCGCGACAAGCGATGCTGCAATCTAACCAGGAAGTAAATGCCGTTGTCAGCCAGGTGAGACAAGCCTATCTAAATCAGTTAAGCGCTTTGCGGCGCACCGAAGAAAACTTGCACAGAGTCAATTCATCTGCGGAAGAACTGCGACTGTCGCAATTGCGTCTGAAGAACGGTCTGGGCAAGAATATCGATGTACTGCGCGCGCAGCAGGATCTCACCAACGCCCGCGTCCAACACGCCCAATCGACGATTCAATTCAACATCGCGCAGGCTCAACTTCTGCACGACGTCGGCATGATCTCCAAGCCTAATCTTTTCCCGCCGACGCCTTTGCAGTTCCGATGACCGACATAGAAATATCCAGGGCAGCGACCGCGTCGTACATCGCTATGGGATCTAACGTCGCTAGGGGGACTAAACCCGCTATGGGGACTAAACCCGCTATGGGATCTAAACTCGAATGTTGATCCCAAGCGATTATGCGCGAGTAGCCCGAATTTCCCAAAACGGCGTACCGGATGGCAATGCCAGCGTTTGGAGAGTTCATGTCGTTTTGCTGATTTCATCAACAAATAAGTTGATCGCCACCTCCCGAATTTAACAATTCTGCTTGGATTCCTTTCGCGGACTACCACTGGTGTCGCATGTGGTGCACCAATGCCATTAGTGTCCGTTATTTGATTCGCGATAGGCAGGATCCCAAGCTTAGGGTTGGCAATGACAAATATAAATATTGGGAGGGGGGACTAAACACAGATGTTGTCGCCAAGTGATTCTGCTGGAGCAGCGCAAATTTGCCGAAACGGTGTACCTGATGGGCAAAGGCAGCATTTCGGGACTTTTCGGCGTTTTGTTGGTTTTTCAACAGATATGTTGATCACTCACAGTGAGACTTGCGAGGGTAGTCCCCTCGGGGTCGCCTTTAATTAAAACAACGCTTCGAGCAATTAGTCGAACAACGCTTCGACGAACATGGATGGTTCGAAGTCGCGCAGGTCATCCATTTTCTCGCCCAGACCAATTTGTTTTACCGGCAAATTCAACTCGCGCGCAATGCTGAATACGATGCCGCCTTTAGAGCTGCCGTCGAGCTTGGTGAGAATGACGCCGGTGAGCGGGCAGAACTCAGTGAATACTTTGGCTTGCTGCAAACCATTTTGGCCAATTGATGCGTCTACCACAAGCAAGCATTCCAGGGGCAACTCGCTTCCATGTTTTTCAATCACCGAGCGAACTTTCTTCAGTTCGTCCATGAGGTTTTTTTTGTTATGCAATCGACCGGCCGTATCGATGATCATAACGTCGAACGATTCGTCTTTTGCTCGCTGCATTGCTTGGAAGACGACGGCGCCAGGATCCGATCCTTCAGGCAGTCGGACGATGTCCACCCCGGCGCGTTCGGCCCAAATTTCCAGCTGCGTTTCCGCTGCTGCACGAAATGTATCGCCGGCTGCGATCAATACTTTCTTGCCTTCTTGCTTTAATCGCCAGCTGAGCTTGCCGATGCTTGTTGTTTTGCCGGTACCGTTTACGCCCACGACAAGCACGATAGTCTGTTTGCCTGGCTCGATATTCAGCCGCGACGTGGGAGCCGCTTCCAACATTGTTTTAAATTCCGACTTCAGGAATTCCTCGACGTCCGTTGAATTCCAGCCTTTTCGTTTTGCATCCTTGCGCAGATCGCTGACCATTTGTTCTGCAGTCGGAACCCCGATGTCGGCTCGGATCAATTTTTCTTCGAGGTCTTCCAGATAATCATCGTCGATTGGACGCGGTGGCTTTGGTGCGCGCGGTGCGACGGCTACCTTATCCGATGCGCCTGTTCCGGTTCCCGCGGCTGTCCCCGATCCTGTACCGGGCGCAAGCCCGCTGGGTTCCTCATCATGTACTACCGGGTCAACCAGCTGTCCTTTCGTTTTCGACAGCGCCGATTTGAGTTTCGACAATGTCGATCCGAACCATCCGCTGCGTTCTTGTTCTGCCATTGCGGGGTACCCGTTTATCTGCTGACTGAGGCGTCATCGTTGGACGCGCCGACGCTGGGAATTTCGCCGGTGTCGCGGAATTCTTTTGCTTGGCGTCCAAGGTCGGAGAGTATTCCGTTGATGAATTTGGCTGCCTTGTCATCGGCGAAGCGATGAGACAGCTCAACTGCTTCGCTGATGCAAACGTTGATCGGTATTTCGGGCAGGTAAAAAGCTTCTGCGCATGCCAAACGAATGATGTCGCGGTCGATGCTGACCATTCGTTCTACTCGCCATTTATCCTTGACACCATTGATGAACTCGTCGATTTCTTTCTGATGGTCGAGATAGGTGCCGACGAGCAAGTGCAGAAATTCCGTGTCTTTGGTTTCCACGCTCATCTGCGGCACGTCCAGCGCTTCGGAGGTGAGGTGCAGGGCTCGGTCGAGCAAGTCGAGATGCTCTTTGAGTTGATCGCTTTTGATCACTATCGGTTTGAGATCGTGCACTTGTCGCACGTTATCGGGATGCTCGATGATCTGTTCCGTCAGCGATTGCTGCGCTTTGACGACAAATGCATTGGCTTCCGACAAGCATTGCTTGGCGTGGTCAGTGAGCATCTGGACGGCTTTGCCGACCAGCTTGTCGAGCTCGACCTTTTCGAGCTTTTTCTTATCTTTAGGCAGCTGCGGCATTAGAATCACCGCTAGCTCTCTTGCTATACGTCGCGAACTCATAATCTACGATAAACCTTGATGACGCCCCATGTTACCATGACGGCGCGGTACGGAAGGGTCCGGCTACGTTTGCGCATCACCGGCGGAGAATGCAGAGGCAGAGTCATCACCGGCCCGGAGGGGCTTGAGGTGCGGCCGACTGCCTCAAAAATTCGACAGGCTTTCTTTAACATTCTCAGCAACAAAGTAGATGGTGCACGGTTTGTAGACGTTTGCGCGGGCTCGGGGTTGATGGGCTTCGAGGCGCTCAGCCGCGGGGCTGCATCTCTTATTTCTATTGAAGAAAGCCGCCGCATGGTGGAGGCGATTCGAGGCAACGCAAACCGGCTTGGTTTCGAGGGTGTGGCCGAAGTCATCGCCGGCGACGCCCGCAAAGCGCTGGCTGTTCTGTCGCCAGGTGAAGCGGACATCATATTTGCGGATCCGCCTTACAAGGCCAGGCTGCAGGAAGCCATCCTCATCGTCGTGTCTGATGGCGAGCTGTTAAGCGCCGAAGGTGTCTTCTCCATCGAGCACGCAAATGATCTCAGGCTGCCGGAGGAAACAAGCAGCCTTGTCCAGTACGACCGGCGCAAGTACGGGCAGACGGCGGTTTCGTTTTACCGAAGAAAGTAACACTGGATCGCGGCGTCCCGCCTGCTGTTTCGGCGTCGCCAGCAAAAGCCTGGAAGGCTGCGATAAAGTGCTACCCGCCGGGCTGCTTGGACCCTTCCTCTTTCGACTTCTGTTCTGAAGTCGGATACTGCACCACGAAGGGCATGCGACCTGTGGTCGTCGATGGGTATTTCAAGCGTTCGTGATGCAGCGTTCGCCATACACGTACGAAAGCCTGCTTTACCTGGTCGAGCTCTTTAGGCGATAAATCCGAATCGGCAAACTGCCCGTCGTCCCAGCGTGCTTTGAACACATTGCCGATAGCCGCTTCCACTTCTTCCTGGCTGGGGTCACGCATGCTGTGCGTTACCGCCTCAGAAACATCGGCCAGCATGACGATTGCTGTTTCCCGCGTTTGGGGCTTTGGCCCCGGATAGCGGTAGTCCAGCTCTGACACGTTTTGGGCGCCGTCGCGCATGCAAGCTTTGTGATAGAAGTACGCCATCACTGTTGTTCCCTGATGCTCGGGAATGAAGTCCTGAATCTGCTTCGGCAGTCCGTACTTCTGCGCCAACACGAGGCCGTTTGTCACGTGCGCAAGCACTTTCGCTCGGCTGTCCTCGGGCGGGATTTCGTCGTGCGGATTCTTGTCACCAAGTTGGTTTTCGATAAAGTAGCGCGGTGTTACCATCTTGCCGATGTCGTGATACATTGCTCCGGCGCGCACCAGATTTATATCGGCACCGATCGCTTTGGCGCCGGCCTCTGCCAGATTGGCGACAGCGAGGCTGTGTTGATAGGTGCCGGGAGCGTTCTCTTCTAATTGCCTGAGCAAGGGTTGATCCGGCTCCGACAATTCCGCCACTCGGAACGGTGTCAGAATGCCGAAGATTATTTCCAGGAACGGCAAGCTGCCGATAGCGACGATGGATGAAGATAAGCCGCCGAGCAAGTTTTGCGCGAGTTCCTTGCCGACTACAACGGCAGAGCCGTTGGCACCAGTGACCATGCTGGCAAAGAAGTACGCAATCGCTTGCACCACGCCGATGAGCACGCCGGTGAGCATAAGCTCCGTCCGTTTTTTGATATTCGCGCCCAGCGCCACCCCGGAAGCAGCTGCCAGCGCCACCAGGTACGGTGCAGCGACGAGGTCGCTCACGCGCAGAAAGACGATTACCAGAATACCCAGAATCATGCCGACGCGGCGTCCGAAAATGACGGACAGTACCAGAGCCGTCGCCGGCAGCGGGACGAACTGCGGATATTCTTTGCCGACTGCAGCAGCGATTCCGCTAGCCACCACGCACACCGTCGCCATGAGGGCGATTGCCGACGGTGAAAAGAAGTAGAGCGGCTCGAATGTATAGAGGAATATGCCGAAGCACATAAACGCCGCCAAAAGTGCGGTGCCGACTCCGAGCAGACTCTGAAAATCATAGGTGTGCGTTATCCCAATCTGATTGAGATTACTCACGTCTTCAGCCGTAAGCTGATCGCCTTTGTGAACAACAATCGCCCCGGTTGCAACTTCTTTGGTAATCGGCTTTATGTGCGCGATGGTTTCCGCCATGTGCTGTCGCGTGCCTTCACGATCTACTTCAATGTTAGGCTGCAGGCAAGTCGTTACCATTTCTGCCGTTTTGATTCGCAAGTCATTCGGCCAGCGGTCCGGCAAGAATTCAATCACCCGTGTTTGCCAGATCTCCGGCGAATCGCACGTGAGCAAACTTTCCATTTTGACGAAGTGGGCAGTCACTTTCTCGACGTCGGCGCGCCAGGAATTGTAGTCTTTGGAACCGACGAGATCAGCAAGCTGTTTGATCGATTTATCGCTGGTGCTGTTGGTGGGAATTTGAGCGAGAGCGACGGCGTCAAGTTTTGTCTTCAGCGCCGTCAGCATCGCTGCGTTTGCTTCCGGCAATTTGCGCAAGGTGGGCAGCGATTTTTCGCGCGCATCGTCCTGCGCTTCTTTTGTCTTTTCGAAGTCGACCAGGTAAGTCTTTTGATGGGCGACATAGTCGCGGTCGGCGATTTCGCCGACGAGAATTTTGTGTCCGAAGAGATAGGGAGAACCAAGCGAAAGCAGCAATCCGCCGAAGCTGACCACGACCACCGCCATCCACTGGGTGACCCATTTAACTGTTGGCGTAGACGGCAGCCTTGTTGCCTGCTTACGATGCGGAGACATAAAAGTGCTGCTGACGCCTCTTCAAGACGATTGATTTTGAATTATTCCATCTTACGCCATGTACGGAGCATTGTAAGTGCCCAACGGCTCGAACTAGCCAGTGGCAGAGCTTAACGGCGCTTCGGCGGTACCAATGAATTTGGCTGAATGGAATCCATTGCCATTGAAGGCGTCGATGGGTCGACGTTCAATGTGGATTTGACCTTATAGATGCGCTTGTCCTGCGACTCGTGATAGGTTCTTACCATAATTTCGGCAAGCAAGCCCATCAGGATAAACTGCACACCCAGCATGAAAAACATGGCCACGAGCACCGGCAGCGGCGTTTCGATGAACGAAGTGGGCGGCGTCACGAAGAATTTCAAATAGATCATCCAGGCGAAGCCGAGGACGGAGATCACAAAGCAACCAAGTCCGATAAAACCAAAAATATGGATCGGTTTTGTTGCATATGACGATAGAAACTTAACCGTCACCAGGTCGAGAATCACCTTAAAGGTCCGTGACAGACCATATTTTGATTTGCCGTACTGGCGCGCGTGGTGAGTTACCGGGATTTCGGCGACTTTGGCGCCCATCCAAGTGGCGTAAATAGGCACGAAACGATGCATTTCGCCGTAAAGCTTGACATCCTTGATGACCTCTCGGCGATACGCCTTGAGCGAACATCCATAGTCGTGCAGAGGGACGCCGCTGATCACGGATATCATTTTGTTGGCGGTCCACGACGGCACAAGACGGGTGAAAAACTCATCCTGACGCTCTTTGCGCCAACCGCTCACGACGTCAAAACCTTCATCCAGCTTGGCTAACAGGCGAGAGACATCCGCCGGGTCATTTTGCAGATCGGCATCCATAGGGATGATGATTTCGCCGTCGGCGAAATCGATTCCGGCGGACAGGGCGGCAGTTTGCCCGAAATTCCGCACGAAGCGGATGACTTTCACTCGATGGTCTGCGGCAGAGATTTCCTGCAAAATACTGTACGAATTGTCCGAAGACCCGTCGTCGATAAGGAGCAATTCCCAGCTCTTTCCGAGCGGGTCTATCGAGCTGACGACCTTCTCATACAGCCGATGCAGGTTGTCTTCCTCGTTATATACGGGGATGACAACCGACAATTCCGGTGCCTGTGCAGATTCGATCATGGCGCCTTGCGGCAACGTTTCCGTGGCGAGTACTGGAACCATTGTAACGGCTGGATTCATAAGCATTCGGACATTATAGGTTTCAGCCGCGCCCTTTCACCTTGAGTTCTTCTCACGTACCCGGCGTGTCGAATGCTTTTTCATGGCAGTTGGTCATGTTCTAATTAGTGGGCTATGACGATCATTCCGAGCAATGTAGACAATGCCGACGGCAAAAAGCCGCTAGCGGCCGGCGACAAGAAACCTGTAGCGGCGGGCGGCAGCCCGCTTAGTCCCGATCATATAACGGCGGGCGTAAGCCCGCTGAAAGATCGCTCCACTCGGGCCAGCGTTTTATCAGCCAAGGAAAGCCGCTCCGACCAGGCAGCGGACACGAGTTTGCGCCCGCAAACCATTGCTGAATATGTAGGTCAAACGCGCCTGAAGGCTATGCTTCAGATGTCCATCGCTGCGGCGAAGAGCCGCAAAGAAGCGCTGGATCACATACTCTTTTATGGACCACCTGGACTGGGCAAGACTACGCTCGCCAATGTGATCGCCAATGAAATGGGCGCCCGCATTCATTTAAGTTCCGGCCCGAGCTTGGAGCGTCCGCGAGACATCATCGGTCTTGTCCATCAGTTGGAAGCAGGCGATGTTTTGTTTATCGACGAAATACATAGACTCAGTCGCATTGCCGAAGAGCTGCTTTATCCTGCTATGGAGGATTTCGCCATTGATCTGACATCGGGCAAGGGCCATGGCACACGCACTATGCGTTTGCCTCTGCCGCGCTTTACGCTGATTGGTGCCACCACGAAAGCGGCATTATTGTCCAATGCCTTGCGCGATCGCTTCGGACTGGTGCTTCGGCTCGATTTTTACACCAATGAGGAACTGGGACAGATTGTTCGCCGCACATCTAAATTGTTGGGATTGCAAATTGACGAAGAGGGTGTGCAAACGATCGCTTCGCGCGCACGCGGAACCCCCCGTATTGCGAACCGCCTCGTGCGTTTGGTGCGCGATTTCTGTCAGTACAAAGGTGCTTCCGATATCAACGGTGCGATGGCTCACGACGCACTCGAGACATATCAGGTCGACGCGCTCGGACTCGATCCCACAGACAGGCGTTTGCTGGAAATCGTCATCGACAGTTATGGTGGAGGGCCTGTCGGCATCGAAGCGCTGGCTGCGACACTAGGCGAAGACAGCGACACCCTCGAAGATGTTTACGAGCCATATCTGATTCAGCGTGGATTCATTCAGCGCACGCCGCGCGGACGCATGGCCACTCCGGCAGCGTATAAGCACGTCCGACGCACAATGCCGGCCGGTGCTCAGTTAAGTTTACCGATCGACGTCGACGACAGTCTGGAGTGAGATGAGCAGAATCTTCTCACTATTGATTCCGCTGTTGCTGTTGGTGGCATTCTTCATGCCACCAACAGCAACAGCGGCGGGCGGCAGCCCGCTGAAGGTAACTCAAATCGACGAGTCCTTCGTCGTCGGCAAGGTCAAAACCGTCAGCGAAGGCAAAATCGATCAGCAGTTGCTGAACAGCACCGGCATGGTCACGCGCAAACAAATGGCCCAGATCGAAGTCACCGAGGGTCCGTACAAGGGAACGACCATCACAATTCCCAATGAAATTACCGATAACCCGGCATTCAACGTCGAAGCAATTCCCGGGCATGAGCTCGTGCTTTCAGTGGTCACCGAAAACGGCACCAAGCCTGAGTTCAATATCGCTGACTATCATCGCGTTCCTGTGCTCGGCACGTTGCTTGCCGTATTTCTTGCTGTGTTCCTTTTCTTCGGCGGCAAGCAAGGATTCAAATCGCTGATTGGACTGGTGATCGGCATTGTTCTCATCGCCTCCGTTCTGCTGCCACTAAGCATTCATGGATTCAATCCTTTGATTACAGCTGCGCTTATTTGCGGTGCCGTCGGTGCCACGACGACGCTGCTGGTCGGCGGGTTTTCGCGCAAAAGTCTGGCGGCACTACTGGGCACTGTTGGTGGTGTCATCATCGCCGGCATAGCGGCGCATCTGGTCATCGTTACAGCGCCCCTCACCGGACTCAGTAGCGAAGAGGCACAAATACTGCGTGGCTCGGTGCTCAATCAACCACCGCAGTTTTACAGCGGGCTGCTTGCCGCCGGAATGCTGATTGGCGCTCTCGGTGTGATCATGGACGTGGCGGTTTCAATCGCCTCCGCGATTTGCGAAGTCGCCGACGCAAACGCCTCGTTGAAGCGGGCGGATCTGTATCGCAAAGGCATGAACGTCGGGCGCGACATCATGGGAACGATGACTAACACACTTGTACTCGCCTATACAGGCTCCGCTCTTCCTTTGCTTCTGCTGATGGCTCAAATCCCATCGACCAAGTTGTTGAATTTGGATATGGTTGCTACCGAAATCGCTTCCGCCCTCACCGGCAGCCTCGGTTTGATCTGCACGATTCCGCTTACTGCACTCGCAGCCGCCCATCTTATGGCGCGGCGGTCTGTAACGGTGGCCGACCAAAAACCTCTACAGGCGAGAGACGAAAAACCTCTAACGGCGGGCGACCAAAAGCCTGTAACGGCGGGCGTAAGCGCGCTCAAGGAACGGTCGATGAACTCAACTGAAGCCGAATTCGAAAGGTTGCTCTGGTCTCACACGGCTGCCCCAACTCGAAGGGACAAGTGACGATGGTCGTGAAGTCCAGGATTGTTTATGGCTGGGCTCTCTTCTCTGTAGCAATCGCCTTGTTGCTCGCTGGTGGACTGGCCTTCGCCACATTTTTCTGCGTGCTCGCGGTTCTCGGTGCCAACGAATACATCGGCCTGGTCAAAAAGAAGGGACTCAACCCCTCGCCTCGCATCATCCGTGGCATGAGCATCGCATTTTTTGTGGTGGCGGCATCGCAAATGATTGTGCCGCACATTCCACATGCCTGGCATGTCAACCTGAGTCCGTTTTTCGCGATTGAGCATTTCCCGATCTTGCTGACCATCGGTGTTTGTATTTCGTTTTTTCGGCTCTTGTTCAGGCACGAGGATCCGCCTGCCACCACCGCTGATATCGCTACCACGATTTTAGGATTCATTTACGCAGGTTGGTTGCCGTGCCATCTGGTGCTCTTACGCAATTTGGTGCCTCCAGCCTATCCCCTGCACGTCAATCCTTTAGTACAGACGGGCGTGGCGTACGTTTGGGTGTGTTTATTTATTGTTTGCGCCACTGATGTGTTTGCCTATTACGGAGGGAAATTCCTGGGCAAACATTTGTTGTATCCGTCGGTAAGTCCTAACAAAACGATCGAAGGTGCCATCTGCGGATTCGTCGGATCAATTTTTTGGGCGACGGTGGTCGTTTATCTCTCGGATACCTTCCTGTTTCCGGAAAAACCCTTCCTCGGCAATCTCTGGCAGGCACCACTTATGGGCGCGTTTGTTTCCGTCGGATCGCAGCTCGGAGATCTTTGCGAATCACTATTGAAACGAGATGCCGGCGTGAAAGATTCAGGCACCATATTTCCGGGACATGGTGGCATACTGGACCGCGGAGACGGACTGATTTTTGCATCGGCGCTTTCGTATTACTGGATTTGCACCGTAGTTTTCGGGGTGCTTTGATGACGCCTTTACATGTCTTTCCGGGCGCTTGACAGGTATAGACTTTTGGCGACCGATGTGAAGAAGCCCATCGGTGGGCGCTCCGGGCGCCGGGATCCATGTGCTATCATGGTCTTTCGACCCACCTTGTGGAGAGGTGGCTGAGTGGTCGAAAGCGGCTTCCTGCTAAGAAGTTGTACGGTCAAAAGCTGTACCGAGAGTTCGAATCTCTCCCTCTCCGAATCTAATACAAGCATTTTGCCTGCCACATTTTGGGGCAGGCAACTTTGTTTTTGTAGGCACCTTGTAGGCATGCAGTTGTCAGGATTTGCGAGATCTTCTGTCTTTCCGTGCGCGGACGATCGACTAACATAGACGGCGCGGCGCCCCCGGTAAAGACCTTTCGTCGTAGGCGACGAGATGAGGCCCTTTTGTTGCTTTACTCTTCTTCTGTCGAGGATTAACCTCAGGAACGTTTGGCAGATCGTGCCACTCTGGGTGTTCCTTTCTCAGGCGCTTGAACCATTGGTAGTAATTGTTCTTCGATAGATCGTTGCGTCTGCAGTAATCGGTCACTCCCTGCGGATGACCGCGCTTCCTCGATCTTCTTCGTCCAGTATCTCTCTCGAGCTTCAACGGTTTTCCCTGGAGTTAGTTTCATTTGCAGTGCCCCAAAAATGACCGAGCATGATCGAAACAACGAGCTCATTCAAGACCGTCATAGCGATACGCAACAGTAAGAGAGTTGGATATACCGACAGGCGTTTCGCTTACGGTGAACTTCGAAGCGAAAGTGTCTCAACTATCATAGACACAGGATTCACGTTAACGGCGGCTCGTCATCATTCATACAACTGCTTCAGTTCCTTGCTGACTGTGTTAACACAAGATCGCGCATCAACTTTCAGCGCATAGCGCCGACAAATTTCATTGACGGCTGCCAGCCAGTCGGTACTCGGTTCAGCCACAGGCCGACGCAGCTTGTCTGCGATCTGCCGCACTGCACCGAACTTGTCCAGCCAGCGTACTAACAGATCGCGCTTGTATGATCCGGCCGCCAGCAGCAATGCCGCATGCACGACATCACGTGGGCGCTTGCCCTCAAAGCCGCTCTCCAAAAACAACGTGATCTTGTCTGCTATCAGGTATTCACGCGCAACCGTCGTAATCACCGGATTCGGAATGTCGGCAAAACCGAGAACGTCACGTCCTTTGATGCGATCAGTCGGAATGTCCTTTGCCTTGATGCCGGCATCAATAACCACCTTGCCTAAAACCTTATCGTCGATCTGTGCTTCAACCCAGATGCGCGCAACGGCCTGGTCTGGGCGCAGATCCTCGAACATTGCTTTCATGGTCGGCTTGAAGCGAAAGTAATCTTCGCCGGGCGCGGTGATTTGATCGACGATAAGCTCGACAATCTCATTATGCGCCTTTTCTTTGCTTAGTTGCTGCATGCTCGGTGAATCAACGAGCAAGTCTACGTCCTGCGTGTATGGGCTTGGCTTGATAAGGGTGCGCACGCTGAACCCGCCCTTCACTGCGGTTGTTTCTGCATCAAGGCGCGAGACTAGTCTCTCAAGAGATATGTCGTTCGTCAGCTCGCTGAGCAACAGGTCATCTCCGGAAGAGTGACTATGAACTTCGCTCTCCAATGCTCTTACAAATTCGGCGCTATTCGCGTATTTCACTGACCTTCTCATAGTGGATTGCTTCAAGCAACTGCACAAACGCTCGCCGCTCAGCCGGCGCCAAGGAAGCGTTTTTGATCTGCGAGTGAGTAATCATCATCTTCGACATTGCCGCCTTCAGTGCATCCTCGATGTACTCTCGATCAATGGTGCGCGACTGCGCGAGGTCTATTATAGTTCTAAGCGGCTTGGTTACTCTCAGACCGCGAATGGTATCACAATGTTTTTCTTCAAGATTCCGTTTGTACAGCTGCACGCGAAACGGCGGATCGCTGTGTCGGCGAAAATGCTTCGGCACGCTGATATCAAAGAGCGGCGGGACGTAGGTGGTCAGCTCGTGCAGATAGAGCGCGGTGCCATGCGAATACACACCCTCCGGCTTTGCCTCCCTGTTGCAAGTCCACAGGTAAGTCACATACAGATCATCTTGGAGAAGTGGCGCCGGATAATGCTTCAGCCGAAAAATGCCGCGAGCCCTTCTGAGCCAGTCCCCCCGTGAAGCATAGTAGGACTGCAATTGCTGAGAATAGCCCAGCAGCTTCGCCTGAGAAGATGCGAAGAACCCGTGCTGCGCTTCAGCAAGTTGATAAAGGCGTTCAAAATTGGGTGAGCTGGGCATAGGTATATTTAACAAGCATGTCTTGACTATTATACCGTACGTACCACTAATAACGTTTGTTAAATATGCAGCTTTGGGACTGAGCAGCTAGACGTCATTTAACGCGCCGCAGCGCCCGAGGCTTCTTCGCCTCTGTAGGCGGCTGATCGACGGTGGACGACGGCGCGCCTTTGGCGGCTCGCTTTCTGCTCGTTGTTTTGACGGCAGCACTTGGTTCCGGCTCGGCGCCAGTCGCCTGACCGACGATGGCAGTAACAAAAGCAGCTGGCGACACTAGACTGGCTGCCACAGTCATATCCTCCTGCGCTTTCTCCACACGGTTGGATCGATTTCGGAATCCACGGTTGAATCCATAGTTAGAAGGCTCTACCGCGAATTGTGGCTTAAATGCTAGGAATCTTGCCCTGTCGCAAACAATCGTTCTAAATGGGCACCCTAATAAAGTCCGTCCAAAATTATAGTAGATCGAAAATCGACAAAAGCTAGTGCTGGTCAGCGTTTTATCCAACAGCATCCAAAAATATAGAACACGGTAAAACTCGCGTTTTTGACCGCTTGTCCGGCTTCTTTTCCAGCATCGACATCACCAGCTTGTCCAGATCTTTGGGAACTTCCGCGGTGTAAATGTTTTTGCTGGGCGGCTTCGGTTTTTCGGACATCTGTTTCGACGCCACTTCAATCTGATTCTGCCCGGTAAACGGCGGTATGCCGGTGAGCATGGCATACATTATGCAACCTAGAGAATAAACGTTCGCCGGCGCCTGTACTGGTGTGCCGAGCACCACATCAGGCGCTGCATATTCGGCGTTTTGAAAAAACGCTCCACCCGACGATATTGTTTTTACCTCGTGCGCATAATATTGTTTGGCGAAATCGATCAGTACTGGATGTTGGTCTTTATCGCGCAGCACGATATGGTTCGGCTTTAGAAATGGATGCACTTCGCCGCGTCCGTGCAGGTATGCAAGCGCGTCGCAAATCGGAATAATAATCGACCGAACTTGATCACAAGATAGTTGCTTTTTATCGTCGATTAGGCTTTGCACCGTTTTCTCGCCTACATATTCCAGCACGAGCAGGTATGCACCGCCGGCTGGTCCGCAGTCGAATAAATGCACAATGTTTGGATGGTCCATCTGAGATAAGTGCTTCGCTTCATCGGCATACTTTTGTAAAATTTCGTTGTTCGCATTCTCAATAGTCTTCAAAATCACGACCCGATCGTCGGTTAATCTACGTGCTTGATACATGACTGCATATCGACCGCGGCCGAGAAAATGTTGTGTATCAAACCGCGCGTCGGTGAAAATTTCTGGATAAATGTAATGCGATAAGAGCGGTTCCGTCGTGGGGGCAATGGTGTACGTCATTCGTGAACTCACGATTGCACGCCAGGCACATTTTCGGCATCGACATTGATTCAAAACCTCGAGTCAAAAAGTATCGTACTGCCGAAGGATGCTCCCTGCGTATTCTAGACCTGAGATCTAACTATCGCGCCGCTCGCCTGCTAAGGTAAGGCTGCGTTTTTCCTCACCTTCCTCCGCAGTTGAATTGTCTTCTTCGTGTTTCGGCACCAGGCTCAATATCCATTGTTGGAAATCGTCGAGATAGGTGAATACCACTGGCACGACCACCAGCGTGAGCAGCGTCGACATTAGCAGACCTCCGACCACGGCGATTGCCATCGGGGCACGGGCTTCCGCTCCGACGCCAATGCCGACCGCGATGGGCAACATGCCGGCAATCATCGCTGTCGTGGTCATCAGAATCGGGCGCATGCGCGTGCGTCCAGCCGTGAATATAGCCTCTTCGCGCGACATGCCTTTATGCATTGCCACCAGACAGTACTCGACGAGCAAGATGGCGTTTTTCGTAACCAGCCCCATCAACATGACGATGCCGATCAACGCGTACATGTCGATTGGTTTGTTCAAGATTAGTAGACCAATCAGCGCACCGCCAAGAGAAAGCGGAAGCGACATCATAATTGTAAGAGGTTGCAGGAAGCCACGGAACAATAAAACAAGCACTGCGTAGATCAACAAAATCCCTGTGACGATTGCATAGCCGAAGCCTCCAAACATGTCACCCTGAATTTCGGCATCTCCTGTTTTATGGTCGGAAACCGATGGTGGCATATTCTTGAAGGCAGGCAATTTATGAATCGCTTCGAAGGCCTGACCAAGGCTGAAATTCGCCCCGAATTTCGCTGTGATGCTGGCTTGTCTGGCGCGATCGTAGCGGTCGATTTTGAATAGTCCGCTATCCATGGTTACTTTGGCCACGCTCGAGAGCGGCACCAGGCGTCCGCCATTGCCGGCGACCCGAAGATTGCCGATAACGGACATCTTTTGGCGAAACTTCGGATCTATCTGCACAACAATTGGAATCTGACGATCGTTGAGGTCAAACTTCGGCAGGTTGGCTGCGTTGTCACCCAAGGTCGCTACCGATGCTGTCCGCGCAATTGCTTCGACGGAAATTCCCTGTTCTGCCGCGCGAGCGGAGTCGGGACGGACAACAATTTCCGGTCGCAAATCATTGGCAGTCGTATGAATATCCGTCAGTTGAGGGATGGTGCGCATTTCCGTAGTCAACTGCTGGGCAGTTTCGTCAAGAGCGACGGGATCGTATCCCGTCAGGCAAATCTCCACTTTGCCGGATCCCCACCCGCCACCGAATGTGATGCGCGCCCCGGGTATGCCGGCAAGCTCTTTTCGCAGACCATCCTCGAATTGATCCTGGGAGATCGTACGTTGCTCTTTCGGCTTCAGACTGACGTGCACCCATCCTTTGTTGACCTGTTGGTCATTCCCGCAGCTTGCATATACTACATCGGATTCAGGATGTGACTGGGCGATTTTGACGACCCGTTGTACGACTGCGTATGTTTCGGGAAGCTCTGAGCCCGGTGGCAGTTCTACATTTATGCTTGTTTCGCCCTTATCGATGCGTGACACCAGCGAGGTCGGCAGTATTTTGAACAAGCCTACGCTGCCGATAAAGAACGCCAGACCGATGACCACCGTGGTCAGTCTGTGCCGCAAGGACAGAGTCAGCGCTTTTTCATAGAAGGCATGAATGCTTCCTGGCTTTTCCTTATGCTTATGCGGTTTTAGCCAATAGGCCGCCATCACAGGTGTCACCAGTCGTGCTACCAATAGAGAACAAAATACCGCCACGGCTACCGTCAGTCCGAACTGGCGGAAAAACTGTCCTGGAATACCGCCCATAAAGGCGACCGGGAGAAAGACAACCACAGCCGCCATGGTAGTAGCCACCACGGCCAGCCCGATT
>DATNQY010000081.1:0-3536 GCA_036703785.1 Candidatus Obscuribacterales bacterium
AAGAGAGAACCGGCGCTAAGCCCCACCACGGACAAACCGGCATCGCGGAATGCATCAATGACATTCTGCCTCAACTCCTCGAGCATGCCGCTGACAGCAGAGACAACATTTGCTTGGTCTCGTGACAGAAAGCCGTCAAGATAGCCGTATTTTTTGGCCGGTGGCTTGCCGTAGGACCCCGTTCCGTGCACGAGTATCGGTAATGCCGTGAGCTCACAGATTTCCGCTGCCAATCGGCGGGCGTTTTGCCAACGGAATTCAGGCTCCGCGGCAAATTTGTCCGTGAGGAGGCTGCCCCCGACTTTGAGGATTTGGGTTTTGTTGCTCATCTTTTCCTCCTTTAGCGGGCTCACGCCTGAAGTTGCGGTTTGTCGGCACCGCCCGCCGTCACGGTGTCGGCACCGTTAGTGGTGCACCTGGACATTGCGAAAGGGACGGTCTCCGCATCGCCGGACGGCGAGCGCATCCAAGGCATGCATTTCCTGCTCGGTCAGTTGCATAGTTACAGCAGCGGCGTTCTCGCGCAAATGCGAAACGGAAGTCGTGCCTGGTATGGGGACGACAAATTCGCTTTTGGCGAGAAGCCATGCCAGCGCAATTTGCGCGGACGTACATTGCCGGCGAGCAGCGATAGCTTTTAGCTCTTCGACAATATAGGAATTGCCCTCGAGGTTATCGGCAGCAAATCTCGGGTCGTCGCGTCGCAAGTCGTTGTGCCGAAGCCGTTTCAGATCAGAGACTTTTCCACCGAACAACCCGCGTCCAAGTGGGCAAAACGCCACCAATCCGATACCAAGCTCTTGCAGAGTGGGCAAAACGGAAGCTTCTAGTCCTCTTTCCCAGAGCGAATACTCGGACTGCACGGCAGTCAAAGGATGCACGGCATGCGCCCGACGAATAGTGTCGGCCGAGACCTCGCACAGTCCGATGTGTCTTACTTTTCCTTCGCCAACAAGCGATGACATCTCAGAGATTGTGTCTTCGATCGGCACCAAGGGATCTACTCGGTGTTGGTAAAGAAGATCAATATGATCCACCTCCAGCCTCCGTAAACAGCCTTCCACCGCTTTCCTGATCTGGGCGGGAGAGCTGTCCAGTCCGCCCGCTTTTCCGTTTTCAATCTTGTAACCAACCTTGGTGGCAACAACTACTTGCTCGCGGCAGTCGGCAATCGCCTTCGCAAGCAGACGCTCGTTGACGAATGGGCCATAAAGTTCGGCCGTGTCCAGAAATGTGATTCCGTGCTCAAGCGCAGCTCGAATTAACGAGATGCCCTCAGAGTCGGAGACGGGACAACCATACCCCCAGCTCAATGCCATGCATCCTAAGCCGATCGCAGATACCGACAGCGGCGCCGGCGACGATCGCCCGGCACTTTTGCCGAGCGATCGTCTTTTCATAGGTGCTGCCATCACCGTCATCCGACTACTGACAGTGTTTCCGGCAGAGCACGCTTCCAATAGGTTCGCGAGAAGATATAACGAGTCAACTCATCGAATTGATCAACAACTTCTTTGTCCAATCTGGGTTCGGCATTACGGAGGGCATTGGCACCCTGTTCCAGATATGCGGCGACTTTGGCTCGGCAAGTCTCTACGGCACCAGAGTTGCGAACACTCTCCATCACGCGATTCATATCGGCGTTATCTGTACCATTGTGATTCAGCCAACCCGTCAGGATCTCTTTGTCTTTCGCCTTGGCTTGGCGCAACGCCATCATCAAAAGATAGGTAGGTTTACGCGTGATGATGTCAGCGCCGACGCCTCGCCCGCGGCCCTTTTCACTGTCCGGCTCGAGATCCTCAAGGTCATCTTGCAGCTGATACGCTGTTCCAAAACACGCGGCCCATTCTTGCAATGCCTCGAGCTGCGATGCCGTGGCACCGCCCAGGATAGCGCCCGCGGTGGCACACGCATGATATTCACGTCCGGACTTAAAATACGCCGTTTGCAGACAGTCCTCGGGATCGACCACAGTCTCTCCTTCAAGTAATACGTCGCGCATTTGTCCGGCGTTATCGTAAAACTCATGCCAGTTGAACATTCTCATTACCGCATACAATTTTTCTTTTTCAAACGGTGCCGCAAGCAGCGATTCAAACGCGAAAGCGTGAATTATCTTGCCGTAAACGAGCGCAGCCACGGCGGCCTTACGCTCGGCATTGCCGGAGAACAAAGGATTATCAACGATCTTTTGAGCTTTCTGCTGGTCGTGTGCATTGCCCTCATTGACGAAGTGCCGGCGAAATACTTCGTGATCGGTTGGCCTGTTTCGGCGATTCTTGTCGTCGTCATAAACGTCGTCATGCACCATCGTGTAGTGATGGTAAAACTGGAACCCCGAAGCCACCTGCAGGATAGCGCTATGCTCGCGGCCACCAACGGCCCGATAGGCGAGCATTACCGTTTGCGCGTGGCACCGTTTGCCACCATCAGTGAGATAGTGGTATGCGCGATCGTACAAACCTTTGATGAAGGGTTGCTCTTTTCCTGGTGCGTCAGCTATGATGCGCGCCGCGCATTCCTTCACTTGCTGGTTGATCTCATCCACTAACTTCTGAATTCTTTTCGGGGTCGACCCAACAGTAGCCGTCATATCAAATCCCTCATGCCGATTGTGTTTGAGAAGCTTACCAAATCGAGACTTCGGTAAAATCACCGTCGCGGGGGACCCTGCGCTCGCGAAATTTGGGTTAACCCTTTGATGTGATCGGGCTGAGGAATCGACCGGTCTGCTTGGGGGATGGCCCGCCGGCCGAACCCTGCAATACTTCTAACGGTTTTTAACGGGCGCAAAGCCGTGAGGCGTCGGCACTGGCAATCCTGCAAGGGCTGCCGTCGGTTTTGTGCACGGCATTTTCGAAGCGGGGTTGAGCCCGATTACAAACAATAAGGAGCAAGGAACATGATGCAAGCGTTAATTAGTCCGATTTCGTTGGACGAAGCAAGGACAGTGGCGTCCGGCGGAGCGGACATAATCGATATCAAGAACATCAAGGAGGGATCGCTGGGAGCAAGCTTTCCGTGGATTATCTCTGAAATCGCCAGAGAGTTGAGTTCATACAAGGTCCTTTTCAGCGCCACGCTCGGCGATCTTCCATTCAAGCCCGGCACCGCTTCACTGGCGGCCCTTGGTGCAGCAGCGTCCGGAGCGCAATACATTAAGGCAGGACTTTACGGAGTACAAAGCGAAGATCAAGGCGTGGAAATGATGAGCGCGGTGCGGCGCGCCTGCAAGGATTTCAATCCATCTATTACGGTCGTCACGGCAGGCTATGCCGACTATCGCAGATTCGGAGGTTTGAGTCCTGACACATTGGTGCGCATTGCCCAGCGTTCGCAAAGCGATCTGGTTATGGTCGATACCGCCATCAAAGATGGTGCCACTTTGTTCGACGCATTGACATTCGAAGAAATTCGCCAGTTCATCAATGACGCACACAAAGCGGGAATGAAGGTCGCTCTGGCGGGATCAGTGCGCACCGAACATATGGATGCGCTTTATGAACTGAAGCCGGATGTGGTGGGAGTTCGCG
>DATNQY010000082.1:0-5891 GCA_036703785.1 Candidatus Obscuribacterales bacterium
CTTCCTTCAAATCCGCTCTGACGGTCTTGTCGACTGTCATCAGCAAAGCCGATGGACATCACCTAGTCGTTGATGCGGGCGTCAAAGCCCTTAGCGCCGAACGCGGAATGCCAACTGTGAAAGATCGCCCCGGCTTGCAACTTCGAGACCTGCACGCTGAGCACGGAATTATCGATCTGGCTGAAAATGCCTCCTCCATCGAAGTCGGAGACCGGCTCGAGATCTGGGTTCACTACAGCGACGCAACAGTCAATCTTCACAGGCAAATGTACGGCATCAGAATGGGCGCGGTCGAGCAGATCCTCACGATCGAAGCGAACGCATAGTCCAACTTAAGTCGGCGCTTGAACAATAGTTTTGTGATAGATCACGATCTAAATTTTATAGATCGTCCGTGTTCCTCTGCATACACTGAATTCAAGTTACTGACATCGGCTTGTGTATAGCCATTGTCCGCGGCATGAAGAAATTCATCAATAATCCGGCCAATCTTGTTGGTGAACTTCTCGAGGGCTTTGCGCTTGCTTTTCCCGAAAAAATAAAGCTGCGCGGCAAGAATCTCATCATTCGCGCCACTCCCAAGCAACCCGGAAAGGTCGGGGTCGTTACACTCGGTGGCAGCGGCCATGAGCCAGGCCTCAGCGGTTTCGTAGGCGAAGGGTTACTCGACATAAGCGTCGCTGGGGGCATTTTTGCTGCTCCTGGCGGTCCCGCTGTTGCTGATGCAATCAAATTGGCGGATGGAGGCTGCGGCGTCCTTTTGATCATTCTCAATCACGCAGGCGATATTGTCTCAGGCAACATGGCTGTCGACTTGGCGAGGCGTAAAGGTACGACAATTGAAAGCGTTCTGACCCACGAAGACATTTCGACCGGCCCCAAGCATCGACACGAAAATGGCCGTGGGCTTGTCGGTTTTTTGCCCGTCTTCAAAATCGCAGGCGCAGCCGCGGAACAGGGAATGAACCTTGCGGCAGTGCGAGCTATTGCCGAGCGAATGTCTGCCAACATGCGCACGCTCGCAGTCGCCATTCGCGCCGCTACTCATCCCGCGACGGGTGCCGTCATAGGTGATCCCACCAATCCTCTAGGTGATTCCGAAATGGAAATCGGCATGGGACAACATGGTGAGGCCGGCGTTGGCCGGAGTGCTCTAAAATCTGCCGACGAAACCGCCGCGATCATGCTCGATGCGCTGCTTGATCATCTCGATGTGAAAGCTGGCGAAGAGCTGTTGGTGATCGTAAACGGTTCGGGCGCCACCACTCTCATGGAACTCTTCATCGTGTTTCGCCGAATTAGCCAGCTTCTTTTGGAAAAGAACATTCACATTACGCGCAGTTTGGTCGGGGAGTACATCACCACTCAGGAGCAGGCCGGCTTTCAGCTGTGCATCGCACGGATGGATGGACAGCTGCTTCGGCTTTGGGATGCTCCATGTGACAGTCCGTATTGGGTTGTAAGATGAGCGGGACGCATCTCGCTGTAGCAGAAATCCAGTCTATGCTCGATGCCGGTTTTTCGGAGGTCGTTCAAAACCACGCCCAACTTACGGAACTTGATTCAATCAGCGGCGATGGCGATCATGGCATCGCTATGCTCCGTGCTGGCGAATCGGTTCGCGCGCTACTGCGCGAACCTGCGAAGAATATTGCAAGCGTGCTCGTGGCAGTAAGCGGTTTGCTGCTCTCCAGCGATGGAGGCGCGTCGAGCGCCCTACTGGGCAGTTTCTTCCTCGGTATGGCGGATGCATGTGCCGGCAAAAACGAGTTGGATTGGGCCGAGATGTCCTCCGCTTTCCATGCCGGCTTGCAGAAATTGCGATGCTACACCGAGGCAAAAGCCGGCGATAAAACCATGCTTGATGCGCTTGAGCCGGCAGTTGCTGTTCTGGTCTCCTCTCACACTTGCAATCTGACTATCGAAGCAGTTATGGCTTTGGCAGCGCGAGCGGCCCGCAACGGCGCCCTTCAAACCAAAGAAATGCCGGCTCGCTTCGGGCGGGCTCAACATCTCGGCAATCGAACCATTGGCTGGCAGGATCCCGGCGCTACCACCATAGCCTTGCTGTTTCGTGGTTTTGAGAAGGGCTTGCAACCAAAGGAGCACCACTCTCGTGGCTGATCTAGACGACGTAAAGGGCGGCCGCAATTTCTTCGCGGGTACTCCGATTCCGCATCGAGGGTTCTTTGTCCAAGGGGCTCATTCTCTTGACTGGGGAATGAAAAACCGCTTGGCTCAGATCTTCGACGCAAGGAGTGGCCGCACACTCATGTTGGCAATCGATCACGGCTATTTTCAGGGACCAACAACAGGACTGGAACGAATCGACGTGAGTATCCTGCCGCTTCTTTCCTGTGCCGATGCTCTCATGGTCACACGCGGGGTTCTGCGCACCTCCATCCCTCCTGAAATGAACAAGCCCATTGTGCTTCGTTGCACGGCTGGACAAAGCGTCCTTAAAGAGCTTTCTAATGAGTCTCTATCTGTCGCCGCCGATGATGCCGCACGCCTGAATGCGTCCGCGATGGCGGCGCAGGCCTACGTCGGCGCGCAGTACGAGCATGAGTCAATCTGTAATGTTGCCGAATTGGTTGATCGATCGCAACGTACCGGCATTCCGGTACTGGGCGTTACAGGTATCGGCAAGGATATGGCCCGTGATGCGCGCTATCTTGGTCTGGCAACCCGCATTGTAGCCGAAATTGGGGCTCATTTTGTAAAAACTTATTATTGCGAGCCGGATTTCGAGGATGTCGTTCTGGGCTGCCCGGTTCCGATCGTTGTCGCTGGCGGAAAGAAGCTATCGGAAATCGATGCGCTGTGGATGGCATTCAAATCCATCGATCAAGGCGCTGCCGGCGTTGACATGGGCAGGAACATATTCCAGGCAGAACATCCGCTCGCCATGATTCAAGCGGTTCGTGCGATTGTGCATGGAAATGCGCGCCCGGAATACGCTTTCGATCTTTACTGTTCGCTGAAAGAAAATGTTGCAGCACCAATCAGCGCCGTTTCGTAGGCCCTTAGCAATCCTACGCAATAACTTATTCGACCGGCTCGCATCCCTTCTTCCGCTGCTGGGCATCTTTCTCGTCGGGTCGCTGTCGGTTCACGCCGCCTCTCATGCCGAAAACGCCCGTGCCTTATTCGCTCAAGGCCAGCACGCCCTCGTAAACCACCGCTACCAGACGGCTCTCGATATCTTCCGCGCGCTGCTTGCTAACGGCGTCCGGTCGGCGCCCGTTTACAGCAATCTTGGTGTTGCCTACCAGCGGCTCGAAATGCAGAAGGAAGCTATTGCTTCCTTCCAGAAGGCCAAGGAACTGGACCCGTCCCTAAGCGGCATTGATCTCAACCTTGGTTTGGCTTTCTATAAACATCACGATTTCGAGGAAGCCGTAAAGCAATTCACCGCTGTTTTAGCTGCCGAGCCGCAAAACACGCAGGCGCGCTATCTGCGCGGAGTTTCTTATTACATGCTGAATCAATATAAATCAGCAGTCAACGAGCTTCTTTCGGTGGAAAACAGTCAACGTTCGAACCTCGAATACTTCTTTGTCATGGGCGTTTCTCTCGGTCAACTTAAGCGTACGGAAGACTCTAAGCAAGCCTTTAGCCGGATGCTTGAATTGGGTGGCCACACACCACAACTGCATGTTTTGCTGGCGCAGGCCTATTTGGCCTTGAATGACGACCGGAATGCACTCGAACAAACCAATCGAGCGATATCGATCGATCCCCAGTTTCCCTTCGCTCATTACTATCATGGGCTTATTTACGAACGAGCAGGTCAGAAAGCGGTGGCTTTGGAAGACTTCGAGCAAGAAACGAAGCTCTCTCAGGGAGAGCCGTGGGCATATGAGCACATTGGAAACCTCCTCATCAACGAGAATAAAGCGCCCGAAGCCATATCAATCCTGCGCGATGGCGTTGCTAACAATCCCGATGTCTCGAAGTTGTTAGTCGCGTTAGCCAAGGCTTATCTTCAGGCCTCTCGACCTGCTGAGGCTCTTCCACTCATCCAAAAAGCTCTCGCCATAGAGCCAAGAAACGGCTCTTTCCACTATCAGCTGAGCCGCACCTACAGCTTGTTGGGGAAGCGTTTGAAGGCACGCGAGGAAATGCAGTTGGCTGCTCGATTGATCAAGAACTATGATCGGCAACAGGTCCGTGACTTTTCAGAAGCCGAAGCCTTAAAGCAGCCGGCTTATGCTTCCACTGCTTCTCGCTGAGTACGAAGCAGCGCAGTTTCTTAACACGTTAGTATCTGCTTTGTTATAGAGTGTGGCCCCCGCCCATTCTTACAATAATTACAGTTCAAACTCGGTGCAGCCTTAACTCTCAAGGCAGAATTGGAGTTTGCCTTAAACGCCGCACGTCGACCATGAGCTGAGAGTTGTTGTAGATCACTGGAGGGTACACAATTGAGACTTCAAAGCGCGGCTGCTCTAATTTTATTCATCTTGATTTCCGGCTGTGCTTTGGCACAAGACCTGGGAGGATTTGTCGGAACAGTGACGGATCCGTCCGGAGCGCCAATTCCAGGCACAGACATCACCGTATCCAATCCGGCAAAGGGCTTCTTGCGCCACGTAACCTCCAACAATGATGGCGGCTATGTGGTGCCCCGAGCGCCGCTTGGTTCCTATGTCATCACTGCCGAGAAATCTGGTTTTCAGAAGCTAGTGCGAACTGCCGTCACTCTCTCTGCTGGCGATACTCTGCGCGTCGATTTCGCTCTACAGGTGGGCTCAGTCTCTGAACAGATCACTGTCAACTCGGCCGCTGCCAAGGTCGACACCGAATCGGGCGCCATCTCCGATGTGGTCACTGGATCGCAAGTGACTCAGTTGAATCTTAACGCTCGCAACTTCGCCAACCTCGCTACGCTCGTTCCTGGCGCGGCTAGTCTCAGTACGGGGTTCGATCCATCTTCCGTGGGGGTTCTGGCCAATGCCACTATCGCCTTCAACGGCGTGCCCGGAAATTTTAATAACTGGGAAATCGATGGCGTAAACAACGTCGACCAGGGATCAGGCAGCAACTCGCTCATGGTCTATCCAAGCGTTGACTCGATCGCGGAATTTCGCATTTCGACTTCCAACTACAGTGCTGAATACGGTAAATCGGGAGGTGGAAATATCGAAGTGGTTACCAAATCTGGCACCAGAGACTTTCATGGCGACCTCTTCGAATTCGTGCGCAACGATAAGTTCGATGCCAATGACTGGTTTATCAACCGCACCATCACCGGCGACGGCAGTTCCGCTCCTAAGACACCTCTCAAACGAAACAACTTCGGCTTCACCATTGGCGGCCCTATCGTTATTCCTGGTCACTACAATGTCGAGCGCAATAAGACGTTTTTCTTTGTTTCTGAAGAATGGCGCAAGAATCGCGAAGGAACCGTCATCGACCGGGAGGTGCCCACGGTCCGCATGCGGGACGGCGATTTCAGTGAATGTAACGCGGCATCACCTAACTACAATGCTGTAGTCGCCTCCGGCTGTGCGCTCCCCGTTGATCCAACTACTGGATTGTTGTACCCAAACGATAAGGTGCCTATCAATTCAACGGGTGCCGCGCTGCTGAACGGTCTGGTGCCTCTGCCGAATAACGGCGTGAATCGCTATACTACCGCCCCCAGTTTACCGACGAACTTCCGGCAGGATATGGTGCGGGTTGACGAAAATTTCACTGACAATCTTCGCTTGTTTGTCCGATACACCCAGGACGCCTATGAGCAAGAGTTCGTCCCGTCGCTTTGGACCAGCGCCGATTTCGCCACTGTGAAGTCAACATGGACGAGTCCCGCAAAATCGTTTGTCACGCACCTCACTCAAATCCTGACGCCGAATTTGCTTAACGAAGTGATTGTTAGCTTTTCC
>DATNQY010000083.1:0-7119 GCA_036703785.1 Candidatus Obscuribacterales bacterium
AAAGTCAATCGTATGATTGAATCGGGTGATTGACTCGGTGGATTGCCACAAAGGTCATTATGAAAGCTGCACAGTATCCAGAAGGGCGGGTCGAAGTCACACGCGACGGATCGATCATTACCGTGACCTTGATCGGTTGGATTACCGAAGCCCTGACGGAGTTGGTGCAAGACAATCTCGAGCGAGAGCTGTTATTTGCCAACAGCTCTTGCATTCTCTATGACGGGTTATACATGAATGATCCCTCGCTGACGCTGGTGTTTCTCATGCAGTCGTTTTATCAGCGCATGAATGATCGCATTGCCAAAAGCGCAATCGTCGTACCGGGATATCGTCTGGCATTTTTGTCGCGGTTGGCATTTGGACAGGACGACAGAAAATATCGCGTTTTCTATAACGACCGCAATGAAGCGCTGTGCTGGTTGCGCCAATAAGTAGCCGCGAGGAATCTCAGCTCGTGCTTTTTTTGCCGGTAGCCATAGGCTTTCATTCGACCCAAGCTACCGGTTCGACAACTACCGGTTGGGAATTACGACGGCTGACGACCTACTGTCAACCGGGCGAGCAGTCAAAACTGGGAAAACCGTTTCAACCGCTTTACGCAAGACCCCGGTCGCACAACTTGTCGCTTGGTCTGTGATAATATCGTCGATCACTCTATTTGTTCGGGACCTTGTATGAATACTAAATTGTTTGTCGGAAATCTGTCCTTTAAACTAGCTGAACCAGAGCTGGAAGAACTCTTCGCACAGTATGGAACCGTCGTTTCGTGTTCCATACCAACTGACCGCGATAGCGGTCGGAAGCGTGGCTTTGCATTCATCGAAATGTCTAGCCAAGCCGAAGCAGAAGCTGCAATTAAGGGACTCAACGGACGAGACGTTGACGGTCGCCAACTTGCCGTAAGCGTGTCTCAGCCGAAGCAAAAAGACAGCCGCGGCGGCGGCGGTGGTGGTCGCGGACGTTATTAACGTCCAGCGACTGACTTAACGCGCATCTTTTTGCGCCGATGGTGAAGTATGGCGGTCATTCTGACCGCCGGTGCAACATAGCGGCCACAACCTGATCATCCAACTTTGATGAGACAGGTGGTGCCGATGCGTTGAGCTACGAAACTGCGCTGCAATGCGCCGCGAAAGTTGCGCACGCCGTGGCAAATATCTGTTCGACCATGCACACCGTGGTGAACATGTGTTCGACCACGCACGCCGTAGCAAGCGCCTGCTCGACCACGCACGCCGTGGCTAGCGTCTGCTCGACCACTCAAGCCATGGCAAGTATCAGTTCAACCGCGCACACCTAGTGGGCGCGGTTGTCCATTGCCGTCAGAACGAGCCTCTTAGCGCGGCGAGTTGGCTCTTCTGCCGAAGCGCCGGGGCGCCCGTTTGGCTTGCGGTGCGGGCACAGCAGCAGCCGGACGGTTCATCAAAGTACGCCCGACAATCTTCTCGATTTCACGCAAACTTCCACCGTCGGCCTCGCACACGAAAGTATGCGAGCATCCCGCACGGCCGGCCCGGCCGGTTCTCCCGATGCGGTGCACGTAATCTGCCGGCGATTGCGGGAGATCGTAATTCACCACATGGCTGATAGACGGTATATCGAGTCCGCGCGCCGCAACATCAGTTGCCACCAGCACTGAGAATTTTCCCTTGCGATAACGATCGAGTGTCAATTCCCGCTTGTTCTGGCTGACGTCGCCATGGATTTCGTGCGCTTCTACAGAAGCGGCGCGTAATCTAGCAGCGACCTTCGTCGCCTTGCGTCGCGTCTTTGTGAAAACTAAAACTGATCCCTCTCCAGCGTCACCGATTAGCTTGAGAAGCAATGCTTCCTTTTCGGTTTCGCTAGTCTTGTGGAACTTCTGATCGATTGATGAGGGCTCAATCCGCGCAGCGCGAGCGGCGACGCGCACTGGCTCGAACATATATTCTTTCGACAGGCGCTCGACGCGCAAGTCAAACGTCGCGGAAAAGAGCGCCGTCTGTCTCTTCAGCGGAATGCGATCGACAATCTTGCGAATTTGCGGAGCAAATCCCAAGTCCAAAAGGCGATCAGCTTCATCGAGAACGAGCGTCTCGATCTTTGAGAGATCCACCATGCGGCGCGCTAGGAAATCGTTCAAACGTCCAGGCGTAGCCACGATCACATCGGGACCAGCCCTCAATTCGCGCGTTTGTTTGTCATACCCCGCCCCACCGTAGAGCACGCAGGTTCTTAACTGGGCATTAGCGCCGAAGCGATCAAACTCGACTTTAACTTGCAAGGCCAGCTCTCGAGTTGGCACCAAAACGAGCGCGCGACATGCTCTCCTGTGCGTCTGCAATCGATCGATTATCGGAAGGACATAAGCCGCGGTTTTTCCAGAGCCCGTCTGCGCTGATGCCATGACGTCGCGCCCCTCGAGCATGGGGCCGATTGCTTTTACCTGGATCTCCGTTGGTTCAGAAAAGTTAATGCTGCTTAGGCACGCCAATGCTTGCTTGGACAGTCCAAGCTCTGCAAATGAATTCAAATGTGTGAAACCTCATGTGACCGGCTTAATTAGCAGCTCGTTTTCATTTTACGAGTGCTCTGCGGCGCGAAATGCTTCGTGACAGCGCGCTAGCCGAAGTTGGCAGTATCGCATAGTCCACAGTCGTTGTCAAAAGCCGAAGCCGCTTTGTTGCCGCATGTATGCGCTCATCAGCCATCCTTGCCTGAACCTTCGCTGGAGAAACAGCGTTTATCCTGTTTGCCAGGCCGAGTTTTCGCATAGCGCAAATTACCATCCAAGAGACATCGAGCTCATGCGCGCGCAAACCTGAGCGTGCCGAACCCGGGAAAACGTGATGATTGTTGTGCCAGCCTTCGCCCATGGCCAATACTGCCACCCACCAAACATTGACGCTGTCATCCAAGCAGCGGAAATTCTTGTATCCCAATTTCGGAATGTGGCAGATAACGTTTAGCATAAGCGGGATTTGCAAAACCGCAACCGCGGCGAGCAGGCTGGCTAAAGCCGCGGCCCATCCGAAGTAAACCCAAATAAGCACTCTGAATCCCAACGCAAGGGCAAACACCAGCGCGTGAGCGCGCGTCCAGTTGCCGTCCTGTTCCAAAAAACGGTAGACAGGATCACTGACCAGATCTTTCGACTGCGCATGCGGATCGATGTGCTCGGCGTACGTATGATGTGTTAGCCAGCCGAAGTGCGCATTATGCAAGCCATATCGCGGGGAGTGCGGATCCAACGGCGTGTCGACATAACGATGGTGCGCACGGTGAATCGTCGCCCACCAGATTGGCGAGCCTTCAAAAGCGAGATAGCCCATGAGCACCCAGAAGTATTCGACAAACTTCGGGCAGGCAAATGAGCGATGCGACAGTAAGCGATGATAACCAACGGTCACGCCCAAAGAATGCAACAGGTAACTAACCGCGAATACCGCGATAAATTCGATCATGCGTAATCCTCTTCAGTTTTGTTTTAACGCCCGGCTACGCTATGGGAGGCAGACAATCGTCCCTGCGAAAGTCGTTGTTGAATTGTGCACGGAAGGCTTATCTATAGAGTGCGGCTTCTTGCCGCCCTCTTCGGATGTCCTGGCTGCGCTCGTCCTGGCTGACAAATTTGTCGGTCCACTTGTCTGACGTTAACTGATCCAGAAACTCAGTGAAAGTCTCGGGAACCTCGGCCACTTGCAGCACCCGGCGGCCGTCATTATCCGGACCTGGATATTGATTCCAGGTCAATCGATCGATTTCCAACCCTCGTTTGTTGTAGTAGTTGAGTAGTGCCAATCCAATTTCTTTCGATACAGTGGATTTGTCGGTAACCTGCCAATCTCTGAGTATGGTGCGACCAATCCCGATCAGGTAATAAGCCCTTTCCTTTTCGTACTTCGGCTCATCAATGAAAAACGCCCAGGTTGTTTCATCGACATTGTCGAGGTACGGCTCGCACCTAATCTGGAACAGCCGCCCCGTCGATGACGTAACCGCTGTCGGCCCAAACCCGCAACTCATCAAATGGATTTCGAGGACACGCAGGATATGAGCATTGAAGCTGATCCCTTTCTTGTCAGCCTGCACCTGGAGGCGCTTTCTGTACTCGTCAGGGATGCGAATGCTTATATTGGATGTCTTTTCGCCCATTTTGTAGTAGCTGCCGGCTCTTTTGTAGTTGCGTGATTACAAACTGTACTCGGCCCACTATACCACAATCCGAAGCCCGCGCAAGCGCGACTTTCGGACGAAATCGAGGACGGCATATGGCGTCGTTCCTGGCAAAATGCAGAGAGGATCACAACTGCAAAGGGGAGCGTACCACAAAGGGAACCGGGACCATAAAGATTTGACCTAATCATGCGCGTGGCTGCAGAGGTTGGGCTCGTATGGACGATTGTCTACAGCGAACTCTATATGGTACTTCCGCAACCAGTGCGCCAGCGGATCATCGCCATGAGTCAGAACCGCATCATCAGTTACCTGCAGTGAGCGGTGCCAATTACCCAAATTGTGAGCAACCTGGCAAAACTGCAAGCTGTTGATCGGTTTGATGGCGAAGACCGATTCCGATTTTGCACGCACGATCACCGTGCGTTCCGGAGCGTTATACACGATCATCCCTTCCTTTAATATGGTGCCTCGATTTAGCGAGAGAGCAAGTTCGGTACCGGATGTGGTGACAAACTTCCGGCGCGGTTTGCAGCGCTCTTCCCAAGTAAGATCGAGATACTCGACAGGACCAAGCGGCGCACTCGTCTCGGGCAAGTTATGAATGACTGTGGACATGGCGAAGACCTCCAGATCAAGCTGAAAACTAAAACAAAAAGTAACGCTGCGCCATCGGCAAAACAGATGCGGGTTCGCAAGTGAGCAGTCGTCCGTCGGCAGTCACTTCATATGTATCCGGATTGACGCGAATATCCGGGGTGGCATCGTTGTGTTTCATATCCTTCTTCGAGAGTTGACGGCACCCGCCGACAGCCAGCACTGTCTTGTCGAGACGCAAGGTGGATGGAACTTTGTTTTTCACACCGCTCTTCGACATAAAGAGAACGCTCGTGCTGCGCACAGCACTTCCCATCGCTGCAAACATGGGCCGGGGGAAAACCGGTTGAGGAGTTGGAATCGATGCATTGGGATCTCCCATCTGAGCATAAGCGATCATTCCGCCCTTCAGAACGAACTCCGGTTTTACACCGAAGAATTGCGGCCGCCACAGCACGATGTCGGCGATCTTTCCTACTTCGATTGAGCCGATATGTTCAGCAACCCCGTGAGTGATCGCAGGGTTTATCGTGTATTTTGCGATATAGCGTTTGGCTCGGGCGTTATCATTGCGTTCGGGCTCGCCTTCCAGCTTTCCGCGCTGCTTCTTCATTTTATCGGCAGTTTGCCAGGTGCGAATGATGACTTCGCCGATACGTCCCATCGCCTGCGAATCTGAGGAGAACATCGAAAGTGCTCCCATGTCGTGCAAAATGTCTTCCGCCGCAATGGTTTGTGCTCGAATGCGTGATTCGGCAAAGGCGATGTCCTCGGGCACGGATCGACTCAGATGGTGGCAAACCATCAACATATCCAAATGCTCTTCAATCGTATTGACGGTGAACGGCCGGGTCGGATTGGTGGAACTGGGCAGAACATTTGGCAACCCGGCGATCTTTATAATGTCGGGCGCGTGACCACCGCCTGCGCCCTCGGTGTGAAACGTATGGATGGTTCTGCCGGCGATCGCCCGAATCGTATCTTCGACGAAGCCGGATTCGTTAAGTGTGTCTGTGTGGATGGTCGGCTGCACATCATAGTCGTCGCAGATCTTCAGGCAAGTATCGATGACGGCCGGCGTGGTGCCCCAATCTTCGTGCATCTTCAACCCACACGCGCCTGCATCCACTTGCTCAGCAAGCGCGTCGGGCAAACTCGAATTTCCTTTGCCAAACAATCCGACATTTACCGGCATGTCCACCATAGCTTCATACATCCGATGAATGTTCCACGCGCCTGGCGTGCAGGTGGTGGCACTGGTCCCATGCGCGGGTCCGGTGCCGCCGCCGAAGAGCGTGGTAACACCGGAGGCGATTGCATATTCGCAAAGTTGCGGGCAGATGAAGTGAATATGCGTGTCGATGCCGCCGGCAGTGACAATAGTGTTTTCGCCTGCGAGAACTTCCGTCCCTGCGCCCACTGACATACCTTCGGAAACACCGTCTTGAGTATTCGGGTTGCCGGCTTTGCCGACCCCGACGATCTTCCCATCTCGTATTCCAATGTCGGCTTTAACTATGCCCCACCAATCCAAAATTAGCGCGTTGGTAATCACCAGGTCTAGCGCACCACTTCCGCGTGTCGCGGCCGGATCCTGCGCCATGCCGTCCCGAATGGTTTTGCCACCGCCAAACTTAATTTCGTCGCCGTATGTCGTGTAGTCTCGTTCAACCTCCACTATCAAATCGGTGTCCGCAAGACGCACACGATCGCCGGTGGTTGGTCCGTACAACGATGCGTATTTCGAGCGGCTGATTTTCAAACTCATCGAGCGAACACTCCGTTTCCGTCAGGACTGAAATAATCTTGAGTACAATGTCTCGTGCTGCTTGCACGCCCACTCGTGCATCGGCGCAAAGCCGCCGATATCGTCAATCTCTTTTGCCAGCACCGTTGCCACTAACGGCTCAATGCAAGCCCGCAACCGAGTAAGCACCAATTGGCCGTCCGTGTGTCCGAGCGGCACCAACCGCACGCACGCCGACATTAACGAGGCCATGCTCGAGTACAAGTATGCTGCGACGGTTTGTTCTTGGGAAATGCCGGCGGCGCAAGCGAGCCAGCCGAACACCGTGCAATGGTGCGTGTCCCCGGGTGGAACGCTACCGGCCCACGCGATTTTTGCTGATAGCTGCTTCAGTCTATCACCCATGCGCAATGATGCTTCGAGTTGTTCCGGGCACCAGCGACCAGCACTGAGATAGGCATTGATCGTGCGGAACGAGCTTTGGTCCTCGCGACCGCAAGAGCGATGTGCCAATCCACATGCTACTCCCTCCGTGGGTGCGATAGAGGAGAGCAACAACGTTTGTAGTGCGCTTTCCACTTCCGCGGCGGAAGTGAGCCTTCCCTTTTGCACCCACG
>DATNQY010000084.1:0-3591 GCA_036703785.1 Candidatus Obscuribacterales bacterium
GGCGTTTCACTTGCTTAAGCATACTGATGATGCGCAGCCGCAGCCAATGGTGTTGCACACTGCCGCCAAGGCCAAAGTGATCGCGCATACCAATGCATTTCAAATTCATAGCCACAATCCCTTCAGCAAGAGAAATCGCTATTTGAAGCGATTGGAAAGGGCCACCAAGACAGGCGGCAACAACAATCCGTACGTGCCTTTCCAAAATTCCATGTGGTCGCCGCGGTTTCAGAAGGCAAAACTCACTCACGGTTCATGGTGGCACCATAGCCGCAACGGTACGCCGGCCCGTGCGGTAGCGGCAAGGCCGAAGAGACGCTGGAAGTTCCTTTAATGCGGGCTGCCGCCCGCCGCTACACTGAACGTTACGAATTCTGCAGTAAATGCAGGCGCACCATATTCAGTGCTTCGCTGGCGCTGCGATGACGAATTTCTTGGCGAGTTATATGCGCAGGCAGCGTCAGCTTGCGAATGTCGGTTCCACGCTCATGGGACAAGCCGAGATAGACAAGACCGACGGGCTTCTCTTCAGTTCCACCGCCAGGCCCGGCGATGCCGCTTATGGAAAGCCCGACGTCGGCTGCGGCAAATTTTTTGACGCCTTCGGCCATCTCTTTAACGCATTGCGTGCTTACGGCACCGTCCTTGATTAAGGTCTCATGTCTGACGCCGAGAATTCGTTCCTTCATGTCGTCTGCATAGGTGACAACATTTAGATGAATATAATTCGAGCTGCCCGGCACATCGGTAAGGCGTTTACTTACCAACCCGCCAGTGCATGATTCGGCCACCGCAATAGTCAGTTTACGTTCCGTCAGCAAGCGACCGACCACCACTTCCAAAGTGTCGTCGTTGCGACCGTAAAACAATGTTCCGCTTGCGGAAATGATCTCATCGATAACCGGTTTGGCGAGATTTTCGGCCTCAGCAATGGTGCCCGCGCGCGCGGTGACGCGCAACTTGCATTCCCCGCTTCCGGCATAAGGAGCCACCGTCGGGTTGCTCATGTCCAGCAAGTGCGCATATTTTTCGGCCAGCGCGGATTCACCTATGCCATAGTGCTTCAAATCGCACGACCAGAATACTTTGCTTTCGTAGTGTTTGGTTAAGTAGGGAACCGCTGTCTCCCTCCACATGGCCTTCATTTCGCCCGGCACACCGGGAAAGGTCATGACGATTCGCTCGCTCTCAGGATTTGTGATGCCTGCCTTGCGAAGCAGATCGGGCGTGATACACCAAAGAGCACCAGGGGCGGTGCCACGTGGATTAGGCAGCAAGTCGGAACCTTCAGGACGCAACGCCTGTTTTCGATTGGATTCAGGCATAGGTACGCCGCGCGTTTGGAAGAAGCTTTCGATGCGCTCCATAACAGTGGCGTCGAAAATCATGCCTACGCCCAGGGTCTCGGCGAGACATTCGGTGGTCAAATCGTCGGCGGTCGGACCCAATCCGCCGGTGATAAGCAGGATGTCAGCGCGATTCAGCGCTTGCTTCATGGAAAACTTGATGCGTTCTACATTGTCGCCAATCGTCGTTTGAAAATAGCAATTAATGCCAATCGCCGCCAATTCTTCGGAGAGAAATTGGCTGTTGGTATTTAAGATCTGCCCGAGAAGAAGTTCGGTTCCGATCGAAAGAATCTCGCAGGACGGCATGGTTCCCTCGCTCTGCGAACCCATTATGCTGCTAATGACAAGCCCAAAGCATTAGAGCGTGTGTGAATTTGATATTCTGGATGCATGGGCTTCACATCGCGCAGCACGCACAAGTGCCATCTTCGAATCGTGTCGACAATGTGCCGGGCGACGATCGTCGCATTATATATTGTCGGCGGTCCATCGGCTTGGGCCTGGGCACCTTCGCAGCAAAGTGAAGCAAATGGCTCTTGGCACACGATTGACTCAAGGCACCGCCTGGCGGTGTCCGACGACGCTCGCTATGAAGAGCACGACAAGATGGCTGAATTGAATGATGGCGCCCTGCTGCTGGAAGAAAACGGCGGCTATTCGTTGCAAATGCCTTTATCCGAGGTGAATCCGCGCAGTCACTCGCTCATCTTCGCGCGTGCAGCAGGCGGCTGCGATCACATTTTCGTGTTGTTGGGCAACGCCTTTGTGAAAGTCGGACGGCACGTATCCCAACTCCACGCCGGCGAAGAACTGGTGGTTGCCGACCATGAAACAAAGCCGGCAGAGCTGATTTCGCGCCTCTACCAGGATGACAATATAGGTCGGCGCCGCTTGCAAATGGATTCGCTGCCGGGCAACCGTTCTATCGGAATGGTGGAATTTTCACTGGTACAAGCGGTGGAACGCGAACCGATGATCTATAAGATTATGCACTCGTCCGATCCGCATGACAGATCTTTGCGCGATCGGCTGATCAAGATGGCTGCAGTGCTCAATTTGGTCACCGGCTCGCACGGGATGTACATTCCGGGCCGGTAGTACAGCCGTGGCCGCGGCTGCCGGCGGTGCGTTTAGATTTTTGGACAATGAGCCCGCTGCACTGGAGATCCGGCGGCAGCAGCGGTACGATCTCTTGCCTGTGTCCAATGCACAAGGAGAGTGTTATGGCGCCTGTAAAAACCGAAGAGGCTGTTGCAAATCCAGTTCTCAGCGAGCTGGTCACCTGGGTTCAAACATTGAAGACTGTCGGCGTCTCGCCCGACAAGGCCGTCGAAGTAGCCAGAGACTTTTTCCTCGCTGCCGCCTGCAGTGAAGAAGAAGGCGAAGAGTGGGAATACGAAGACGGCGAAGAAGACGACGAAGAGTAACGCCGTTTCACGTTAAAGCGCGCTCTGCGCGTAGAAAGGGCGGCAGAAGTGCCGTCCTTTTCGTTTGGAAGAAGCGGGCTTCCGCCCGCCGATACATATTAGTAGGTGAGCAATGGTCCGCAGGCCGGTTTGCTTATGACAAACTATTGCGCCGGCTGCGGACCTGCAACTTTTGCGCCAATCAGGCGATGATCATTCTATGTGGTTGCTCTTGAGGCAGAATCATGCCGTGGCCGCCGCCACCGCCAGGTGCCGGCTCTGGAGCATTCACGTCGTACGTGCAAATTGCCAACAGTCCGATGCCAACGAGCACAATCACAAAACAAACAAAGAAAAACCACAGCCAAATTTCGTTTGCTTTGGAATGGGTTTCTGTTGTCATGTAAGCCTCCGGGTATCTTTTGAACTGCGGGACGTACCCGCGTTGTTGCTGCCGGCCAACAATGATAAGTCAGCGTACAGTTCATGACATTTTATAAGCGAATTCCTTCTTACAAAATTAACGAGTGGCCCGCTGTCGTATATCTGTTGACGACCGAATCAAGACATTAGAGTGCTTTGATGGCGCCAAGAAGCTGGCGCGCCGCATCCATGTTGTAAGCCTTGCCGGAATTCATGCCCATGAACAAGACTGCTTCTTTTTTGGACCGCGAAGAGGGAATGGCGCCAATCATCTCTTGAACAGAGCCGCTCGTGCCGATCACATAGGGCATCTTCTGACCGGCTACAAGTTGGGTGCCCTGCTCTTTAACATCAAGCGATTTACCGTTGAGCGGATTGCGTTTCGCCGATTGCTGCACAATTACGTCGGAGCT
>DATNQY010000085.1:0-33057 GCA_036703785.1 Candidatus Obscuribacterales bacterium
TTGCGCACGCCGGCTTCCCGCGTGTATTCCTGAATAATCTTGCGAATCGCCTGGTCGACGATCTTTACTTGTTTGCCGGTCAACCCATGCTGCTCGAGAGTCTTGGGAATAATGTGCGTTTCGGCAATTGCCACCTTCTCCTCTTCCGTGTAGCCGGACAGACGGATCACCTCTAGGCGATCAAGAAGCGGGCGCGGCACATAATCAAGCGAGTTGGCAGTGGCTACGAAGAACACTTCTTGCAGACTGAACGGGGTGTCCAGGTAGTGGTCCGTGAAATGCTCGTTTTGATCAGGGTCGAGCACCTCCAGCATCGCTGCCGTCGGATCGCCCATATAATTGCGTGTCATCTTCTCGATCTCATCGAGCAAGACGACAGGATTGCGCGTGCCTGCCTGTTTGATGGCCTGAATTATGCGACCGGGCATGGCACCGATGTAAGTACGGCGATGCCCGCGAATCTCCGCCTCATCGTTGACGCCACCGAGGCTGATGCGAGCAAACTTGCGATTCATGGAACGAGCAATCGATTTGACCAGACTGGTTTTGCCTACGCCTGGCGGTCCGACCAGACAGAGAATGGTTCCCTGGGGCTGCTTGGCCAGCTTGCGCACGGCCAGATATTCCAGAATGCGTTCCTTCACCTTCTCGAGGCCATAGTGATCCTCGTGCAGGATCGTCTCGGCATTGCCTAAATCAAGCACATCGCGTGATCTTTTATTCCAAGGCAGTGATACCAAAGTGTCCAGATAGGTACGAATAACGGCGGCCTCGGCCGTCTGCGGCATCATTTTCTCCAGACGCTGGAGCTCTTTCAAAGCCTTTTCCAGAGCTGGGCCTGCCAATTTCGCCTTGGCGATTTTCTGCTTGTACTCGGCGATTTCGCCTACACCTTCGCCGTCGGCATTGAGCTCGTCTTGAATGATGCGCATTTTTTCGCGCAAGTAATACTCGCGCTGCGTTTTCTCCAGGTTGAAACGCACGCGGTCATGTATTTGTTGCTCGAGGTAAGCAAGCTCGAGTTCACGCGAGAGCAATTGGCCGACGTATTCCAGACGTTCGCTGGCGTCGATAATCTCCAGGCAATGCTGGCGCTCGGCCACGTCGAGTCCGAGGTAAGTGGCGATGATGTCAGCCAGGCGCCCGGGCTGCCCAATTCCGGAGACGGCAAGCAGGCTCTCGGGGTTGATTTTCTTCGTGGATTTGACGTACTGCTCGAACTTTTCCACGGTGAACTTGATGAGCGTCTTGCTTTGCGCGTCGTCTTTGACCAGCTCTTCTTGCTCGGTGACCTTGCCTGATAGATATGCCTGGTCGTCAAAAAATTCATCAAGTTTGGCTCGGCAGGACCCCTCGACCAACACCTTGACGGTGCCGTCCGGCAGCTTGAGCATCTGCATTACTTCGGCCAGCGTGCCAATCTCGTAGACGTCTTCCTGTCCGGGATCTTCCGTGTCCGGATCACGCTGGGCCGTCAGGATAACCAGACGATCGTCACGCAACAGCGCCTGCTCGAGGGCGGCTATTGATTTGGGACGGCTGACAAACAGCGGCGTCACCATCTGCGGAAAGACAACTACGTCTCGCAGAGGAATTAAAGGAAAAACGGTATTACTAAAATCCGCCATTTCTGTGCTTAATTGTAGGGTTAGGCTTGGTTTACGTATTGTACAGATGTTTCAGGCGGTGCATGAGAGTGCCTAGGCAATCTCACCCTTGAGCTTCGTTGGCATTTGCAAAAGCTCGGCCGATGACCGCTTTTCGACCAGATCCTTGGTGATGTGGCAGCCCTTGATGTCGGTGCGCGAAGGCACTTCGTACATTATGTCTAGCATGATTTCTTCCACAATCGCACGCAAAGCTCGCGCTCCAGTTTTACGTTTGATCGCTTCTTCGGCGATGGCGCGCACCGCTTCCGAATCAAACTTGAGCTCGACGCCGTCAAGGGCCAGAAGCTGCTGGTATTGCTTGAGAATGGCATTCTTCGGCTCCACGAGGATGCGTACGAGGGCATCGACATCCAGTGCTTCCAGAACAGCTATCACAGGCATGCGCCCGACAAACTCGGGAATCAAGCCGAACTTGAGCAGGTCATCAGGAATAGTGTCCTTGAGAATGCGGCTGGCGCGCTGCTCGCGTTCCCAGGCCGTGAGTGGCGCCTGCGAACCGAAGCCGATGCTGCGGTTGGAAGAAACGCGGTTTTCCACGATTTTTTCCAATCCAACAAAAGCGCCACCGCAGATAAACAGAATGTTTTGCGTGTTTATCTGGATAAACTCCTGGTGCGGATGCTTGCGACCGCCTTGTGGTGGCACATTGGCCACCGTGCCTTCGATCATCTTCAAGAGCGCTTGCTGCACGCCTTCACCGGAAACATCACGGGTAATGCTGGTGTTTTCCGATTTGCGCGAAATCTTGTCGATTTCATCGATGTAGATTATGCCGCGTTCGGCTTTTTTGATGTCGTAGTCGGCAGCTTGATAAAGGCGCAGAAGAATATTTTCCACGTCTTCACCGACATAACCGGCTTCCGTAAGCGTGGTGGCATCAGCAACTGCAAACGGCACATCCAGGAACTTGGCCAGGGTTTGAGCAAGCAGCGTCTTTCCGCATCCGGTAGGACCGATAAGCAGGATATTCGATTTTTGAATTTCTACTTGATCGGCAAGTTCGGAGTTGTGGTTGATGCGCTTGTAGTGGTTGTAGACAGCCACCGAGAGAATTTTCTTGGGATCGGTCTGCCCGATGATGTGTTGATCCAGAAAGGTTTTTATTTCCTTCGGTTTTGGCACATCGACAAGCTGCGGAATGCCGGCTTCGGCCGGCGCCGCATTCGGACCGCCTTCGAAAAGCTCTTCATCGAGGATCTCATTGCAGAGATCCACGCACTCATCACAAATGTAGACCCCTGGTCCGGCAATCAGTTTTTTTACCTGATCCTGGCTTTTTCCGCAGAACGAGCACTTCAGTCGATTGTCGGATTGCTTGGCCATTGGGAACTACCTGCAGAAGGGATTCGAAAGGAACTAGAACTTGAAGGACTAGGCTAGCTGTCTAGACTGCAGCAAGCGGGGCCTGTTCCAGCTTAACGATGACTTCGTCAACTAGACCATATGCCTTAGCTTCCTGGGCAGTCATGATGTTGTCGCGGTCTGTGTCTTTTTCGATTTGCTTCACCGACTGTCCGGTATGCGAGGCCAATAGCTCGTTCAGCTCGCGCTTCATGCGCAAGATTTCGCGAGCGGCAATCTCGATATCGGTAGCTTGTCCCTGGGCGCCGCCCAGAGGCTGGTGGATGAGCACGCGGGAGTGAGGCAGAGCCAGACGCTTGCCTTTCTTGCCGGCGGCCAACAAAAAGGCGCCCATGGAAGCTGCCTGTCCCAGACAGATGGTTGAGACCTCTGAACGGATGTGCTGCATGGTGTCATAAATGGCCATGCCGGCTGTCACCGAGCCACCCGGGCTGTTGATGTAAAGTCTGATGTCCTTTTCGGGATCTTCGCCTTCCAAAAGCAGTAGCTGGGCAACAACCAAGTTGGCGACGGTGTCGTCGATGGGCGTGCCCAGAAATACGATGCGCTCGCGCAGCAGGCGGGAGAATATATCGAACGCTCTTTCACCTCGAGCCGTAGTCTCGATGACTGTCGGCGGATAATATGCGCCCGGAGCGATGCTCCACAGCTCGTAGACATCTTGCATGGACGGCGATTTTGGTAGCCTGGTCATTTCGTCCGTTTATCTCCTTCCTTAAACAGATCAGATCACATTACAGATCAATATTAATACAGCAACGATACCCAATTATGGGCCTGTGTCAAGAATAACACCACTTCCTACTTAGGCAGCGGGAAAAACAGCATGCGTCGCCCGGCGCCCATTTATACAGGTTAGGCGGGTTGTTCCTCTTTCTTGCGCTCTTCAGCGACATACTCAACCTTGGACTGGCCGGTGAGGAAATCAACCACCTTTCTGGTTAGCGCTTCCTCCATGGCCTGCCGCCTGAGCTCGTCGAATGCACGGCGTAAATCATCGTTCTTCTCGTGCGCGATCTGCTCTATAGGAAGATTATACCGGGCCACCAACTCGGACAGATAGGGCGCCGACTCTTCCTCGGTAATAGTCATATTTTCGGCGCGGACCACGGCTCCCAGCACCAGCGAGGTTAAAACTCTAGTTTTGGCCTCTTCGCGCTTTTCGTTGTAAACGCTCTCATACTCGGCAGACTGGACAAAGGTGTCCCAGGTCTGCCCGACCTGCTCAACGTAGCGACGCAGATGCGCAAGCAAGAGGTTGCATTCGCGATCGATCATGCTGTCGGGAATTTCTACCTGGGCGTGCTTAACCACTTCATCGACCACGCCGCGCTGCATGCGGGTCTCATTTTCTTGTTTAACTTCTTCGTCCAGCCTTTGCTTGAGCGCCTCTTTCAGGGAACCCAGCGACTCCTGCCCAACCGATTTTGCCAGCTCGTCATTAATCTCCGGCGTAAAGCGTTCACGGATCTCGCGCAATTGGACCTTAAAGTTGGCGTCTTTGCCGGCCAGCGACTCATTGCGATAGTCATCAGGGAAAGTGGCATTAACCTGCTCTTCTGCACCGGGCTCTTTGCCGACAAGCTGCTCGCAGAATCCGGGCAGGAAATTGCCCTCCTTCATCTCAAGCAATAACCCTTCTGCCTTGCCGCCTTCGACGAGCTTGCCGTCTACAAGACATTCAAAATCCATGAGCACGGTGTCGCCCATCTTGATCGGCCGTTTTTCGCTCACGGTCTGCAAGCTGGCCTTGGCTTCGGCGATGCTTTTCAAGGCACGATCCATCGCTTCTTCGTCGAGCTTGGCCTCCGGCACTTGCACGGTCAACGCCTTGTACTCGCCCAGTTTTACCTCAGGACGTACCTCGAAGGAAGCGCTGAGCAGAAGCGGTTGTCCAAGTTCAAACGTATAAGAATCGATGCGCGGCTCGGTGATCACGTCCAGCTTTTCACCTGAGATCACTTCGTGCAATATAGTCGGAACCAGCTGCTCAAGCGCTTCTCGTTTGATGAAATCGACGCCCACCGCTTTTTCGATCATGTTTTTCGGCGCCTTGCCGGGGCGGAACCCTGGGATGCGGACCCGGTGCGACAGCTGCCGCCAGGCTTTGTCGTAGGCTTTTTGAGCCTTATCGGCCTCCACCTCGACGCCAAGCTTGACCAGATTGACGCCTTCCTTCTCCAGGTTCACCTTCATTTTTTGTCTTCTCCCTTGTATCTTTGCCTGGCGCGCGCCACAGTGCTGCCTCTAGGGCTAAATTCAACATCCGTCGGCGATTTGCCCACGCTCCATTTTTCCCGGCGCGTTGCCGGGAATCCTCAACTGCTGAGGCGCCCGGGTGCTCTGGCCGTCCGCCGATTGTAGCACGCAGGCAGCCGCCATTCGTTAGCCGCTGGCACACCTGCAGCGGTTCTTAAACAACCGGGCTGACCAGATGACTGAGGATATTTAGTGCGGAATGATGATGTGCGAGTTTTGCACGAATACGGCCAGAATCAAGGCCAGGTTGATGGTCAAGAAGATGCCAAGCAAGCTGCTGCCCAGCATCAGTTGCCAGGTAAGCAGAGCCTGCCGCGGCTGGAAAGTGGTTACCACTCCGAATCGGTTGGCGACGTACATCAAGAGGGCCAGTCCGACCAGCAAATCGGCAGCCACGACAAAGCCGACGCGATGCGCTTCCAGCGAAGGCACCAAAAGACAGATCAGGGCGGCAACGCAGCAAACCAGAAGCGCAATTGATGTGGCCCGGTCGCTGTCGCGAGTTTTAATTTCCTCATCGCGCGATACGCTGTTGACGTAGCGTAGTGCCGAGAATGCACTGATCCAGCGTGAACGCCTGTTGATAACGGAATCTACGGGAGCTTTGTTGGCATCGCCTGAAGGCGATGGTTGCACCGTGACCGACGATGGATCGTCCACCGATTTGTTGACTGCTTGTCCCTCGTCGCCCATTGCCCCTCCAGAACGGTTGAACCACAAAGGGTTAAACCACAAAATTCAGGCCTTGAATCACCAAACATGTGCTGTCGGTAATATATCAGGTTTTACTTGGGGTCAAGGGCAGGCAGCCGATGGCGCCGACAGCCTGCTGGCGTAGATTTTTTACTGCATCTCGCTTTTATGCTGATAAAAAGCGAGATGCCACCACTTGTGGCATCTCGCAAAAATGGAGCGGGAGACGAGATTCGAACTCGCGACATCCTCCTTGGCAAGGAGGCATTCTACCACTGAATTACTCCCGCAGCAGACAGGTAGAGTATTATACCGCGCCGCCAGCTGTCCTTCAAGCAAGCTGCTTTATGAAGAACATTTGCAACAACTCGAGCGCGTTCAATCCGCCAGAAAATATAACACGCCCTGTCGCGCCCGAATGCGCTCCGATATCGGTTGGCGCACTGGGCAAAGGTGAGCCCCGTCCGGCAGTCAAGAGCCTAGCGCGGCACCAGATTCGGTGGACGGCGAGACAGACGGTCCTCAACTTCAGACAGTACGCTTACCACTTGATAGGCGTTGTTTGCATCCGTGCGCGGCCTTTCACCGGTATTGACGCATTGCAGAAAATGCTCACACTCGAGATGGAGAGGCTCGACATCGGGGAAGGAAGGGTACTCGACCACCATGCGCCCGGAGCGAGTCAAACTGTGCAGCGCCAGCTTGTTTTCCACCTGCGCGTCGTTAAGCACGGCTGTTTTCAAACTGCCGTTGACGGTGAGCCGGACAAGTTTTTGCGGATCGATCCAGCTGTTGCGCACCTGTCCGGGCACGCAGCCACCACCTGTGGTGCAGAAGTTGATGTCCAAATAAGCGACATCGATGAGCGCATCACCGTGCGTATCCCAGCCGCCTACGCGCGCTACCTCGGCCTTCTCGCAATCGAGCAGATAGCTCATCATCGAGATGTCGTGAGGCGCCAGATCCCAGAGCACGCTCCAGTGACAGCGCGATGGATTGAAATTCATGCGATCCGAGCGAATAAAGCGCAGTTCGCCCAACTCGCCTGAGGCAATCAGATCTTTCAAACAATTGACCGCAGGATGATAGAGCAACAGATGCCCAACCATAAGTATCAAGTTGCGCTCGGTAGCCAAACGATCCAACTCTTCAGCGTGCCGCACCGAACGGGCCAGAGGCTTCTCGACATATACGTGCTTGCCGGCCAACAGCGATTGCCGGGCCACCTGAAAGTGGCTGTCGCTCGGCGTGGCGATCACGATCGCTTTCACGTCCTGATCGTTGAGAACGACATCGAGCTGATCGGTAATTCGCACTTGCGGATATTCGCGGCGCACGTTCTCCAGGCGCCGCGGGTCGACGTCGCAAACCATCGACAGCGCGCCCAAGTTAGCGAAATTGCGAACGAGGTTCTTACCCCAGTTGCCTATTCCGATTACCGCTACTTTTGCTGATTCCAAAATGGTTGCCCTTTGACGAACAGATAAGACTCTAGCGCCCGCGTCTGACGTTCACCGCTTCGCCGAACTCTTTGCCTACCTTGAAGCCGGCAACACGCTTGGCCGGAATCTGCAGTGGCTCGTTGGTTTTCGGATTGCGTCCGGTGCGCGCTTTGCGCTGGCGCGCCTCAAAGGTACCGAACCCAACTAGAGTCACTCGTTCGCCGGAGGCGACACGTTTGACTATTGTTTCCATCATTGTATTGATGATGGTCTCGGCATCCTTTTTCGTGGTGCCGGCCTCGCGGGCCACGACATCAACCAATTCTGCTTTGTTCAAGGTGCTTCCATCCCAAGTAGTAATACGAAGTACGAAGGTCGCCTTGCTCGCTGTCAGCACGGAAGTTTTTGCTTGCGCTCACGGCAAAACGCTGTACTGGACGAGAATGGCCAAGACAGCTCACAACTACCTGATGACTACGAATCTGACCAATGCTAGCATAAAGTTCTACCCCTTCCAGCTTTTCAACTGGACACTTAAACCGAGAAATCATTAATGCTTGCATCCCGCCAACCGATTGTCGCTTCGGTCCTCAGGGATGCTTGGGTGGAAGTGGATTTGGGCGCCATCGAGCACAACATGAAAGTGGTGCGCGCCGCGCTTGCACCATCTACAAAAGTCCTGGCCGTAGTGAAAAGCGACGCCTACGGACACGGTGCCGTCGGCGTAGCCGAGCTTTTGATCGCCTCCGGCGCAGATGGGCTGGGTGTAGCATCGATCGACGAAGGCTGCCAACTGCGAGCGGCCGGCATTACTTGCCCGATATTGATTTTGAGCCCGTGCCCTAGCTGGGCATTGAAAGCGGCCATCGAAGCGGATTTGCAACTTACCGTTACAGGCCCCGGACAAATAAAAGACATCGCCGACACCGCCAAATCAGTCAAGCTGATTGCCAAGGTGCACGTCAAAGTTGATACCGGTATGCATCGCCTTGGCATTCGTCCTGAAGATGCGCTCGGTCTTTTGACTTTGGTTTCAGATTACAAACAAATTGAATTGGTTGGGCTTTGTAGTCATTTGGCAAAAGCCGATGACGAGCAGACTACCGACAAACAGAATCAGCTGTTTGCGCAGGTGGTGACACAGGCCAAAGCAATCGGACATAAACCGCAGCTGGTTCATTTGGCTTCCTCGGACGCAGCCCGGCTGTTTCCGCAAACTCACTACGACATGGTTCGACCGGGCTTGATGCTTTACGGCTTAGAGGCGCGCGCGGTATCAAATGCGGTGAAGCCCGCCATGTCCGTGCGCGGACGAATCAATCATTTGCAAACGATCGAATCCGGGCAATCCGTCGGCTACAACCTTACCTGGACGGCTAAACGCCAAACGCGACTGGCCTCAATTCCCATCGGTTATGCCGACGGCATAGACAGACGTCTTTCCAATTCCGTGCAGGGCATTCTTCTGGGCAAGCGCGTCCAACAAGTGGGCTTGATCAGCATGGATCAAATGCTCTTTGATATCACAGACGTCCCCGAGGCCCAAGATAGCGACGTGATCACGCTCATCGGTTGCGACGCCGAACATGCCGACAGCGGTCCCGGCCGGTTCGAACATACTTTATACTTGGCGGATTGGGCCGTGCAATTGCAAACCATCACTTATGAGCTGGCTTGTCGATTGCGAGCCCGCATGCCGCGCATATACACGCGCCATGAAGTAAAAGCGGTCCGGGGTTCTTCTTGATGTCGCAGCAACTTGGCGTTTTTTGCGGCACTTTCAATCCCATTCATTGGGGACATTTGTTGATGGCTGAATACGGGCGGCTGCAACTGGGGCTGACCAAAGTGCTCTTCATCACCAGCCCCAACCCTCCCCACCGCCATTTTGACATTCTGGATGCCGAACGCCGCCACGAGCTAGTATCAGCGGCGGTGGCGGGCAACCCTCATTACCAGGCCTCGCGTGCGGAGTTGGAGCGCGGCGGTACTTCTTACACAATCGACACCCTGCGCAGCTTGCGCGAGCAATTTCCCGACAGCGGACTCGACTTGATTATCGGCGAAGATAATTTGCAATACATAGGCAAATGGAAGCAGGCAGCGGAAATATTTCGCCTCTGCCGAATAGTGGTGGCGCCGCGCAGCAAACAGATTATCAAGCCCACTGATCCCCAAGAACCGGCAACGGTTCCCAGCCACGCTCGAGTTATCCGTCTTGATCTGCCGCATGTAAATGTTTCGAGCTCGGAAATTCGCCGCCGGCTGCGCGAAGGCAAGTCCGTGAATTATCTGGTGCCGGCAGCCGTCGCCGGCCTATTAAAAGAAAAGAGGTTGTACCTTTGAGCAGGTGTTCGGGCGTCCCTGAAAACATCACTGCCGACTCACTGTCAGCCTGGATTGCCCCGCGCGTGTCGCCCAAGCGCTTTCGCCACATTGAAGGGGTGGTGGCAGTAGCAGAAAAGCTGGCACCCAAAGCCGGCTGCGACGTATTTGCAGCCACGGTGGCAGCCTGGCTGCACGACGCCTGCAAGGAAATGAAGGCGCCTGAGCTGGTCGAGCGCGCGCGCCTCTATTACCTCGCTCTCGATCCCATACTCGAGCATAACGGGCACTTGCTTCATGGTCCGGTATCGGCCGAAGTGGCCAAACGAGAATTGGGCGTCGTCAACCGCGACATACTCGAAGCGGTAGCCCAGCACACCCTTGGAGCTATCGACATGTCGCCGCTATCCAAGGTAATCTTCCTGGCCGATTGCCTTGATGACAGCCGCCCCTCGTCATACACGCAGCCCATATGGCAAGCGTTGGATTTCGACGGCCGCTTCAACATGGACGCCGCCATTGTGGTGGCAATAGACGAAGGACTGAAGTATTTAATAGATGACAACAAACCAATCCATCCCAAAACCGTCACAGTGCGCAACTACTATCTGCCAGCCGCCAGCCGAGCAGCCGGAGCAAATAGCGGTAAGATCTGAAGGGAAGAAGCCTAGGCGCATGGAAACTGAACAATTTCGCGACAAGCTAGCTGATTTTCGCCGCGACACACGGATCCTTTATCTGTGCGCCAGCGCCGTGATCATAGGACTGATGAGCGGCCTGGTTGCCTGGGCACTGTTGTGGTTGATCGCGGTGATCACCAATCTTTGCTTTTTCGGCAAGTACAGCAGCGTCATGACTACCCCCACTCACCACCACCTCGGTGGCTGGGTGGTATTGCTACCTGCCGTCGGTGGGTTAGTGATCGGCTTGATGGCCCGTTACGGTAGCGAACGCATCCGCGGGCACGGTATTCCTGAGGCATTGGAAGCGATCTTGATCGGGCGCAGCCGCATGGATGCAAAAGTAGCCGTGCTCAAACCGATCTCTTCAGCTATTTCGATCGGCACAGGGGGCCCCTTCGGTGCCGAAGGTCCGATCATTATGACCGGCGGGGCCTTCGGATCGCTGTTTGCTCAACTGTTCCATTTGACCTCAGCCGAGCGCAAGACGCTGCTGGTTGCCGGGGCTGCCGGCGGTATGGCCGCCGTCTTCAATACGCCGGTAGCTGCCGTTTTGCTGGCTGTAGAACTCTTGCTCTTCGAGTGGAAACCGCGTTCGGTGATTCCGGTGGGCATTGCCGTTGTGGTCGCCACCGCGCTGCGCTGGCAGCTCTTGGGCGGCGGTGCCGTATTTCCCGTGCCACCACATACAACACCAACATGGGAGATTCTCGGCTGTGCGCTTGTGGTCGGACTGATCGCCGGCATGGTCTCGGGCATCTTGACCAACCTTGTCTATTTCTTTGAAGACACTTTCGCCCGACTGCCCATACATTGGATGTGGTGGCCGGCTCTGGGCGGTCTGTGCGTCGGCGTCGCCGCTTTATTCAACCCGCGCGTGCTCGGCGTCGGCTACGACGTTATTGCTAACTTGTTGGCCGGGCACATCGATCCGGCGCAGTCGGCTAGTTTGCTCATCGGCAAGGGGCTGGTCTGGGCGATTGCGCTCGGTTCCGGCACCTCAGGGGGTGTGCTGGCACCATTGCTCATGATGGGCGCGTGTCTGGGCAGTATCGAATCGCCTTTCATTCCCTTCGGCGATCGCGCTTTGTGGTCGACGGTGGGCATGGCAGCCATGATGGGCGGCACCATGCGTTCGCCGCTAACTGCGATCCTCTTTACCCTCGAGCTTACCCACGATCTAAATGCCACTCCCACCCTGCTGGCATCATGCCTGGTCGCTTACTTGTTTACGGTGCTCGTGTTGCGCCGTTCGATTCTCACGGAAAAGGTGGCTCGGCGCGGGCATCACATATCGCGCGAATACTCAGTTGATCCTCTGGATCTTTTGCGCTGCGGTGAGCTGATGAAGCCGGCACCGCCGGCGGTGCCAGCCGACATGACCGTAGCCGCTCTGTCGGCGTCCATGTCCGATCACCACAGCCTGCTGTCGGCTTGCCACGCGCTGCCGATCGTCGACGGTCAAAACAATCTGGTCGGCATCATTACGCGCGGTGACATGGTCAAAGCCATGAGCCTTGGCGGCACGCAGACGGAAATAAGCGTGCTCGAGGCCGGGTCCAGCCAGCTTATCGTCACTTATCCCGACGAAATACTGAGCGACGCGGTAGCCAAGCTGGTCACCAACGACATTGGGCGCCTGCCTGTCGTGTCGCCGGAACAGCCCTCGACTTTGTTGGGCATGATCGATCGCACCAGCATTATCGATGCACGCGCGCACTTCCTGGAGCTCGAGACCAATCGCCAGCGGCTTCTCAAGCCGCACATGAAGCTTTCGCGTCCGGTCAACTAGACAACCTCGAACGCAGCCGCTTGCTGGATAATGAACGCCCTCGCGAGGGCGCCCACCGTTTCGCCACTGGGCGCCGGCGGTATAAAAACAGCAGCAGCCTCTTGCCGCGATGTCGCCGATGAGTTTCAAGGGCAAAACAGCAGTCGAACTTTTTGCGCTCGCTCTGGCGCTTGCCACGTCGTTGGCTCAGACGTTCTATGCCAGCGAGCCTCATGATTTTCCGGTGAGCGGCGAGCCGGTGCCCAAGCATTTGCGCTGGCTCGACGAGCACGCCAAATCGCTCGTGCGCCACTGGGCGATTCCAGGCGGCGCCATCGCCGTCTACAAAGACGGGCAGCTCGTCTTCGCGCGCGGCTATGGATACGCCGACATTGACAAACATCAGCCGGTTAACCCGACGACCAGCCTCTTCCGCATCGCCAGCCTATCCAAGCCGATCACCGCCGCTGCAGTAATGAAACTGGAAGAGCAAGGTCGATTGAATATGGACGACAAAGCGCTCAATCTGCTCGATGCCACCAGCTTGCCCACCGTCAAAAAGGATAAACGGCTTTCCGGCATCACGGTCAAAGATCTGCTCAACATGACCGCCGGCTGGGACAGAGAGCGCAGCGGTGACCCGATCTTGCAGCCCTACATCAGACGCGCGGCCAGACATTTCCACACGGGCAGCGCCGCTGATTTTGATACCACTTTGCGCTATGTCTTCAGCAAGCGGCTCGACTTCACGCCGGGCACAAGGTTCGCCTATTCGAATTTCACTTACGGATTGCTGGGCAAGATTATCGAGCGCCAGAGCGGCAAAGATTATGTCAGCTTCGTGCGCGAGAACATTTTCAATCCCTGTGGCGTACAGCTCTACCCGGGACGCACGCTTGCGCAAGACCGTTGGCCCGACGAAGTAGCTTACTATGCACCGCTTGAGCCGCAGGCACGGCCGTTTCTGCCCTGCCGTGAGCGGCTGGTCGGCGCTCCCTACTCTCGGGCGTATATGGAGGCGGATGTGCCGATGCTCGGTTGGCTTGCCAGCGCGCCGAATCTGGCCAAGCTGTTCGACAAGCTTTTCGCCGACGAACAAGTTTTGTCGCCTGAAAGTAAGGCACAAATAGTGGAATGTCCGGATGTCGCTTGCTGGCGCGGCAAACGGCGTTTCTTCTCCATGGGCTGGGAAGTAATCAAAGATCGCCAGGGACGGATCATCTTATATAAGGATGGCACATTGCCAGGGACACGCGCCTTCGTGGAGCACACCGCCGATGGTATCACCTGGGTGGCGCTGTTTAATGCCAGGCCACCCGAACAAAAGCCGGACAAATTCGCAAAGCAGTTGCAAGATTTGATGTCCACCGGATTGGATTCTCTGCCGTCCAAACAAACAGCCGGCGTACTCGGTTGCCCGCCTGCTCATTAGCGACCGGGCGGCGCGCAAATAAACGTTCATGCACCTGGCGTTCCAGCGCTTGGCGTTCCAGCGCTTGGCGTTCCGGCACTTGGCGTTCCGGCACGTGACGCTCCAGCACTTGGCGCTGCAGCGCCGGGCGCTGACTATGATTTTTCGCCGGCGGTCTCAGCCGCGGATTTCTTCGCTTTCAGTTTCGCCCGCCAGGCAAATCCAGCCATGGATAGACCAAACACGCCCATCACCGCGCCCCAGACAATATCCAGGTTGAACATCTGCCCGGATAGCGTCACCTGGTGCGGATTAGCCAGTCCGTCACCAATGAGCAGTCCGGCGTTGATCAAAAAGAAGTAACCGATGGGTAAACGCAAATCGAGCATGACATATCACCAGAAAATTATGTTGGCAGCAATAGCGAGAACAGCAACGAAGCCCGCTATCACGAGCGGACGTTTATACCAGGGCAAAATGACATTGTCGATCTTCGGACCCAATCCCCAAACCAGACCCTGCAGTTCGGACTCCGGTTTGGGACTGGTGAACAATGAAACCCCGATGGTGGTGAAAAAGCAAACGGACCAGGCAATCGTCGCCCGCCAGAAATTGCCTGCGGCTGCCGAATTGTATTGCAGAATGTGCGCAGGCTCGAAAAAAAACTTGCAGACGGCCGCAGCAAAAATGCCGGACACCAATCCGAAGAAGCCGCCCCAAGGGGTTGTGCGCTTCCAAAACATGCCGAGCAAGAAAGTAGCAAACAACGGCGCGTTGAAAAAGCCGAAAATCGTCTGCATGTATTCCATGATCGTTTCGGCATTCATGGCCAGATAGGCCGTTGCGATGCTGACGATGATACCGCCGGCGGTAGCGATCCTTCCCATCCACAAATAGTGCTGATCGGTCTGGTCTTTCGCTATGTAGCTCTTGTAGATATCGTAAGTCCAGACGGTGTTAAAGGCAGTGATGTTACCGGCCATACCAGACATGAAGCTTGCCAGCATTGCCGTCAAACCAATACCAAGCATGCCCTCTGGATAAAACTGAACAAGCATCCGGGGCAGTGCCTGGTTGGCCGAAAGAGCCGGATCGTTGGAAGTTCCCAATCCCGGCACAAGAGCGACGGCCAGCATCCCGGGAATGATTGTCAAAGCCGGAAAAAGTACCTTGGGAATGGCGGCAATCAGCGGCGTTCGTTGTGCAGCCTGAATATCTTCAGCGGCCAGAGCGCGTTGAATAACCAGAAAGTCGGTGCACCAATATCCGAAAGAGAGGACGAAGCCGAGTCCCATAGTGATGCCCATCCACTCGATCTGCATGGGGTTATGGGTGGTGCCTGTGTGCGCCCATAGGTGCGTAAACCCTTCAGGAAGCTTCTGAGCCAGTCCGCTCCAGCCGCCGACTTTATCCAGTCCGAGAATGGTCAATGGCAAGAAGCCCAAGACGATGAGGAAAAACTGCAACACTTCATTGTATATAGATGACGTCAAGCCGCCGAGCATGGTGTAGGCCAGCACTACACTTGCCGACGTGATGATGGAGAAGTTCATGTTCCATCCGAGCAACAAATGAAAAACCAGTGCCATAGCGTACATGTTGGTGCCGGACATGAGCACCGTCATCAGGGCGAACGAAATCGCGTTCAAGGCGCGAGTGGGCTCGTTGTAACGCCGCTTCAAATATTCGGGCACGCTGTGAATTTTTGAGCCGTAATAGAACGGCATCATAAATATGGCGAGAAAGAGCATGGCCGGAATTGCGCCCACCCAATAATAGTGGGCGGTCATGATGCCGTATTTGGCTCCATCGGCCGCCATGCCCATCACTTCCAGCGCGCCGAGATTGGCCGAGATGAACGCCAGCCCGGTAATCCAGCTGGGAATGGAACGCCCGGATAGAAAAAACTCCTCGGTGTTGACCATCTGTTTCTTCAGCGTGAAACCGATGCCGAGAACAAAGACGAAATAGATTCCGATTATCAGGTAATCAACGATGCCGACTTGCAAATGAAATCCCCCGTTGACCAAGCATAGTAGCGTGTGAGTGTCGCCCGATTACATTAGCCGCAATTAAACATCTTGATTTGAACTTTTTCGTTCGCTCCGACGTTATAGCGTTGGGATCCCAAATCCATAACGGAACCCGGCAGGCGCAGAAGGTTTTTGCCCCACCTTCTCGCCTGCCTATTTTTTCGGCTGTTTTCCCTGCACTAGTATGCGGACCGATATCGGTCCGCACTCGGGACGGGCATGGACACACCGGCCTGTCGCTTGACAGCCGCCAGTCTACTGAGAAAATTCCTCGGATGAGCCGGACGTTTCGCCGCTGCCGCCGCGGTCGGATTTGCTGCCAAGCAGACGCAAATTATTGCCGTGGATAACCGGGCGAATATGGCGTACGCCACCATCATCTGTCCAACGGCTGAAGTCGAGGCGTCCTTCGATTCCGATCAGGCTGCCTTTGCGAACGTATTCGCCGGCTACCTCAGCCTGCCGGCCCCAGAGCTCGATGTCAAACCAATCCGTTTCGCGCTCTTTTGTCGGTCTGTTAACTGCCAAACTGAAAGTCGTCTTCACTCTGCCTGATTCAAAATAGCGCATTTCCGGGTCTTTTCCGGCTCGACCAACCAGCATTACTGCGTTTACCATGACTATTCCTCACCATATGCAGAAGTCTATTGTGAGATTATCCGATAAATTCCTGCCACCGTCCCGGAGATAACGATCATTTCAAGAGAGCTCGACAGTAAACCACCAACTGAAACGGGCGTGGAATCCCACCAACAACCGGTCTGGCACGTAGTCATCTTAGGCGCGCTCACTGGTTCGGCGTACCTCGTCTATTGGGCGTACAAGACCTGGAAGCTATTGAAAAACGAAGCCGCCGACCCGGACAAGCGCAATCAGTACAGTGCCCTGTCTCTTTTCACGAAGATCAATCCAGGGCTGCGCACGGTGGCGCTACTGGCACCGGCATTGATTGGGGTCATACCCTTCGTTGACAAATTTTTGAAAACACTGGTCGGCGATGCAATTGTCATCTATGTGCTGGCTACGCTGATGGTCGGCATCGCGTCGCTGGTGCCCGACGAAAATTCGTTCGCCCGCAAACATGCACTGATCGCTTGCGGACTCGTGCTTGGAGCCGGATTGCTGATTTCCGGATTGGCCTATCTTCCCGGCAGCCTATATTTGATCTCTTTGCTGTCAGGCGCGGTGCCATGCGCCATCATGCAGCATTGGCTCAACAAATATTGGAAGTCTGTCGAAGCGGAAGATGTCTATGTGCGATACGGATTTAACGGACTGGAGATGGTCGCGATCATTATTGGTGCATCGCTGATCGGGCTGGTCGCTGCCGGCTTGATGATCGGCGTCAAGACTCCGAACGCCGGCGCACACTCGTTTTAAAATCCGTGCTTTTTCGCCCAGCGTACCAGGCGATCGGCATTGTCCAGTTCCAACTTCTCAGCCAAACTCTCGAGGATACGCGTGAGATCGTATTCGGTGATGCCCATGCGTTCCGCCGCTTTCGGCAAGCCGCCGCGCTTTGTAACCTGACGCAAAATGCTGCGTTCTTGCGTGCTCATTTTGGTGAGATTCTTGGGAAGTGCCGGCGAAATTATGCCCTGCGATCCACGCGACACCATGAGCATTGTCATTTTTATGAGCGGCCAGGGATCAGTTTTGATTACGTAAGCCGAAGCACCGGCATCGAAAAGATCCTGCACCTCGGCAGCCTTGCTCTGGCTGGCATAAATGACGATATGAACGTTCTTCAAAGAGACAAGCCGCTTGAGCAAATCTTCATTGCTCATCAGTCCCGGCAGATGCAAGTCAAGCAGCACTATGTCAGGAAGAAGCTGCGAAGCCATTTTGAACGCTTCATCCGATGTTTCAGCCTCGCCGACAATTTGTATGACGCCGTCAGCACTGAGCTCAGTTGAAGCCGCCTCGCGCGATGGGATATGGTCGTCGACTACGAGTAATCTAATCATCCTGATTCCGCCGGTCAGCTCAATTATGCCAGCATTTCGGCCTATGCATACGGGTAACATTCAACAGATGGATTGCCTACCTAATATAATTACGGCGTCTCTTTGGGAGAAGATTTGTGAAAAACGCTCTACCTATCACTTTGCTTTTGCTGGCCTCTGTCACGACTGGTGTCAACACCTCTGCCGTACAGGCCAAGTTTTTGGGCAAAAAACCGAAGGCTGAACAACCTCAAGCCGGAAAAATGGTGACCACGCCAAGCGGATTGCAGTATCAGGACGTGGTCGTCGGTACGGGGGCGATGCCCCACCAAGGACAAAAGGTAACTGTTCATTACACCGGATGGCTGCTCAACGGAAAAAAATTCGACAGTTCAGTCGACCGCGGTCAGCCGTTCAATTTTACTCTCGGCGCCGGCGAAGTAATCAAAGGTTGGGATGAAGGTGTCGCCAGCATGAAAATCGGCGGAACACGGATACTGATGGTACCGGCTAAGCTCGGCTACGGAGAACGTGGGACCCCCGGCGGCCCGATTCCGCCTAACGCCACGCTGAAATTTCAAGTCCAATTGTTGGGCGCTCAATAACAGCTAACGTCCAATCGATCACAACAGAATCGGCCGGCGCCGGTTCTGTTTTCTTTGCATGCTATCCTCTGTGCGATGGAATCCCCTGCATTACTGTTATTAGGCGTCGGGCAGGTTGCACTTGCTGCTGCTAACGCCGTCAAAGCCGAAAGGCGAGTGGTCGGAACCACGCGCCAACCGATGCGAATATTCGAGTTGTTTCACGAATCGATCGAACCCATCGTCATGCCGTGGCCCTCAGCGGAAGTTATCGAACCGTTGGCCCGGGATGCAGACGTCCTCGTCTCCATCCCGCCGGACGGCAGCACCGATGCGATTTTGGCGCCGGCATGTCTTAACTCCCGCTGCGTAGTCTATATCTCATCCACAGGCGTGTTTGGCAGCACTGAGGGCAAAATAGACGACAGCACGCCTGTCGATTCGCAAGACAAACACGCAACGCTGCGAATCGAAGCAGAAAAGATCTGGCGTTCCATTGGCGCCAACGTCGTGCGGGCACCCGGTATTTACGGCCCATCCTTCGGCTTGCACAAACGGCTGCGGGACGGTTCTTTCCGCTTGCCCGGTGATGGAAGCCGACTCTCGTCGCGTATCCACGTCGACGATTTAGCAGCGCTCGTGCTGGCCCTATTCGCTTCCGGCAAGCATTCGGATACTTTCGTCGTCGGCGATTTAAAACCCGCCTCTCATAAGGAAGTCGCGCAATGGCTTTGCGATCGACTCGAATTGCCATTACCTGAATCGGCACCGCTTGACGCACTGCACTACACGCTGAGAGCAAACCGCGCCGTCGACCCCTCGCGAGCTCTAAATGAATTGGGCGTACAACTTAAATACCCCACGTATAAGGAAGGCTATCAAGCTATTCTGTCTGCAGAACCTGCTGCCGAGTAAAGGGCAGAAGCGGCGCCTCATTGCGCACATAGAGCGGGTGTCGCGGTTGCCCTAGTTTAGTAATACCGAAACAATAAATGTCTGCGCGCTCAGCGAGCAAGTCGACAACTTCGGCATGGCGATCATCGAGAAGCGCATGATTACCCCAGGCCAGCACCACCTGCGCGCTGGCACGCACCGCCTTGAGAATATAACCGTCATTGAGCGGACCGACTGGATCCCGCACGCGCGCCAATTTAGTGGGATCGGTGGCCCGGTAAGCAAACGCATTTACGACCTCCAGCGAGCCGAACCGCCAGCGACGCGCATACGAAACACATCGGGCGATGGTCGGATCATTGTGCGCGTCATCGGCGGTGCTCGGATTCAGCATGATGAAACAGAGTCGCGGCCGCTCGTTATCCCACTGCCTCCAGAGCGAATAGCGAAACTTGCCGCTACTATCGAAAACGGCTCCCGACGCCACATCGCCCATCTCCTGCACCGCCATCGCGGCGTCAATCGATTTTGCATTCGTTTTCGGGTTCGGCTTCCGCTTTGCGGCGGTCCGGCTAGATATTTTTGGAGAACGTTGAGGCATATCCTGTCATTTCCACGTATGCTTGGCCGGTAATCGGTTTTCCATCGCGACTGCCGCGAACGTCGCACGCTCCTTCCCAATATGTGACATCGCGTTGATTCTGCTTATTCAGTTCTTGATTCTCCATTTGGGGACTGATTGTAAGCAACAAATGGCGCGCCGGAATTTCAACCCGCCAGCCCATTGGGTAGGTAGCACCGGAAACGCTACTGTGCCAGCTGCCTTCCGGCTTAATTTTATAATCGGATAACTTTAAATGCGTGCTCGCGCCGTCAGCCGACACGAACGTTCCCGACGAGTGCTCATCGAAGCCGCCGGCCCGCCGCCGCATCACGTATAGCATCAGTTCGCTCTGGTCATCCAATTGAATGCTATACCAATCCCAACCAACCTGTTCCGCCGTCAATTGATTGCTGCCGAATTCATGGTCCATCCACGAGAGCCCATTCACGTGCATCCGTTTGCCGTGAGCCACAAGTTCTCCACCGGTGATCAATCGCGTGAACGAATAGTAATGAGACGCGCAACCGACGCACGAAGCTTTTTGGCTGACGCCATTTTCGCCGTGGATGACTGGGGATTTATCGGAGTGAAGGTTTAAGTCGATACTATATTCGGTGCTGGCCGCTTTCAATTGCTGGTCCCCGTCTACCGCCTGACCGCTCCAGTTTTCGTTCCAAACATGATAGGTTTTCGAATCAGCGCCGCCGAAGTCGATACCCGCACGCGTCAGCCGCTGCCTGTGAAAAAATCGTCGTTGTCCAATGTCGGAAATGGCGAAATGAGCAAGATATGCCTCGCGCACCGACCATGGCGAATTTTTCACGCCGTTGACGACATCCATGCCCAGGCGAAAGAACGTCAGCTCATAACCGTAGCGGCTGCCGTCATCGGCGGTAAGGTGCCCGGTGTAATACCACCACTCGGTTTTATAATCATCGTGCGAGGCGTAGTCGCGAGGGAAGGAAAACTTGTACCCGGGCAGGGCGAGCTGCCAGGCACCATAGGCGGCGACCTTGGCTGCAGCAAAAGCAATCATACACGCCATAGATGCCAATAAGATTTTCCTTAGCCGAACCCTACTCAACTCGCACCGCCTCCGCTGAAACATCGCGCCCCGCCGTCCTCGCCGGCAGCCACGCCGAAGCAATTGAAAATAAAAGAATCAAGCAAAACGATTGCACCAAAAATGCCACCGGGACATTCAACTGCACCGTCCAGCCGAACGACTGTTTGTTGATCACATTAATCAGCAAAAGCGAAAGCAAAAAACCAACCGCCAAACCGAGAATATTTCCCAGCAAACCCAGCGTTCCTGCCTGGACAAGAATGATCTTTTCGATCTGCTTTACCGAGGCGCCGATGGCGCGGAGGATGGCAAATTCACGACGCATTTCGAAAGTAGTAGCCAACATTGCGTTCATCACACCGAGAATTGCCACCAGAATCGAAACCGCGTGCAAGGCGTAAGTGATGGAAAACGTATTATCGAAAACGCGCAGCACTTCTCGGCGAAGCTCACCGTTGGTCCTGACGCTCAAACTCGTGTCGGCGCCGAGTACATCGAGAATTTGCCAACGAACTCGCTCCAGGTCGCTGCCGGAGCCGACGTAAACCCCCAGCGTTGTCGAATACCGATCCTCAAAGTGTTGCCTGTATAACCAACGCGGCAAAACAATGTATCCGCGTTCACTGGCATAGTCATAGTACGTTCCCAGCACTGGAACTTTGAACGGTCCCGAAGGGCTTTGCAAGGTGAGAATATCACCGTCGTGAACGTTGTTGTGTAACGCAAAGCTCTCCGTAATCAAACAACCGGGATCATGCTGCAGCCGGCTGAGAATCGACGAGCGGTTTTCATGCCCAACGAACATCAAGCCACCATGCCGCGAAAGCACATCAATGTCCCCGGCTCCGAGATTGGTTGGATTGCCCTTGTACTCTATGGGTATGTCCACAAATGCGTCGACGTCGCTGACGCCGGGGATGCGCCGAATCTTTTCCACCGTTTCAGGCGAAAGCTTTCCCACCCGTTTACTGGTGGCTCTCGCCAGAGGCGCCACATACAAATCCGCCTTCAGGCTTTGATTCACCCAGACAATTACCGTTTCTCTAAAACTGCCGATCATAATGGCCAGGCTCATCATCATTGCAATGCCGAGCATGAGGCTGGCCACCGTGACGGACGTTCGCCCGAGCGCGCCGCGCAAACTGGACATGGCAAAGTTCGCTTCACTGCCCAGCAAAGGTATTAATACCGGTTGAATATACTTGCCGACAGCGGACAATAAGATCGGCAGGCAAAATGAGACACCAAATATGGTGAGCGCGGCCGAAGCGTAACCGAAGACAGGAAAACCCTCGACGGCGGGCAGGCAGGCAGCAATGGCGGCCACCGCCAGCAAGCCGACTCCCAGTAGCGCCAAGGCCGCAGAACCGGATGCGATCCGGCGTTCATAAGATGCCCGCCTGGTGGCCTCGGCCGGAGGCACTGACATTGCTTCGACTACAGGGGCGAGCGAGGCGAGCACCGTCATCAGAAGACCGAACGCAAAAGCGATTGCCAGCGCAGTCCAAGCAAGCGTCACATCGGCCGGCGGTTGATCGACATACAACGACTGCACCGTGGTTGCCACCGCTTTCACTGCCGACCGCGCAAATACGACGCCTAATCCCACGCCAAGCAGCGAGCCGGCACTGCCCAGTACGATTGCTTGAAACAGAAATATAAAAAACACCCGCCGCCGCGAAGTTCCCAACGCACGCAAAACTCCTATCTCGCTCCGTTTTCGGAGCACCGTTATCGACATCGTGTTGTAAATCACAAACATGCCGACCAGCAGCGCAATCAAACTCAGTGCCGCCAAATTGTATTGGAACGCTGCCACCATTTTCTCTACTTGCCGTCCGCGCCGGCTGGGACGGTCCACGACAACGCCGTTAGGCATTTGTGCCTGGAGCGAAGCGGCGGTCGCCGACAGCGCATCCTTGGGCACGATCAAATCGACGCGAGTGATTCGGCCGGCCATGTCGAAAGCATCTTGCGCCGGACCAATGTCCATCAACAGAATGTTGCCGCCAAAGGTTTTGCCCGGTCCGCTATAACCGATGATACCGGCGACGGTAAACTCCTTCGAACGATCGTTGATCAACATTTTGAAGTGGCTGCCGGCAGCCAGATGATGCCGTTGAGCGAACCGCTCTCCTGCGTACACCGCACCCAACGAAAAAATGGCATTCTCGCCGCCGGATTGGTCATCTCCCGCGGTCTTGGTACCGGCGGGCTTGGCAGCAGTGCGTGCTTGCGGAGCAAGCCGCAATGCGCCCCCTTTGGACAGCCCGCTGGATTCATATTGAAACGGACGGAACGCCGGATCGGCAAACATATCGACACCCAGGACCTGCACCACATCCGGTGCCGCGCCGGCAACCACTGCCATCTGGTCTATCACCGGCGTAAACAGAACATTCTCATCCCAAAGCGAGCGAAGTCGCAGCAACAGCATTTCATCAAGATCGGCAGTAGCAGTAGGTCTCACTTCCAGGTTCGACTTGCCCGCTATGAGGTTGATGCTTTCCTCAAACCGCGACAAAGTAGTTCCATTAGCCAAGTTGATGGCCAACATCACTGCCACCCCGAGAGCGATTCCGAAGACAGTTAAAGCAGTGCGCAGCCAATTTAACCGCAAATCTCGCAGGATGAAACTGCCGATTAACAGCACGCCACGGTGCAACCGTTCTACCACGACGGACATCAGACCGGCACCGTTTCGATAATTCTGCCGTCCTTCATGCGAACAACAGCATCAGCGTAGGCAGCCGCATCCTGGCTGTGCGTCGCCATCAAAATGGTCTCGCCCCGCTGCTTACACAACGATTGCAGCAATCCGAGAATGTTGTTGCCGTTGTCTGTGTCAAGGTTGCCGGTGGGCTCGTCCGCCAGTATCACTTGAGGACGATGACTCATGGCTCGAATCACTGCGGCGCGCTGCATCTCACCGCCGGAAAGCTGCGACGGATAAAAATCCGCTCGTGGCGTCAATCCAACTTCCGACAGCAGTTCATCAGTGCGCTTGCGGATTTCATGGCGCGAAAGTTTACCGGCCAACTCGAGAGGCAAACTGATATTCTCGCGCACGGTTAGCGTCGAAAGCAGGTTGAAAAACTGAAAGACAAAACCGATTTTGTGCCGACGCAGTTCAGTCAACGCCGCCTCATCCAAACCGGACACGTCAGCTCCGCCGATGAAAATTTTTCCGCCGCTGACTACATCAAGACCGCCGATGCAGTTGAGCAACGTGCTCTTGCCGCATCCGCTGGGACCCATAAGCGCGATAAACTTGCCGCGCGGAACCAACAAAGACACATCTTGCAGTGCCTGAACATCATGCTCGCCGTAACGCTTGGAGACCTGCCTTACTTCGACAGCCGCCTGCATTTCGGCGCCTGCATTTTTCATCGGCTCCGATACCATGCCTTCAATTATTTCACAGGCAGCTGCAAAGAGAGAGACGCCGGTTTCATTCGGGCATAATTGATCAGAGCTAGCTAACTCGGAGTTCGCAAATGAACAAGCTGAAAGCGCTTCTTTTAGCCGCCGCTCTCTCAGGCATCACGCAGGCAGTCAACGCGCAGGTGACGACACCTGACAGCCTGGCATTGCAATCTGCCAACACAGGCGTGGTTCTATTTCAGTCCCGAGCATACACTGCACCTTCAACAGCCGAGCAGCATTTCCAAGACAACATGTCGCTGCGCTCCAATCAAGAACAGCTGCCCTTAATCATGGAGATCAAAAACGGCCCCGATGGCAAAACACCATTCAAGTGGTTCCGCATTAACATTGGCGGTTACTTGATGGCTAGCGAAAAGGACATGAACGGCAGTCGCACAGCCGCGCTCGATGTTAGCGGCAAAATGCAACCGGGCGGAGGTCAGATTCTGATTGAAGCCGCCGGAGAGCCGGGCGCGGCCCTTTCGTTTTCCCTGAGCACGGTTGCGATCTTGCTCAACAGCATAGAACCAAATGCGGTGACCGCCGGAAAACCGATCGTCTTAAGCGGACACAATTTCAGTTCTGACGAAAAACAGGACACCGTCATGATTAACGGACAGCCGGCCGAAATTCTGTCTGCCGGCCGAAACAGTATCACTGCCGTCGTTCCGAAGGACGTTTTCGGCAAGGCAAACGTGAAAGTAACCGTCGATTCCGTCGAATCTCGAGAATTGCCGATCTCTGTTGTGGCCAGATTGATGCCCGTTGTCACAGGAACCAGTTACTGGATGGCTCCTCCTGGCGCGCAATTAACCATCAGCGGTCAAAACTTCGCTTCCAACCTCATTGAAAACAAAGTCTATTTCGGCAACGTGCCGGCCCAAATCGTCAGCGGCGATTCGAACACACTTACGGTGATCATTCCAAACTGGAGTTATGGACCTCAACAGCTCAACATTCCAGTGTCAGTAATTTCAGAAGGCGTGCGTTCAGTCAATGCGATTCCGTTTGATATTGGACCCAAATATCTCGGCGCCATGCCGCCGATTCCGGGCGGCTCCTACTCGGAAAGCAGCTCGCAGGCGTCATCGCAAGCGTCGAGCCAGGCGTCGTCTCAATCGACAACCGACGCGCCTTCGTCATACAACCAGGGCGTAAGCAACTACAACAACAAATAAATAAATGGTCGCTACGCGTCGGTGAACGGTTAAACGGTAATGGCCACAGCTTATGCTGTGGTCGCGCCCAACTAGGACAATCGTCGTCTCATATCTCGTATTTTCACCGGCCGCGCGTAAAAATACGATTGATAAGGCGTGATATAGGTCTTATCGTCGCACTAATCCCGGCATAAGGCAGCCCACAATGCCTGAGTACGCCGGGGATTCTCAGGGACGGGCATGGACGGCAATCTTTCAGCCGACACGAAGCCAACTGCAAAGACCTCGGAGCAACCGGGGCACACGGCTGACGCCGACAAAACGACCGAGCAGCCCCGCGGACTGGTAGCCTGGCTCGAGGACAACGTCGCCAAACCGTTCGTGAGCGGCACCGGCGTCCTCAAAGTCGCCGGCAATTTCACCGAAAGCCCCGTCAGCTGGGACGCCCCGAAATCGACGAACAAAGTCGAATGGGCGACGCAAAACCTCGCCAGCGCCGCCGGCGCGCTTTTAATGTACATCCCAATCGGCAAGGCCGCAACCGGCGCTCTCAGCGTAGCCGGTCGCGGGCTGGAACGCGGGCTCATAGCCGGTGGTGTCAGCGAAGGTCTCGGCATCGGCGCCAAGGCATTCTCCGGCGGGTTTGCCGCATCTCTCGGTCAAATTGGCGGCGCCGGACTGTACGACGCCATCAAGAAACCGGGCGAAGGCGAAACTCGCACAGGCAACGCTGCCGGCTCGATGGTCGGCTTCACCGCCTACGAACTGGGAAATCGCGGCGCACTGCCCTTCTTCAGCAACGCCATGGCAACGACAGGCGCCAAGCAATACTTGAGCGCCACCGTCGGCGAAACGCTGAGCAAGGTGGCCGGTGCCACAGCGACGGGAGCCGGGCGCTATGCAGTCGGCGCCGCCGGAGGACTGGCGTCATTTGAAGTGACGACGCGCCTCAACGCCTATCTAACGGGCAGAGAAAACAATGCCACCAACGAACAGCGCTGGGACGCGATTTACTCAGGCGGTTTCGTGAACGTTGGTTTACCGCTGGCTCAGCGGTGGGCTACAACCGCCATCGACAAAACGGTCAACTCAGCCTCACAAGGACGCGGTGTTCCTATCGGCCGTCAGATCGGGTATTTGCATGCCGACAATTCGCAGGGCGGATTCGATCACCCCGAACTCAATAAGCTGGCAGCACAAAATCCACTGGCCAGAGTAAAAACAGCAGCCGATGGCATCACTAAAGCAGACGTAAAAACGAACACCGTCTATCTTGCTGACACCGCCGATGCAGGCAAGCTCGCGCACGAACTTACACACCTGAAGCTGTCCAGACAAATCGAGCCGGAATACTTGCAAATCGGCGACATGGTTAAAGTCGCCAAACTGACCAACGAAAGCCTAGAAGGTGCACAACAAAAGTTCTACCAACTGCGTTCTTACGCAGAAAACGAAGCGCGCATGGTGGAAGCGCAAGTCTCAAACAACAAGCCGTCAGCATTTGATACCACAAAATCAATAAGCGAACAACGCGCCGGCAATGGCAAACTGTACAAAGACATTTGGCAGGATGAGTGGAACCAGTTCAAAGAGAATACAAACTTCCGACCGCGCATCGAGTTCGACGGCGAAGTCACCGACAAGCCGTCGAACTCGCCGGACTCCGCGGTATGGGGCTCTCCGGATAAGCTGGGAGCCAACGTCGTAAAGGACAAAGCCAAAGGCACCAATTTCGCCTTGTACGCACCAGATGCCACCGCACTCGATTTGCTCTTGTTCGACTCAGCCGATGCGAAGCAGCCGACCCAGCGCCTGCCCATGTTCAAGACCGGTGAAGTTTGGCACCGCTTCGTGCCTGAGGTCGGCGAAGGACAAAAGTACTTGTTCCAAGCGGATGGTCCTTACGATCCAAGCAATGGTAAGCGAGTCAATCGCAACCTGGTTCTTATCGATCCCTACAGCAAAGCTTTGACCGGCGACACAAAAGCGCCGCTTGGCTATGACAATTCCAACCCTGACGATCCCAATCGCGATCTGAAAATGGGCACCGAAAGCAGCATCGAAAAAATGCCGAAATCGGTGGTAATCGACCCGGATAATTTTGATTGGTCCGGCGACAAGCAGCCTAGCCATGCGCGCTCGATCGATGACACCATCATTCTCGAAGTCAACATTCCGGGATTCACCCTCAAAGATAGTTCCATCCCCGAGCATTTGCGCGGCACTTATGCCGGTTTGGCCGCCAAAGCCGGTTGGCTTCAGGACTTCGGAATCACCGACGTTCAGGCGATGCCGATGATGGAATATGACGCCCATGATGTCGACCGGGTCAATCCGCTGACCGGCGAAAAATTGGAAAACAGCTGGGGCTACAACACCGTCGGTTTTCAGGCACCGGAGCATAGCTATGCAGCCAGCGGCAGCAACGGCGAGCAGGCTACCGAATTCCAACAAACTTCCAAGACCTTACGCCAGCACGACATCGGATTAATACCCGACATCGTTCTCAACCATACTCGAGAGGGCGACCAGCACGGCCCGACCGTCTCGTTCAAAGGACTGGCCAATCAGCAAGCTTACTTGCTCAAGCCCAACAACAAAGCAGAATACGAGAATCATACCGGCTGCGGAAACACCGTGAACACTAACCAACCGGCAGTGCGGCGATTTATCCTCGATACCTTGCATTATTGGGCCGATAAGATGCGCGTCACAGGCTTTCGCTTCGATCTCGCCAGTACATTCAAATTTGACACCGACGGCCAGCACAAATGGAAAACACCAATCATCGAGGCGATTGAAAAAGATCCGGTTCTCTCAAAACTGAAATTGATCGCCGAACCGTGGACTGCGGGCACCGCGTACGACCGCGGCTCGTTCTCGGACCGAACATGGCTGGAGCAAGATGGTAAATTCAGAGACACTGTTCGCAAATTTGTCAAAGGCGACGACGGCCAAGTCAGCGATCTGATCGAGCACATTAAAGGTTCACCGAACACTTTCGACCGAGCCAAGGGTCGCATGCCCAACAATTTTGTTGTATACCACGACGGTATGACCAGTCGCGATCTGGTCATGTACAACGAAAAGAGAAACTGGGAAAACGGCGAGAACAACTCCGACGGCGACAACTCCAACAACAGTTGGAATACCGGCTGGGAGGGCCCGGTGAAAGATGCACCGCTGCCAGAGGAAGCCAAACAACAGATCGAAGACATGCGGATGCAATTGATGAAGAACAAGATGGTGCTTCTTCTCATGTCGCAAGGCGTGCCGATTATTTATTACCAGGATCTTTTCGGCCAATCCAACGACGGCAATAACAACATCTGGTCGCAAAAGAACAAAAACGTACTGAACTGGGACTTAGAAAAGGAAAGCCCGGAATTTCACGACTTCATCAAGTATTTGGTGCACCTGCGCCGGGATAACCAGCTCGGCAGATGGCCAGGAGATATTCTTTTCCACGGCCTGGAACCATACAAGCCTGACAATTCATGGCACAGCAAGTCGTTAGGTTTCACCCTTCCAAATACTGCGCAGGGCAAAAACTTCCATGTCTACATGAACGCCTGGTGGGAGCCGCTCACGTTCAAACTGCCGTCCAAACATAATTTCTTGGTCACCGACACTTCGCAACATCTCACAAGTGGACTGCGAGGCGCCGAAGCTTTTCGCGCCCAGCAAAAAGATGTGGGCGATACGTACACGCTTCCACCGCGGGCCTTCGCGATTTTCACCTCGGATGATATAGATCCGCCACCCAAGCCATAGTGGTATCACTGCGGAACGTTACCCATCCGTAACAAACCAGCCGCTGAGCCGCCTGTGGCGGAACGGGCCAGAGTTCAGGACGTCTTACCGCAAGTAAGGTTCTGTTTACCGGGAGATTAACCTTGAAAAAGAATTTGATGCTCGGAATCATGGCGGCGGGCGCGATTGCGGCGTTAGCCCTGCCGGCATCCGCAGCCGTTGTGGGAACAAGCAACGACGCTACATTTGCCCAAAGCGTACTGGCTTCCCCCACGCCTGTGGTAGTCGATTTCTATGCCGACTGGTGCGGCCCCTGCCGAAGAATGGGACCAGTGGTCGACCGTGTTGCGGCTCAGTCAGGCGAAGGAATTAAGTTTGTCCGGGTAAACGTGGATGCCAGCCGCCAGACAGCGGCGCGTTACGGCATCAGTTCGATCCCGGCCATCCGTGTATTCAAGGACGGTCGCCTGATTGGCTCGGCAGATGGGCTCATGCCTGAACAGGAGCTGTCCGCCACAATCAACCAGGCCCTTAGCCGCACGGCAGCCCGACCCAGAACCGGCATGTAAGGCCGAGGCTGTATACAGCCGGGTGTTTCGCCACAGTTTTCTTCCCGTTTTATCTTGGTAAATAGCTAAAAGGCATACTCGGATAAAACGATGACTCTTGGCCTGGAAAGTTTTATCGGCGCACGGCTGGGTGACCGTTACCTGATTCAGTCTGAAATCGGCAAAGGCCGCTCAGGTATTGTCTATAAAGCTGTCGACAACACCCTCAACCGCCCGGTTGCGGTAAAGCTACTGTATGAGAACATGGGCGACCACAGCATGCTGGAGCGTTTCAAGCGCGAAGCGATGGCCGCCGGCGTTCTCAACCATCCAAACATCATCACTGTCTTCGATTTCGGTCTGTCAGCGGAAAATTTCGCCTTTCTCGTACTTGAGTATGTCGACGGCGAAGACCTTCATACCTTACTGTCCCGCGAAGGCCGCCTGACCATTGCCCGCTCACTCAACATTATTTCCCAAGTCTGCTTGGCCCTCGGGCATGCTCATAACCACGGACTGATTCATAGGGACCTCAAGCCCGGCAATGTTATGTTGCGCCAGCTTGAAGAGTTTGATGATTTTGTCAAAATCGTCGATTTCGGGATTGCCAAACGTTTTGATGCCGATGAAGAAAACGCCGAGCGCCTGACCCTGGAAGGGCAAGTGCTCGGCACGCCTGCTTACATGAGCCCCGAGCAGTGCCAGGCGCAAGCGCTGGATGCGCGTTCCGACATTTATTCGCTCGGCTGCGTTTTTTACCGCATGCTCACCGGTTCGCCTCCGGTTTTGGGCAGCAACTTGATCGATTTGATTCAAGGTCACCTCAATCGGCTGCCCATGAGCTTCGATGAATATCCGGACGTCTACGTTCCGCGTCAGGTGCAGCGTGTGATTATGCAAGCGTTGGCCAAACGGCCTGAAGAACGCCAGCAATCAATGTTTGAATTCCGTCTGCAGTTGAACAGCGCCTATGCAGCCGGATTGGAATCGCTTCCGAAAGTTTACGCCGGCATCAAGAGCGTATCTGCTGGCGCACCATCCTCAACGCCAGGCAATAATGCTCAGTGGGAATTTGACATGGCCATGAAGCTTGAGCGGCTCGGCAAGGGCGTAACAGCCGACCCGCAAGAAGCGATGCGCTGGCTGCGCGCAGCCGCCGATCATGGTCATGCCGAAGCGCAGTGCCGTATGGCCCTTGCCTGCATGCGCGCCGATATAAACGATCTTCCGCAGGCGGTTGAATGGCTGACGAAATCTGCGCAACAAGGTTTTCCCAATGCGCAATTCGCACTGGGACAATGCTATGAGACTGGCACCGGCGCGGCAGTGAACATGGCGCAAGCGATCATCTGGTATCAGGAAGCCTCCCGGCAAGGACATCCCGAGGCCGAAGCTCACGTCGCCAAGTGCTACACCCGTTCTTTCGAATCCGGCGAAGATTCGGTAGGCATGCAGACGTGGTTGCGCGGTCGGGCCGCCGGCGGCGAGGCCTCGTCGCTTCTGGCTCTGGCGAAATATTTGAGCAAACGGCTGGATGCAGAAAATTATCGAGAGGAGATTCACAATCTCTATCTCGAAGCCGGCCAAAAAGGTGACGTGGAAGCGCAGGTGACACTGGCTCGTAATTATTTGTATGCCAATAACCCACAATATTTCGACCAGGCTTATCACTGGGCGACGATGGCTGCCCATCAGGGCAACAGCGAGGGCATAATTCTGCGCGCGGTTTGCTTGAAGAGCGGTTATGGAACATTGGCCGATCCGGCAGGAGCGATCCGACTGCTTGAAGAAGCGTCGGCGGAGGACAACGACGCGCAAACAGTGTTGGCTTGCTGCCTGCTTCTCGGCGATGGCTCGCCGCGCAACATCACGCGGGGCATCGCAATGCTCAAGACCGTGGCCGTGTCGCACCCCTACGCTCAGTGGAAGTTGGCATTGTGCTTCAAGAACGGATTGGGCACCACCCGCGATGCCAGGGAGGCGGAACGGCTGCTCAAACTTGCCGCGGAAGCCCGATTCCCGCAAGGTCCTCTCTGGCCCTTCGCGCAACCGGCGCTCAACTTCCGCGAGGCATTGCAGACCATTCAAACGCTGGCTGCCGTAGACAACAAACAGGCTATTCATTGGCTGGCGATTTGCCATGAAGACGGGCTCGGCGTGCCCAAAGATCGAAACTATGCGCTGCAATGCTACACGCGGGCGGCACAAAAGGGTTATGCCCCAGCGGTCGAGGCAGTCTCGCGCTTGCGTGCCGCAGCCAGAACCTGAGCATACAACTGATGCAGTAATGGTCTATGCTTGTCGCATTACCACCTGACCTCTATTGGAATCTCATGTCAATACCGAGTATGCACCGATATTTCACCGCCTGCGCAGCCATTCTAACCGCGGCGCTACAACTGGCCACAGCGTCTTACGCAAGCACCTTTCAAATTGAGCCGGCCAAAGAGCAACTCGGCGTTACCGGCACTGAGGTGACGGTGGGCTCGTGCGCGCCATTGTCGGGGCAAATGAAAGATCGCGGCAGCGAAGTGGTGAGCGGCGGCCGCGCCTATTTCTCATATATAAATGACCATGGCGGTGTGCAGGGACGAAAGATCAAGCTCGAGAGTTGCGATGACCACTACGATGCGCAGGGGTCGATTGAGTGCTTCAATAACTGCCTCAAAGAAAAAGTCTTTCTCGGAACGTTGTTTCAAGGCACGGTGCCGGCCAGCAAATATGTGCCCATGTCGGACGTCAACCACTTTCCCATAGTCGGCATTTCCTCCGGTCCGGACTTCATCACCACTCCCTTCCATCCCTATGTTTTTCAGCTTAGAGAATCGAATCGCAACGAAACCCGAGAGCAAGTGCGCAAACTTTGGAACGATCTGCACATTCGGCGCATAGGCATCGCCTATCAAAACGATGCCTATGGCGCCACCGTTCGAGAAGGCATTGTGCAGGCCCTGGCGGAATATGGGGCATCACCTGTGGTGCAGGTCTCCTTCGCCCGGTTGGAGACCAACATGGACGCGGTGATTCATGATTTGAAAGCCGCCAAAGCGGAGGCCATAGTTCTCGGCGGCAGTGGCATCGCGCTGCCGACGCTGGTAAAGCGGCGCCAGGAGATGGGCGACAACGTACAATTGGTGGGAGTCTCGCCGGGCACCGATCTGGTCGTGAAAGGGGCCGGCAAACTGGCCGATGGAATGCTGATTACGCAGGTGGTGCCGCTCACGAAAAGAGAGCTGCCTACGGTCAAGCTTTACGAGAAGGTCTTCGAGCAGTACGAGCACCAGAAACCGAACTTCAGCAGTTTCGAAGGATTTCTTATCGGCATGGTAGTAGCAGAAGGATTGAAACGCACGGGCAAAGATCTAACGCGCAGCAATTTCCTCAAAGCCATGGAATCGATTCATGATTTCGATATGGGGTTGGGCCCGCA
>DATNQY010000086.1:0-2285 GCA_036703785.1 Candidatus Obscuribacterales bacterium
GAGCGCGATACAAGTACCGTGCGCTCTGCCCGAGCAATCAGATACTGCAACGCCGGCAACGATACAACCAGGTCACCAAGCCCACCGCCAATGGGGGCAATGTACGTTGATTTACTTGGCATTTTCCAACGAAGCTAGCCCGCGCTTGGCCGGTTCAAATTGCGGGTTGATTTCCAGCACCTTTTTGAACTGGGATTTCGCTTGCTCTGTTTGTCCGGTCTTGGCCAGGAAGCGTCCGTATTCCGTTCCCGCCGCCAGATCCTTCGGGGAAATCTTCAAAGCTTCTTTGAACTCCGCATCGGCGGCCGATTTGTCTCCACTCTCAGCAAGCAGCATGGCTAGGCGCGTATGGGCAGGAATGAATCCCGGATATGACTTGATTGCCTGGCGCTGTTTGGCAATGCCTTCTTTGACGAAGTTCTTCTGAGCCAATGCCCAACCTAATCCGCTCAAGGCGTTCGGATGTCCGGGCGCCATTTTTAGCGCCTTTTCAAAATATTGCTTGGCGTTATCGTTGTCGCCCGAATCGAGATAAATATTGCCGAGATTCACGTACGCGTCGTAGAACTTCGGACTGAGATTGATCGCCTCTTGCTCTTCGGTGATCGCTTCTTTGTGATTGCCTTTTTTATCGAGCAAGATGCCGAGGTTGACGTGCGGTACGGGATCTTTTGGATTGATCTTCTCCGCTTCTTTGAACGCCGTGATCGAGTTGTCCAGATCGCCTGTGGTCAGATAGGCGATGCCCAGGTCGAGCTGAGCCTTGAAGTTGCTCGGCTTAATCACCAGCGCTTGCTTGAACTCAGCAATAGCATCAGCGGATTTACTTTGATTAGCGTAGATTTGCCCGAGGACGATGTGCGGCGTGGAATAGTTAGCATCGAGTTTCATCGCTTGCTTCTCTTCCAGAATGGCCGTCTGATAGCTATTTTCCGCGGCTTCCTTGTTGCCGATCGTTTCTTCTAAATCATGCAGTGCAGCCAGCGCCGCCCCGAGATTCGCATGCGCTCTGGCATTGTCGGGCGCCACACGAATCGCTTCACGGAAGGTGTCGGCCGCCTGTTTGAACTTGCCCTTGTCCATGGCCATGCGTCCCTTGGCGAGAAGCTCGTCGGCCCCCGCGCTGGTATCCGCAGCAGCAAATGCGGCCGACTGGCTAACAGCAAGCAACAATCCCAATCCAGCAGTTAAATACGTCTTCACGTGTTCAGTCCTCGTATACTCTTGGCAGCGCCCTCGATGGCGTCATTTAGGTAGAAAGCGGCATTTTACCGTGTACATGCTATTGAGGACTAGCACTGCAACCCGGCATTCGCTGTGAGATACTATCAGCAATGTCTCGCTCTACGGGCGGAGGCATAGTGTAAAGGGTTTTATACTTGGCGCAGACGAAACCGCAGGACAACGAATCGGGCGAGCGCCAAGCGTCCACGTCCACGCATGTTCAAGCGGAGAAACGCAGCCGCGAAAGCCGCTTCTTGAGAGCCTGCCGCCGCGAGAGTGTCGACCGCACACCCATATGGCTAATGCGGCAGGCCGGCAGATATCAGTCGGAATTCCGCGAGATTCGAGCACGCACCTCCTTCCTCGATCTCTGCAAAAACGCCGAACTCGCCTGCGAAGTGACGGTGATGGCAGTCGAGATGCTCAAGGTCGACGCTGCCATCATATTTGCAGACATTCTTCTACCGCTTGAGCCCCTGGGCGTCGGACTGGAGTATGCAAAAGGCGAGGGGCCGATAATTCATCGCCCGCTATCTTCACTTCAGGACGTCCAGTCATTGCGACCATGTCATGCTGAAGAACACTTGGGATATGTGCTCAATGCCATCAAGCTCACCCGCCGCACTCTGCGGCAGGATGTGCCGCTGATCGGATTTGCCGGAGCGCCGTTTACGTTGGCATCGTACATGATCGAAGGCGGCTCTTCCAAAAACTTCGATAAGACCAAACAGTTTATGCGCAATGAAACGCCAGCCTGGAAGTTGCTCATGGAAAGAGTGGCGGAACTGACCGGCGAATATTTGAAAGCGCAGATCGAGGCCGGAGCCGAAGCCGTGCAATTGTTCGACAGCTGGGTAGGGTGTCTCAGCCCCATTGATTACAGACAATATGTCCAGCCGTACACCAAGAAGGTGATTGATACCGTGCGCGGTGCAGCACCGTTAATTCATTTCGGAACAGGCACATCGGGACTGCTACCGAATATGGTGCAAGCCGGCGGGGATGTGGTCGGCGTCGATTGGCGGATATCGCTTGATCGCGCCTGGCAAACAATCGGCTTC
>DATNQY010000087.1:0-13233 GCA_036703785.1 Candidatus Obscuribacterales bacterium
CTTCTGCACCGATGCCGACGTCGAATTGCAGGTTGGGATCGTCCAGCAGCTTCTCATACTCTTCCTCGGAAAGCAGCTGATACTTGTGCAGATCGGGCGCATTGCCGGGGTTGGTGACGATGTAAGCGTTGAAATAAACGACTTGTTCAAGATCACGCAGCGGCAGATCGAGCAGCAATCCTATATAGCTGGGAATGCCCTTGAGGAACCAGATGTGCGTTACCGGTGAGGCGAGACGAATGTGTCCCATGCGGTGACGGCGAACTTTGCTGTCGGTAACTTCGACGCCGCAACGTTCGCAGGTGATGCCTCTGTGGCGAACACGCTTGTATTTGCCGCAATAGCATTCCCAATCTTTGGATGGTCCAAAGATACGCTCGCAGAATAGTCCATCTTTCTCCGGCTTCAATGTCCGGTAGTTGATGGTTTCAGGTTTGGTGACTTCTCCGTGCGACCAGCTCAAAATCCGATCGGCGGACGCGATTCCGATCTTGATGTAGTCAAAACGGTCGATACTTGTTGGCATTGCCGGGAATCTCCAATTTCCTAATCGTAAATGTACGAGTTAAGTAAAAAATCTATGCTGTCTGTATAGGTCGAGTACGAACAGATTCGGAAACCTGTCTGTAACGGGCGGCTGGCGCCGCCCGTCACAGACAACGAGTTTTAGAACTCTTCGTCTGCGGCATCTTCCTCATCCGCATCGACTTCGGCAGGTGTTTCTTCCGTCGTCTCTGCAGCTGGGGCAGCTGGTGTTTCAGCCGGCAGCGCTTCCTCTTCATAGTCATCGCCTTCTTCGCCTTCGCGCTCGGTGAGAGCGGCAGGCGCGCCGGCGGGCACAAGCGATCCAGGCACACCGCCTGCCAGCTCATGCAACTCGGCTTCCAGGCCGATTTCGCCGAATGGGCTCATGCGGCGCGGTCCGCGCGGCTTCTGTTCTTCAACCTCAGCCATGAGATCGACTTCCTGTTCGCCACCTTCTTTGGTGCGTTTGGCGACGGAAACATCAAGACCGATCGATTGCAATTCGCGGACGAGCACTTTGAACGATTCCGGAATGCCCGGACGTCTCAAGTTTTCGCCTTTGACGATTGCTTCGTAGGCCTTGGAGCGACCGTTCACATCGTCTGATTTGATGGTGAGCATCTCTTGCAGCGTGTAGGCGGCGCCGAACGCTTCCAATGCCCAGCATTCCATTTCTCCCAGACGCTGTCCGCCGAACTGAGCTTTACCACCCAACGGTTGTTGTGTGACCAAGCTGTACGGTCCAGTTGATCGAGCGTGGATCTTGTCGTCGACCAGGTGGACCAGCTTCATCATATAGATTTGGCCGACCGTTACCGGTTGGTCGAAGGCGTCGCCTGTGCGGCCATCAGCGATGACCACTTTGCCGTCGTCGCCGACCCATTTGGTTTCTGCCTTGGTCTTACCGGTCTTGATCTCCTTATGCACCAAGTTGGACGACGCTTCTTTCTCGAAGCTCTCATCGAATGGTGGCACTTCGTAACGGTGTCCGGTGAGCATGGCTGCCAGTCCGAGCAACGTTTCGTAAGTTTGTCCGACGTTCATACGTGAAGGCACGCCCAGTGGGTTGAGCACGATGTCTACCGGTGTGCCATCCGGAAGGAACGGCATATCTTCAATAGGCAGAATCTTAGCGACGATGCCCTTGTTGCCGTGGCGTCCGGCGACTTTGTCACCGACAGAAATCTTGCGTTTTTGCGCGATATAGACGCGCACCACTTTGTTGGCGACAGGCGGAAGCTCATCACCTTTTTCGCGGTCGAACACTTTCACATCGACGACGCGGCCGCCTTCACCGTGCGGAACGCGCAGTGAGTTGTCGCGCACATCGCGTGCTTTTTCACCGAAGATTGCTCGCAAGAGTTTTTCTTCCGGTGGGTGTTCGCTCTCGCCTTTAGGCGTAATCTTGCCGACCAGAATGTCGTCAGGATAAACGCGCGATCCTATGCGAACGATGCCGTTCTCATCGAGGTGACGCAGCGATTCTTCCGAGACGTTCGGAACTTCGCGCGTAATCTCTTCAGGACCCAGTTTGGTCGAGCGCGCGTCGATTTCCAGTTTTTCAATGTGAATCGAGGTCATCACATCGTCATAAACCATACGCTGGCTGATCAAAATCGCGTCTTCGAAGTTGTAGCCTTCCCAGGGCATGAACGCCACCAGAATGTTGCGGCCCACGGCCAATTCGCCTTGATCGGTGGCGGCGCCGTCGGCGATGATTACGCCTTTCTTCACCGTATCACCGGGTCTGACGATCGGCTTCTGGTTCAAGCAGGTGTCCTGGTTGGAACGCTGGAACTTGGCCAGTTTGTACTTGAGCAATCGATCTTTTGTACGGATGCGGATTTCATTGGCCGCGACGTACTCAACCTTGCCTTCCTGCTCATGCTCATAGACGACCACCATGCCTGAGTCGCGCGCGGAGTGCTTCTCAATGCCTGTGGTTACCAGCGCGCGCTCCGTTGTAATAAGAGGTACGGCCTGGCGCTGCATGTTCGAGCCCATCAGTGCGCGGTTAGCGTCGTCGTGCTCGATGAAGGGGATGAGCGCTGTCCCGACCGAAATAATTTGAATCGGAGAAACGCCCACGAAGTCGACTTGCTCAGGCGGGGTCTCAAGGAACTCAGCCTTATAGCGAACCGGCACCGTTTCCGTAAGGAAGTTGCCCCTGTCGTCGACGGAGACGTCGCCCGGGGCTACCCGGTATCTGTCTTCTTCGTCGGCAGTGAGATATCGAATCTCGTCGCTGAGCTTGCCGCCCACCACACGTTTATAAGGAGTCTCGATAAAACCGTACTCATTTACGCGGGCGTGGGTAGCCAACGATCCGATAAGACCGGCGTTGGGACCTTCAGGCGTTTCCACCGGGCAGATGCGTCCGTAGTGCGATGGGTGAATGTCGCGTACGGCAAAACCTGCCCGCTCGCGGGACAAGCCGCCAGGACCCAAGGCTGAGATTCTGCGCTTGTGCGTAAGTTCAGCCAGCGGGTTGGTTTGGTCCATAAACTGCGACAACTGGGAGCTGCCGAAGAATTCCCGGATGGCTGCCACCAATGGTTTGGTGTTGAGCAAGTTGGCCGGTGTCAGTGAATCTGCATCTTGCAGAGTCATTCTCTCTTTGACAATACGCTCGAGTCGCGATAGTCCGATGCGGAACTGGTTTTGCAGCAGTTCACCGACTGAGCGGATGCGGCGGTTGCCGAGGTGGTCGATGTCATCGACTTGACCTTCGTCGAAGTGCAGCGCGATCAAATAATCGACCGCCGAGACGATGTCTTCGCGGCTGAGCGTGCGCTGGGATTCGGGAATAGTCAAGTTGAGCTTCTTGTTCAGCTTGTAGCGACCGACCTTACCGAGGTCGTAGCGCTTGTCGTCGAAGAAGCGGCTTTCAAGGATGCTCTGACCGCCGGCTACCGAGGGCGGGTCGCCCGGGCGCAATTTGCGGTAGACCTCGATGAGAGCGTCTTCACGAGTCTTCGTGTTGTCCTTGTCGAGTGTCTTCTTCAAGAAATCGCGATGACGGAAGAGTCCTTCCATCTCGGAATCGGAATAACCAAGCGCACGGATGAGCGTGGTGGCAAGCAGCTTTCGGTTCTTGTCGATCTTGACGTATATAACGTCATTGGTATCGGTCTCGAACTTGAGCCAGGCGCCGCGGTTGGGGATAAGCGTCGCCGAGAAGGTACGCTTACCGTTGGTGTCCACTTCGCGCTTGTAATAAATGCCTGGGCTGCGGACAATCTGCGAAACGATGACCCGCTCGGCGCCGTTAATAATGAACGTGCCGCGGTCGGTCATCATCGGGATGTCGCCGACATAAATTTCTTGCTCTTTGATTTCGCCGAGTTCACGGTTGACTAAACGCATCTGAATACGCAACTTCTTAGTGAAGCTGGCATCCATAGAACGCGCTTCTTCAGGCGTTTTCGGTTTGTTGGGCTCAGTATGATCGTCGAACGTGTAAGTCGACAAGAAGTGAAGTTCGAGCCTGCCCGTATAGTCTTTGATTGGACTAAACGCGCGAAGCTCTTCACCTAGACCTTCATCGACGAACCATTTGAACGAGCTCTTCTGAATCTCTGCGAGATCAGGAAGATTAGCGAAACGGGAACTACCGACCCCGAACATACGGACGCGGTCAGGAATTTGTAAAGCCATTGACTACCTCGAAGACTGGTTATGGCTGTGCAAAGCAGCTATTTTCCGGAAAAAATGGACAGATGACGAAATATCGTATCATCTAATAATATGGATTGGGGCTTATCGCCTACCGTAAACCGGCGAATTCGTCAAGCCTTAATATTGATTTCACAATTGGCATCTCGAAAAGCCCATGGCACGGGCTTCTCGGGCTCTTAATTCGTATTCATAAACGTATAGCATCTTAACGAATTGGATGCAAATTGTCTTGGACCGGTGGTGGCAAACACATCCGTTGTCCGGCGTTAACGGCGATTTAACTGTGGTGCCGATTAGTATTTTAGCCTTGAATCGCCTTTTCCGAGGGAGTGTTGTTTATGACGGAGTCCTTTTTTGAGGCGCAGCCTGAGCGTAAGGAACACAGCAGCCTATCAGCCGAACCTCAGACGGCATTCCAGCGAGCAGCACAGATTGCGCGGCAGGGTGGTCCGCGCAGTCAGCCCGAGGGCGGAGTCTTTCCCGGAACGCCCGACGTTGACAAACACTTGGGTGCTGCCAAGGTTGATGAGGCAAACGGGCACATCCAGTTTGTAAGAGCCGAGCAGCTGTGCCAAATAAGCAATAACTGCGACCGATCCGCGCCCCAGTCGCCGGCTGAGTTGGCGGACGGAATCGATAAAGCGGTTGAGACCAACAATTTTCACGAAAGCGACAAACAGATTGAAAAGGCTATACAAGGAGCATTCGCCGGCGGCGGTCTTCAGGCGGTGCGAGAGTTGGAAAAGCAAATCAACAGCGCCGACAAAACGCACGGCGTGATGTTCGACTATCCGCATGAGGCAGGATTTTTCCTCGCCGAGAAGCGCGATTTCAACACGTTTTATCTGAACAAGCTTTCAGCGGACGACCTGGACGGTCTGGCCAAAATACGCATTTTTCCACAACAGTTGCTCAAGGATTCCCAGTCCAGACCGGTGATCGTTCTTGGTTCGGGGCACCAGATGCAGCTCTACAAGGGCCCGCCGCCGGGCGTACATGAATACATCAGGGGAACGAAATAAACTTGTCTGCGATTTCTGTTTAGACAGGCCCGCCAAGCAGGTAATATTACTGCGGGGATGGATCATCGCTGGTGTGGTGCGCGGTCTTCAAAACCGTCGTGGGGCAGATTAAGGCTGACCTGGGTGGGTTCGATTCCTACGCATCCCCGCCATATTTCAACTAAGCGTGCAACATCTTGGGCAGCGCCGGCATCTTCGGCAACTTGGGCTTGACGCCTGTCGTGGGAGTGTGCCCTGAGCCTAGTAGTTCCGCCACTTCGCCGCCGACGGCATTTCCAGGCGCGATCGACGCCACATTCGGCACGAATGGATGTTCCAAACCGGCGCGCAAGGCGTTCACCGCCAGTGGTGGCAACATTATTCTCGACTGAACGTATTGCGATGTCGCTCCCAGCGTCCGACCAAGATAGGGAAACGCAATCCCCATGGCGGCGAAAGCGGCTGGGTCCTTGATCATGTTCACCAATTTTTGGTGAGCGAAGCTGCCGCCCTGCGGATCGTCTGCCGGGTGAAACAGGGTGCTGTACGGCACGCCAACCAGGGCGCCCATGGTTGCCTCCCGCTCGGCTGCATTCAAGGTTGAAGTCGCCTTGCCCAGGCTGAGGAATTCGCGCACGGCATTGCCTTCGCTGAGCAGCAAGCGAGCTCCGGATACAAGACCAAGAGATAGTGTGTAGGGCAGGGCGCATCCGATGCCGCGTCCAATTTTCTGTGCCCATTGCACGGCTGTGCTTGCGCCCTTTGGATCCGGTCGTTCAACCTTGAAGCTTTTAAACCAATCTACCACCGGCTTTTCGAGCTGGGTGCCCACCAGGTGATCGAGGTCCTGACAGACGGCGCGAGTGGGTGCTTCCACCGCCCCGTAAGCCAGAGCCGACAAAGCCTCGCTCACCACCGTGCCGTGCGGCGGCGCTGGTTTTGCATCGGCTGCATAGACTCGGACTGGGAAATCCAATGGAAAGCTGACTTATTGTGGGGGACTGCGTAGATATTAAGTTACGTGAAATGCACCGGCTTGTCAGGGCGGAAATTACGTATCCGTCGCTATTTCACGTATTTGCGTGACTGAAAAACCCCGCCGTTTTCGGCCGCCGGCTCGTCGTTGCCCACCGGCGTCGACCCGCGAACCATGGACATTGAGGTGATCTCGCAACCGCAATCCACGCAGACAGGGTACGGGCCGCTCCAGCCCTGGCGCAGCATGTGTCCGTACAGGTCGCACTGGACGACTTTTTTGGTTTTACCGGCGAACATGCCTTTGAATGAAGAGCTGACTATGCTCACCAGTTGTTCAAACTGGCGCCTGGCAACCACGCCCGGCTTTTCCTGTTCCTGCTCCTGCGATTTGAGCGTCGAAAGCTGCTGGTGCGTAACGCGCGGCTCTTCTTTAGCGCGTTTAAGTGTGTGCATCCCTCTATGAGTTATCCGCGCAAGCTCGTCTGCGTCAAATTGTGAATCCCATCTTGCCATCGGAGCATCCTCCCCTTATCCCGCGTCCGGCCCGCCATTTGTAGGCGATTTCCAAGCCTGGCCGGCTTTCTATGTTCCACAATAAATCCAGGTTGTGAAGTTGCTGTAGAGCGGTTGTTATCTCTGCAGCATATCTCTTGGATATCTACTACAGAAGATATTTGACAAATTGTATGAGCGTCCTATAATGAACTCGACTTTTGTCCGCAGAAGCGGCCTAGAAAGAAGACCCGAATTGGACACCCAAATTCCACAGGAGTGGCTCGACCAGTTTGCGAATTACCTCGAACTGGAGCGCAATTACTCTTCTCATACAATCCGAGCTTACGTAAACGACCTCAAGCAGTTTATTCATGCCGACACGGTCACTCCTGGAGTGGCTGGTCTTGAATTAGACTTCTCCCCGGCGCGTAACACCACCGGTGGTGCCCTGGAAGCCGAGAGTCTCCGCGAATATGTTCGCACCATACAGGAGCGCTACAGCCGCCAAACGGTTGTGCGCAAGGTGTCGGCGATTCGCACGTTCTGCCGCTATCTGCGGCGTGAACAATTAATCGAGGAAGATCCCTCGAAGTTGGTGCGCGGACCAAAGCTTTCCAGAAGGCTGCCGCCGTGCCTCGACAAAGAGGAAATCGCTCGCCTGTTTGCCGCCACCGAAGTCAACGATGGCACCGAAGAGACGAGCAACAACAGCGTGCGCGATCGCGCTATTCTGGAGCTTCTCTATGCCAGCGGCATGCGCGTCAGTGAGCTTTGCAGCGCGCGTGTTCAAGATATAGATGTTGCCGCCCGCGAAATGCGCGTGTTCGGCAAAGGCTCTCGCGAGCGAGTGGTGCTCCTTAACCAGAGTGCCTGCGATTGGCTGAAACAGTACCTCGATAAACGGTTGGAAAAACGGCCGCGCGCTGAAGGCGAAACAACGCCCAGCTTGCCTGCCGATGATCCGCTGTTTGTCAGCCGTCAGTCGACACCGCTTTCGACGCGTTCCGTGCACCGGATCGTGCTGAAATATGCGCGCCTGGCCAATATCGACAAGGTAATCACACCGCACACTCTGCGCCACAGCTTTGCCACCCATCTTCTGGAGGGCGGAGCCGATTTGCGCGTGGTTCAAGACCTGCTTGGTCATTCAAGCATCAGCACCACGCAAATCTACACGCACGTCAGCATGGAAAGGCTGCGCCGCGTGTATATGCAAAGCCACCCGAGAGCGTAGTATCTAAGCGGGGCGGCGCCATGCGCCGCCCCTACTTATAGTAGTGGAGTGCAGGGGCGGCGCATCGCGCCGCCCTTTCTTGCTGGACAAGATATAATTGTCTGTTGACCCCTCCGGTCAATGGGCGAATCTACGTGAGGTTCGCCCCCAGAGGATAAAGACAGGTCGCGGGCGCGGGTGCAGTGAATAAGCAGCGAAGAGGAAGCTCATCGAGCGGCAAGAAGAAGTCCGGTGGCTCCTGGATTGGCTTGCTGTTTAAACTCTTCATATTTTGTCTGATTCTGTTGGCGATCCCGCTCGGTTACTTGGGCGCCAAGGTTTACCAGCAGCTCAAGGATATGCCTGACATATCCGTGCTGGAAAAGTACGAGCCCATTGAAGCGATTCAGATTTACGACAAAAACGATCGTCTTGTCTGCACCGTCGAGGGCGATGAGGACAGGCGCGTCGTTCCCCTGTCTCAAATTTCCACGCAAATGCAGCAGGCCATGCTGGCCGCAGAAGATCACCACTTCTACGAGCACCACGGCATCAATCCGATGAGTATCGTGCGGGCATTTTTCACCAACCTGCAAGCCGGACACGTAGTTGAAGGCGGTTCTACCATCACGCAGCAGTTGGTGAAAAATCTTTTCTTCGAGGATAAAGGGCGCACTTTCGATCGCAAGATCAAAGAAGCTTTTATGTCTTATGAGCTGGAACAGCGGTACACCAAAGATCGCATCCTCGAGATGTATCTCAACCAGGTTTATTTCGGCAACGGCGGTTATGGCATCGAGCGTGCCGGACAGAGATATTTCGGCAGAAGCGCCTCCAATCTCGACCTGGCGCAGGGCGCTTTCCTGGCTGGTTTGGTGAAAGCACCGTCGGAGCTCGGCAATCCCGACAACCGCGAAGCGGCTCTAACCAGGCAAACCGAAATTCTCGGGCGCATGGTGGAGTTCGGCTACATTACTCAGGATCAGGCGATGAAGGCGGCCAAAGAAAAGCTCGTCTTTAAAAAATCGGTGAATCCTCTACAGAAGTATCCATATTACGTTTCCTTCGTGCTGGAGCAACTGCGCGGCAGATTCTCAGAGGCGGAAATGCGCAGGCAAGGTTTGCGCGTCTATACCAATCTCGACCCGCAGGTGCAGCAACTAGCGGAGAAAACGCTCAATGATGATATCAAGCATGCGCCCAAAGGCGTTTCTCAAAGTGCGCTCGTCTGTCTGTCCGTGAAAGACGGCGCAGTGATGGCCATGGTCGGCGGCGTCGGCGATTTCTGGAAAAATCAGTTCAACCGTGCCACCAATCCTCACACGGCTGGATCTTCGTTTAAACCGTTTGTCTATCTGACCGCGTTTTTGAAAAACATCTTTCGACCGGACAGTCCGATTGACGACACACCGATTACCATCCGCCAGGGCTGGGGGCTGCCCGATTGGACGCCGAAAAACTTCGACCATCGCTTTCTCGGTCGCATTACTATTCGCTACGCGCTCTCGCACTCGCGCAACGTGCCTGCCGTCAAGGTGGGCAAGGCTGTGGGTATCGATAATGTAGTGGAAACGGCGCGGTTGGCCGGCATCACCACCCGGCTCGATCCCAACCTTTCGCTGGCTCTGGGCAGCTCTGCCGTGACACCGCTGGATATGGCCGGTGCCTATTCCACCTTCGCTCGTGGTGGCGTCGCCATAAAACCGCAGGTGCTGCGCAGAATTGAAAACAATCGCGGGCAGATCATTGAAGTGTTCGAGCCGAAGGTCGACAAAGTCTTTGATAGCGATGCCGTTGCTCGTCTAGTTGATGTCATGCAAGAGGTGGTGAAATCGGGAACCGGCACCGCGGCCCGCCTGCCCGACAGACCGGTGGCCGGCAAGACGGGCACCGCCGATCAGGGCAAGGACATTTGGTTTGTCGGCTACACACCGGATACGGTGTGCGCTCTTTGGGGAGGTAATGACGAAAACTTGCCCATTCCCGGACAGCACGTCACAGGTGGTGACGTTATGGCTAAAATCTGGAAGCACTTTATGACGGCGTATTACGATATGCGTCCGACGCCGCCCGGTGCTTTCATGCCGCCTTCCAAGCGCGGCGAAGAGCTGGTTGAGCAAGCAGACAATCCCGACGGCATGCCGAATGCCGACGTGCCGAAGCTGATTCCGCTGTCGCCCGAGTCGGACAACAGCGGGCCCGAGTTGGTGCCGATTACGCCGTCGCGTGAGGCACCACCGGCGGTGAACCCCTCGACGACAATTCCGCAAGAAACCCTGCCGCAAGCTTCGCCCGCTGCACCGCCGCCGCTGGCTCCGGTTGCCGTGCCCAGCACCTATTACAACACTCCGGCGCCAGTGCCGGCACCGGCTGCGGCACGCTATGCCCCGATTTACACCCCGGCAACGACACCGTATGTGGTGCCTCGCTATAGCCCGCCGCCGGGCGTTTCGCCTGCTGTGCAGGCGCCGCCGCCGACGCCCTCGCCCGTCCCCATGCCGGCAGCACAAGGCTATGGCAGCGCTTACGGCACAGGTACCGTCGGCAGCGCGCACCAGTCGCCGCTGGCAGCGCCAATGTCCGGCTATCCCCCTTCGCGCTCGGCGACAGTGCTTACCAGCAACGGCGCCAAGCGCACCATAATCAATGAAGACGCGACGCCCAGATACTTTTCCATTTCCGACCCCAATTCCAACTCGAATGCCGGATCGCCCAGACGCCGCTTCACGCCAACCCCGGGCTCGCTGTCATCGGGTACCCCTACCGCCAGTCCGAATACCACTCCAGGCTCCGGGTTCTAGCTGATCGGCGTAACACATAGTGCGGAACTCACCTTTTAACCGGTGCGTCATCTATGTGTTGGGCGGCGAAACGTCTATAATCAGCGTGGGCAGCAGTCCAGGAATCGCCTCGATCTCTGATCCGCAGCTGAATCCGGACCAGGGAGACTTCTAGATGATATCGAGCAGACTGGAAAGTATAGGTGCGCAGGTGGTAGAGACCGCGGCCGGTCAACAACCTTCGGATACCAGCGAGATGTCGTCTGCGGTAATAAAAGCCAAGTCTTCTCCAGCACTCCCGATCTGGGCAGCAGTGATCGTCGTAGTTCTGGCCGCTCTCTGGCTGCAAATGAGCAGGGGCACAGGCTCGACGAGTTACAATTTTCTCATTGAAGGTGGTCCCGAAAGCGTCGGAGCGACCGTAATCCTTGACGGCAAGCCGGTTGGCACGCTCAGGCAGTACAGCGACGCGGGCGTGAATATGGTTGGCTTGCGACTTCACGTGAGCGACGGTGTGCATAATATTGAAGTGAACAAGTCCGGTTACTTGCCGCAATCCAAGCAAGTGATTCTCAAAGGCGAAGATTATGTCGGTGTAGAGCTCAAGCCATCGGGCGCCGACAAGCCGGAACAAGCGACAGTATCTCCCCTTGCCCCGGCGGCACGGCCATAAATCGATGAAGCGGCAAGCGCTCTGGCCCCGACTGCAAGAGGAGCGCTCGCATGGCTGAACCCGTTGAAGGAATGGTGGTGAACTCAATGTCGCTTGCCGATCCCGGTCGTTGGGTGGGACTGCTCGGCGTGGCAGCGATATTGGGACTGGCCTACGCCATGTCAAACAACCGCCAGGCGATCAATTGGCGATTGGTAATCTCCGGCTTGATACTGCAGCTGGTGATGGCCATATTCGTTTTGAAGGTGCCTTTCGGACAGCAGATGTTCGCCTGGATAGGCGACCGCATAACGGAGCTGCTGCACTTCTCGGATAGGGGCGCCGGTTTTGTTTTCGGTCCGCTTGTCACTAAGCCTGATGAAATGGTGAAACTGTTCGGCCCCGGTGCGGATTACATATTTGCATTTCGTGTGGTGCCGACGATCATTTTCGTTTCCAGCCTGGTCAGCATTTCCTATTACCTCGGCATCATGCAGAAAGTGGTGCAATGGGTCGCCAAAATAGTGGCTGTCATCATGGGCGCCAGCGGCTCTGAAGCGCTCTCCAATGCTGCCAGCGTTTTCGTCGGGCAAGTAGAAGCGCAGCTATTGATCAAGCCATATGTTCCATCGATGACCATGTCCGAATTACTGGCCTCGATGACAGGCTCGATGGCTTGCGTAGCAGGCGGTGTTCTTGCAGTGTACATCGGACTTGGTATCAAGGCATCGTATCTTTTGACGGCGAGCATTATGGCCGCTCCCGGTGGATTGGTGATTGCTAAGCTGGTTTGGCCGGAAACGGAAGAATCGAAAACGCAAGGCAAAGTTCAAATCGAAGTGCAGAAGACCAACGCCAACTTGATCGATGCGGCTGCGCACGGCGCCTCCGACGGTCTACGTATAGGCTTGAACGTGGTGGCAATGCTGATTGCCTTCATCGCGCTCATCTATTTGACCGACGGGGTCATGGGGCAATTCGGGCGCTGGTTCTACGCGGCCGGTATGCGTCTGGATTTTGTCGGTGTCGATCTCAACAATTTGCGATTGCAAGATCTCTTCGGCATACTGTTTGCTCCCATTGCCTGGTTGATAGGCGTTCCGTGGGCGGACGCACATGTTGTGGGCCGCTTGATGGGAGAAAAGCTAGTAATCAACGAGTTTGTCGCCTACAGCGATCTCAGCGGGATGCTGAAGCATTTGTCAACGCTGAATATCAGCCCGCACGCGGAAACGATTGCCACATTTGCGCTTTGTGGTTTTGCCAATTTCAGTTCCGTGGCCATCCAAGTAGGCGGCATCGGCGAAATTGCCCCTTCCCGCAGGCAAGACTTGGCGCGCCTCGGACTCAAGGCTTTGCTGTGCGGAACGATGGCCAGTTATCTCTCGGCTACGTTAGCGGGGCTTTTGGTTTGATCTGTTGTTATCGCCTTAATGGCGGCAACCGCCTGCACTGCGGCAACTTTCTACGGCTGAGTAATGTCTTAATTGGCGGGACAGGGCGCCATGGTGCGTCGCCCCTACAAGAAATAGGGCAGTTGTGGTTAACTTTACGCGATGGTCGGAGGGTAGGCGAATGGCAAAGCTGTTGCGCTTTTTGATGTGGACCCTCGTTGCCTTGCTGGCGGTTGTTTCTCTGGTGAACATAGCGCTTGCGCACCACGAACATGTCAACGCCGGCTGGCTTCTGACGGCAGCCCTTTGCACTTTCGCCATCGGATATCGCTTTTACAGCAAGTTCATTGCAGATAAAGTCTTCGCCCTCAGCCCCGATGCCATTACGCCTGCTGTGGCAATCAACGACGGCAAGGACTTCGTGCCCACCCACAAGGCGGTGGTTTTCGGGCATCACTTCGCTGCCATTGCCGGCGCTGGTCCGCTTGTCGGTCCGATTCTCGCTGCGCAATTCGGC
>DATNQY010000088.1:0-17713 GCA_036703785.1 Candidatus Obscuribacterales bacterium
TGGAGTCGATTTTGGCCGAAAAAATCCAACGGTTATCGGACGGCGGATTCGTGACGCTTGAAGACGGCTGGCTGCGGCTGAGCCAGTCCGGTGTGCTGGTTAGCAATCTCGTCTTAGCAGAACTGGTCTGAGTTTCCAGAATCGCCGGCTTAGTGTCCGCTGGTAACGCCGGCTACCCCAAAAATGCTCGTACTATCGGCTGTGGATGCCCCTGGTAGCAGTTTAGGCCTTATATAACAGGGGTATGGTTTTAGAGTTATGAGCGGAGGATCTCAGAACCGGTCATGAAAATCTGTTCGGCATGCAATACCGAATACGAGCATGACCACGAACACGTTTGTCGCGGCCAGTCGCCTCTGACAGGTGCCGAGACGGGGTTTATGGTGCATGATGGTGCTGCCGGCGCGGGTGCGTCTGGCGGCAGCATTGCGTTTGCGCCCGCTAATCAGACCCAGGTCCGGCAGGCGCCACCGCCGCCACCACCACCGCCTCCGCCGCCTCCTCCGCCGCCAGGGTATCCGTCCACTCAAAGACTGGCTGCGCAGCTGCCCCAGGCATACCCCGTTCAATGGACGCCGGGCAACGGGCATCAGGGCGGGTCGCAGCAGAGTCCGCTTCAGCCGTCCGATCCGTACCAGCAGCAGGTGCAGCAGCAAGCGGGCTTACGCCCGCCGGTACAAGGAGTGGAGCAGCAGCAGTTCGAGCAACAACAGCAGAACCCGCACCAGCAACAGCAGCAGATCGCGTACGAGCAACAGCAGCAGATCGCGTACCAGCAACAGCAGCAGATCGCGTACCAGCAACAACAACAGATCGCGTACCAGCAACAGCAGCAGAGCGCGTACCAGCAACAACAACAGATCGCGTACGAGCAGCAGCAACAGCAGATTGCGTACGAGCAGCAGCAACAGCTTGCATTGCAGCAGCAGGCGCAGCAACAAGCGGCGTCGCGTCCGCCCGTACAGGGAATGGAGCAGCAGAATCCGTTCCAGCAGCAGAACCCGTTCCAGCAGCAGCAGGGATTGCTCCAGCAGCCGGATCCATATCAACAGCAGCAGAATCCGTTTCAACAACAAGCGGCGCCGCCGCAGCAACAACCGTTTCAACAGCAGCCGGGATTGCTCCAGCAGCCCGATCCTTACCAGCAGCAGGCGCCGGCTTCGCCGCCGGGTGCTCAGTCGGGCACCTACCAACCACTGAGCGCGTTTCAGCAACAACCGCACGTGCAACATCCGCCCAGCGCCTTCGAACAGCAGCTGCAACTCAGACAGCAGCAAGCGGCATCGCAGGAAATCTCGCAACGGCAAAAAGCATATTCGCCGCCAGAGGAAAATGTCGACCAAACCGTTTCCGGACGGATGGCGAGGCAAGAGCCGCATCCGTTTTTAAAGCATTCGTTTTCGCAAGCATCTAATTCGGGACAGCGTAACGCGCTGAATTCGCAGCCCAAACCTGCGGATGTGCCTCGCGCACCGGATGTGGTGCCGTCCAGCGAACATATTGAATTGCACGATGCCGAAGATCCGATGGAAGAAACGCTCGACATGCGTTTTCACGTTGAGAAGCAGAAGGATCCCAACATCGGCATGGTGATTTCCGACCGGTACAAAATCGTATCGCTCGTCGGCAAGGGCGGCATGGGTGTCGTGTACAAGGCTGAGTACATGAACATTGATCGCACAGTGGCGATCAAAATGTTGCATCCACACATTGTTGCTGATGCGGAAATCGTAAAGCGATTTCAGGCAGAAGCGCAAGCCGTGTCGCGCGTCGAACATCCCCACTGCGTTCGCATCTACGATTTCGGCATGACCGACCAGGGACAACCATTCATTGTTATGGATTTCGTAGAGGGCGGCAGCTTGCGGGAGGTCTTGCAGCGCGAAGGCACCGTGCCGATGAGTCGGGCTGCCGACATTTTCAGTCAGACCATCGAAGCGCTTGCTTGTGCGCACCGCGCCGGAATCATACACCGAGATATGAAGCCGGAAAACATCATGCTCACCGACAAGTCCAATCGCGATTGGGTCTATGTCGTGGACTTCGGCATTTCGACCCTGGCCTCCACCGAGCAGCGTAGCATGTACGAGCCCCGCAAGAAGGACACCATTGGCAGCCCTGCCTACATGAGTCCGGAGCAGTGCCAGAAAGGCGCGCAAATCGATCACCGCAGCGACATTTATTCACTTGCCGTGGCTATCTACGAGACGATCTCCGGCAAATTACCATATCAGGCACGCAACGCCTTTGAGCTGATTGACGCGCACATGAATGGGCAGCCCACTGCGTTAACGCAAGCCAATCCGGCTCTTGCCTCGTCGGAGGCTTTGTCGTTCGTGCTGATGCAGGCGATGGAAAAGCAGCCTGATAAACGGCAGCAAACTGTGGAGCAACTCGGAGAAGAACTTCTCGAGGCATTCAAACGAGACACGATCCGTTCAAATTATTTGAAGAATCGAAAGGACGCTTTGCTCAGCAGCAGCAGCACGGAAATGCCAGTTTTCGGCATGCCCGGAGATGAGGATACGGTAGTTACTCAAAAGCTCGCCAGGAAGAACGTCGTCATCGCAGCCGAGCCCAAGGGTTTCATGAGTAAACTGGTTAGCGTAATTACCGGCAAAAACGAAGACCTGCCGCAGGCAGACGATCCCACGCAGACTGAAAATAAAATCGTGTACGCTAATTGCCCGCGTTGCAACGATCCCTGCGAGCCCGGCATCTCGTTCTGTTTGAATTGCGGACGCAGCCTCGCTACGACTCACGAGTTTGCCAAGATTCGCGCCGCCTCGGGAGTTTTCGCGTTGCCGAGATCGCAGGACAACGCCTCAGCCGGCATGCCGGTGTTCAGTCATAAAGCCCGGGCTGCCAATGCTGCACTGTGGCGAAATGTCAGGTTCGGTGTAGTGGCCGCCGTCGTAATCGGCGGCATGGTGATCGCCTGGCAAAGCGGTTTTGTTCAGACCGCCGCCGACGCGCTGGCGCATCTCGTTCAGCATTGAGCTGTTGCCAATCCTTAAGCAGAGTTTGCTATTCAGCGAACAATAGTGGCTTCTGACTATACTTAGAACGTAGCGCTGTCGACGTAATGCGAGGTCAGCCATATGGGTGAGTCACCACTGAACCAGGCACCGTTCTTGCCTCAGCACGCTCCGCAGGATGCCGTTTCGGACTACAGCGGAGTTCTAACCTCAATGCAGGTGGGACGGCTCGACCGCCAGGCTTATGACCTATCTAAGCAAGGCGTGAAAGCAAAAGTCGTGGTGTTGCCCAAGGATTTCTCGACGCCCGACATTAGTGCATTTGGTGCAGCACTGGCTCAGCGATGGAAGGTGAGCGGCGATCGCCTGCTCATGATTGTCGATCTAAAAGATCGCAAGGTTAAGATGTACCCGGGGCACGACCTGGAAACGCACGGACTCACCGGGCAGCTCATATCCACAGATATCATCCCTCACCATTTCGTGCCGTACATGAAGCAGCACGACCTGTCCAGCGCCATTTATTCTGCCATGGAAGCATCGCAAAATGCGGTTGGAAAATCGCTCACGCACCAGGCGGTTCCTGGACAAACGCAAGCATCCCAGCAGTATCCGAACAACAGGCAAGCTTATCCGACGCCGACATCCAATAACGTCGGCTTATGGGTCGGACTTGGTTTGTTTATTGCCGTCATCGTCGCTCTTTATGCCTGGGCGTTCAAATCTCGCAAGCAAGATAATCACAAGCTCGCTGACAGTTTTAAGGAACGTGCCGGTCGGCTTTACGAACGCGCTGACCAAATCGGTTCGGCCTCCGAATATCTTTCAACGGAAAAATACCCCGAGCTTGCGCAGCGGATTGCGCAATTTTTCAACAAGCTCACCACTCTCGAAAAAGCCGTTGGCGAGGTCGACTCGCTGGAGAAACGCAATAAAGTGTGGCAGGTTCGCGACGGCTATTTGAAATTGATTCGCCTGGCCTCACTTTTGGAACCGGAAGCGGACGGTTTGAAGACCGATGTTTACGCTGTGACCGGCGGCGTTCAGACTGTGCCGGAGCTGCCCGCCAACAGTGGGCAAATTGAGGCTCCTGTCGAGGAAAAGCAGCGAGAGCGGATTCCGATTCCGGCGCGCTTCCAGGACCAAATGCAGTATCGCCGTCCGGAATGGACGTACCAACCCGCCTACTACCAGCCCGCTCCCGCTGACGGCGGACTGACCGGGTTGATGATGTTGGGGATGATGCTGAATCAGTTTGAAATGAATCGCCGGTTCGACGAAATCAATTGGCACCGCAACAATCAGGCCAGCGGCGGTTTGTTCGGCGGCGACAACCAGCAAGCCGATCAGCAGCAGAACTTCGATCCAGGTTGGGGCGATACTGGTGGCAGCGCCGGATTTGGTGACGGTGGCGGTGACTGGGGCGGCGGGGGTGGCAGTGATTTGGGCGGTGGCGGCGGCGATTTCGGTGGCGGCGGCGGTGACTGGTAAGCGAGCCTATGGTACCGGCGGGCTTGAGCCCGCTGACCGGTGGGTATGCTACTCGCTCCCGCTATGAGTTATCACCAAAAACGATGTCGTCAAGCGACTTGCGTGCTGCCCGTGCGAGTCCGGAAACTCTAGCTGCGACTGGATCTTAAATTGGGGCGCAAAACTAGGCTGGGTTTTGATATTACCGAAAACGATGATCTCTCATAGCGATCGAAGAGGGCTCCGGACGTCCCGGAAATTTGCCAACCGCGAAATCGCTCTACTTTGCCGGGACGAACAGCATGCTCGCTGGGTCTTCACAAACTTTTTTCCAGTTACTGTCGCCGGCAATTAGCTGTGCCAGAGGCAACCCGCGCGGCAGAAGGATGTATTGGAAGTTGTATTTCTTGATCACCGACTGCCAGTCCGGATAAGTAAAGTACAGCCTGGTGTAATCGTGCACCAACTGCGGCGGATAGAGATCGGTGTAGTCATCGATAAAAATGCGCTCACCGGTTTTCCAATAAAGATACGCCGCCCAATCGTCTTGAGTGAACCCGAGCCCGCTCAAATTCTTCGTCTTGATGTAGTCGGTACACGCCACCGGAAGCTTTTCGGGATCGAAGTCGGTGAGCTTGAATTGAGGCATGGCAAAGAAGCAGGCGAGAACTGCCAAGGCGGCGACGCACCAGATGGCGACGACCTTGGATGAATCGGGCTCTTGTTTTTCGGCTCGGGCATCCGCGGCAATAAACGCTTTAAACGACCTTAGCGGCAATTCTTTCGAGTTGCTCTGCAGCATCGATTCGCGCAATGCACTCCATTGCGGCGCCATCGCGGGCAGTGCCAGGAGTGCGAAGTAAGGCATGATTCGCATGGCATAGAGGCTATAGGCAAACAATGCTAAGGCAAAGCCAAATTCGGCCAGGCGCGGTCTTCGGGGTGAATAAACGACGATGGCGACGGTAATCAGAATTAGCGCGATGAAACACCACACCGGCGTGCCAAGCGAAAAATCAATGTTGCGCCACTCGCTGTTGGCGACGGCAGCACTGCCCAAGAACTGAAAAATGTAGAGGAGAAAATTAGCTCCGCCATGCGTATTGAGGGCCGCTGCCGCTAATGTCGCCACCAGTACACCGATGTTCCAGACGAACGAGTCGGGTATTCTCGCTATGGTAGCGGCGGGCGAAAGCCCGCTTTCCTTTGTACCGGCGGGCGAAAGCCCGCTCTTCGGCTGCAGCAAATCCCCGATCAACTTACACACCAACATGCCGATACCTAAGTAAAAGCTTCCGTGCGTATTAGCCCACACCAGCGTAATCACGGCCAATGTAAGGCATCGCGCCCCGACTTTCATGTTGGAGACGAAGACCACATAATAATAGATGATGAACAGGAGCCACGTCAGTACGTGCGGACGCGCTAACCAATGCATTGACGATATCGCCGCTGCCAGACAGAGCAGCAGCAACCCGATCATTGGCCCAAGTCCGCGCACTCTGGCGATTTGGTATGAGGCAGTGAATGCCAGCGCGATGACGAAGGACGCCAGTGCCACCACTCCGTTGAGTCCGAATAATTGATATGCTCCCGCATACAGCACATCCGCCGCGAAGGAATTCGTCATCCACGCCGAGTCTGGTGTGATTGCGCATATATAGTTGGTGGCGGGTAGGGTATGGTGCTGGAAAAAGTACAAGCCGGTGAGAAGATGCCGGCAGATGTCGCCATCTCCGAGCAGCATCAGTGGCCGCGCGAAGAGAAACAACGCTAACATGAGCACAAAAAACCAGCCGGCTCGATTAGGAAGAAACAGCCGCAGCGGGTCGGGAATCAAGATGGCTGCCAGTACCCGCCCATGCGTTGTCCGATGCGGAAGCCCTGGATGAAGTTGGTGCGAGAAAGTTGGTATAGCTCATTGAGAGCGCTGGGATCCGCGATACCGTATTTGGTGGCGACCGCGTTCACTTGTTGAATGGCAAGGGCCGAGAAGTAAATTTGCACTTCGTCGCGCACTTCGCCCATGCCTTGATTGGGCAGCTTCTGAACGGCGCGTCCGAAATCGTTGTTTACTGCTTCTAGAAGTTGCTTGTCGAGAAGTTCATCGAAAATGCCATCAGCCCTTCTTGCCATATATGAACGTCCTCTCAGTTATGATGCCGGGATGCCTATTGCGTTTCAGTCTCAATCATTGAGTGCGTCTAATGCTGTGCGAACTTCTTTGATGTCTTGCCACATCAGCCACTTCGGACTGCCGATCTCGCGTGAATCGTTGCGCAGTAGATATGACGGATGAAACACCGGCATTACTTTAGCACCGTTCTTGAAATCGAACCATTTACCTCTTATACGGCTGATAGGATCCTTTACCTTGAGAACATGTTGAACTGCTGTGGCTCCTGCCAGCAAGATCAATTTTGGTTTGATAAATTCAATCTGCGCTTCGAGATATGGTCTACATGCGGCCGCTTCGTCAGGTGTTGGAACTCGATTTCCAGGCGGTCTGCACTTCACCACATTGCAGATGTACGTTTCTGATTGGCGATCGATATTCGCTGATTCCAAAATTTTTGACAGCAACTGTCCGGCGCGACCTACAAAAGGTATGGCTGTTTCGTCTTCTTGCTGACCGGGTCCTTCGCCGATGATCATAAGTTTTGCTTGTGGATTGCCGTCTGAAAAAACGACATTCGTGCGCGCGCTGCAAAGTCCGCATTTTTGGCAGCGCAGTGCTAATTCTTTTGCGTGTTCGAGGCTCGTAAAACCTTCGATGAGCGGAGGAGATTCCTGTGTCGTCGGACCCGACGAATCGCCCAAACGCATTTGGTGCACCATATGCGGTACTCCCTCTTTCGTATATACACAGGGCTGCAGCTGAGCTGATCATGCCGATTCTAACAGCATGACCACCCGAGCTCGAATGAGCTTGTACTAAGGTGCGACGATTTTCGAATCTGGCGTTGCTTTGGCAGGAGGCATCGGCACCACATTCGATGGCAAGCCGAAATCAGGGCGGTCTGCGTCCATTGTGGCCACCGAGCGTAACAGCTCGAGCGGCAACAACTGCACGTCAGAAGAGGGCACTAGCGATGCGTGATCTTTGCCCAGACATATGGAAGCCGTTTGAGCGAATGTCGTCGGGCTGCCTGTGGTGTAGAAAACGCCCGGATGTGTGGGATGCAGGAATGCCACCGGCTCTTCTGTTTGTTCTACAGGGACGTTCAGTCCAAGATCCGATACTAGCTGTCGAACAAGCATCTCCGCCGGGTCTATAAGCTGGACGGTGTCCGGCAGCAAGTCGCGCAACGCGCGTGCCAGGAATGGGAAATGCGTGCAGCCGAGGATGATGGCCTCGACTTCGAATTCTTCGAGCTTGCTTGAATATTCCATGAGCGCAGCTTTCACATGGTCACCATAAACTTCGCCCGCTTCCACCAGCGGCACCAGTTTTGGACAGGCAATTTCAAGCAACTGCGCTTCCGGCGCGTGGTAATTGATTTGCCGCGAGAAGGCCGCGCTGTTTACTGTAGATTGTGTGGCCATCACGCCGATGCGGCGGAATCTCGAAGCGACGAACTTGGCGGTAGGCGAAATCAAATCGTGAATCGGTACCGGCGATACTTGGCGTGCGAAGTCGACCCCGATTGCGGCGCTCGTGTTGCATGCCATGACGAGGTGGTCGACGCCCTGGTTGGCGAGGAAGCTGATTATCTGCAGCAGAAACTCACGAATCTCGGCTGGTTCGCGGTTGCCGTAGGGACAACGCGCCGTGTCACCCAGATACACAAATTCGAACGTTCGCGATTGGCACGCTGAGGCCAATTGGTGAAGGCGTCGTAAGACCGAAAGACCGCCCAAGCCGGAGTCGAACAGGCCAAATCGGATTGGTGTGCTGCTTTCCGCGGGTGCCAAATGTCAACTCCTCGTGGACGCGAATCGAATCTTCTTGAATTTTAGCGATTGACGAAGCGAATGTGGTTTTCGTTGCTCGTCATGGTGCTTGGCCCGAAAACCCCGTCCAGCGTGCTTTTCTGGCGCTTTTGGGGGGTTATTGCCCGGGTTGTTCGATTGCAAATTTTGGGTAAAAGATTGCCCGGCCGATGACGGCGGTAAAGCTGAGATTGTTCCAACTTCGTGACGCCGAACGGCTGTGGCTGCGGTTTGCGGAGCATCTGGGGGGCGCGCTGCCAAATAGAGCATAACTCCATCGGCAAGTGCCTCAGCTATATGTTCCTGATACTCGGAAGACGACAGCTTATCCCGTTCTTCCTTATTGGAGATAAATCCAACCTCGGCCAGAATAGCGGGAACAGGCGTGTGATTGATGACGTAGAACCGCGCTTTACGGACGTTGCGATCGGGCGCCCCCAGTTCTTTCACGAGCGAAGTGTGGATTAACTGCGCCAAATCTCGACTGGCATCGTTTTGAAAGTAAGTTTCAATTCCGGTTGTGGCTGTGTTGGTTTCCAGTGAATTGATATGCACGCTCACGAAGGCGGTGGGCTGAACGTCATTGGTAATTCGCACGCGGTCCTCAAGAGAGACGAACGTATCATCGCTGCGCGTCAGCTTCACGCGGACACCGCGCCCAGCAAGCACCGACTTCAGCTTTTCCACAATTTCGAGGGTTATTTCCTTCTCCTGAATATCGCCGCGCTGGGCGCCCGGGTCCGAGCCGCCATGTCCGGCATCGAGCACGACGACGGCTCCCGGTGGTGCGTGCGCCGGCGGCTCCGGCACAGGGCGCTCGCTTTGGGCGCGAACGCTTGCGGGGGACTCCGGCTGCTCTTCCGAACCCTGGGATCGCAGACTGGCCGCCTGCTCCTCGTCCCCATCTTGCTCGCCGAATGCCAGCGTCAGCTCATTTTCCTTGGGTCCTGGCTCTTGCACGACGCCGACCTTCTCCGACGGCAAATCCACTACCAGCCGAGCGATATTGGGGTTGCCCTCAGGCGAGCCGATGCGCAAACCTTTGATATAACGGTTGTCTGCAGGCGCAGGCGGGATTGTGATTTTGCCCCAGTCTATGCCATCCATATCGACCACATATCGTTCAGGGTTGTGCAAACGAAAGGTTTTAAATCGGGTCTGCGCCGACGGCTCGACTGTGAGAACCGGCGCCTGATTGCCTCGAAGAACAACGGTGGCGCCGGGCATGGTAGCGGCGGGCATGGTAGCGGCGGGCGAAAGCCCGCTTTTAGAGGAGCGCAGGCTACCAGCCTGCGGCGGCGGGCTTCCGCCCGCCGGTACAGGATCGGTTTTCGCCAACGCTTCTATCGGCAGATATTTCGCATCAGGCGCGGTAGACAGGATTATCGGTCCGCGCAATAGAGGCTGGTTGGGATCGGCCGCAGCCGCCCTTTGAACGGGCGCCCGCTCTGGCGCGGGAACGACATGGCTGGTCGCGCCGGCAATTCGATCCGGCGCTGTGGGCGGCATGGTCGCCGAGGCGTGGCTCCGCCCAAGCGTGCTTCCGGCCGCCGGTACATGATCCTGGCGCACCACATGTGGTTGCGCATATGCCGCGGTGTGCATTTCGCGATGGGTCAATTCGACTGCCAGGCTGCCTTTCACGCAGCGGAAGTTCAGTTCCTTGAAAGCGCGCGCGCTTGCCGCTGTGAATGTCACCCGCACAATTGGCGGCGACGCTTGCCACTGTCCGATGTTCATGCGCTTGATCGGTTTGGACCGAAAGCGCAGGCATGCCGCCGGAGAGCAAAGAACAGTGCCGGAAAAATCGGCAGTCATTATTTCTCCGTCCGGACCCGGTAAGTAATGAATCACCGGCGCCGGCAATTTCTGCCCGCGCTGCAGGTTGAGTAACACAAAGTTACCGGCGATGTCTTGTGTGACTGATACCACTTTTGCCGGCGGTACAACATGTGCTCGCTTCAGAGGTTGACGCGAAGCGGCTTCAGGGGCATGCAAGCAGGCAAGCGCAAGTACTAGAAAGGCTAGCTGTCTCTTATTCAGCGATATGAGGACACCTTAACTTTCTAGTTTAACTGCATTGTAACACGCCCTGTGCGCTTTTCAGAGGACAAACGTGTTTCTCTTGAAAACAAGTGCCACCATGGGTGAGGCGCATTTAAATCCGCTCGTATTCAATTATTGTGTCGATCTGATAACCTTGTTAGCGCAATCAGCAACGCGCGCGGAGGCGCCTTGCGATCAAGCACCGATCGGGCGCGGCATCTCAGCCGCGAGCTGCGGTGCTTTTATTTGCGACACGAGATAACTCGCTAGAAACAAAAGGAAGTTCGAAAAATGACAAACCTGGGTTCTGTTGAAACGACAAGCCTGTATGGTTCCATTGCCGCCGCTGTTTTGGCGCTGCTTTATGGTGCCGGCGCCGGTGGATGGGTGCTCAAGCTTCCCGCCGGAAACGAGCGCATGCAAGAAATTGCCGCGGCAATTCAGGAAGGCGCAAAAGCTTATATGAATCGTCAGTACAGCACGATTGCCATGGTAGGCGTCGTGTTGTTCGTCATTATTGGAGCAACGCTCGGATGGATGACCGCTGCCGGATTTGCCACAGGCGCGATTCTGAGTGGCTTAGCCGGATTCATAGGAATGTATGTGTCGGTGCGCGCCAACGTTCGTACCGCTGAAGCTGCAAGAGAAGGTTTGGACAAAGCGCTCAACGTCGCTTTCCGTGGCGGCTCCGTCACCGGACTTCTCGTGGTCGGACTTGGTCTTCTCGGCGTCGCTGGATTCTATGCCGTTGCTCGACAGATCAATCCGGGCACCGCAGTCACCTCGCTTGTCGGACTCGGCTTCGGTGCGAGTTTGATTTCGGTCTTCGCCCGTCTCGGCGGCGGCATTTACACCAAAGCCGCTGACGTCGGCGCCGACCTCGTCGGAAAAGTGGAAGCCGGAATTCCGGAAGACGATCCGCGCAACCCAGCCGTTATTGCTGATAACGTTGGCGACAACGTCGGCGACTGCGCCGGCATGGCTGCCGACTTGTTTGAAACGTACGCTGTGACAGCGATTGCCACCATGTTGTTGGCTTCGATGGTGTTCAAAGATCAAATCGCCGCCGGCAATCAAAATGTAATTCTCTTCCCGTTGGCGCTCGGTGCCGTTTCCATCGTTGCTTCCGTCATTGGCAGCTTCTTCGTCAAGCTGGGCAAAAATAAGAACATCATGGGCGCTTTGTACAACGGACTGATCGGCGCCGGCGTCATTGCTGCCATCGCCTTTTACTTCGTCACCAACCAGATGATGACTGGTCTTCCGCAAGAGCCGATCAAATACTTCCTCGCTTCGATGGTCGGCTTGGTCGTCACCGGCTTGATCGTTTGGATCACCGAGTATTACACCTCGACAGAATTTGCGCCGGTGCGTGGTATCGCCAATGCTTCGCAAACCGGACATGCCACCAACATCATCGCCGGACTCGCAGTTTCGATGCAGTCCACCGCGCTGCCCGTGCTCGTGATCATCGGCGGCATCTTGGTCTCGTACTTCATCATGGGCGGCGGCGCATTCGGAATCTTCGGCGTCGCTCTCGCTGCTATGTCCATGCTCAGCATGGCCGGCATCATCGTCGCCATTGATTCATATGGACCGATCACCGATAACGCCGGCGGCATCGCCGAAATGTCGGAACTGCCTGCTGAGGTGCGCGCCGTCACCGATCCCCTCGATGCGGTCGGCAACACGACCAAAGCGGTAACCAAAGGATACGCCATCGGCTCTGCCGGTTTGGCTGCCATCGTGTTGTTTGCCTCCTACACCCAGGAGCTGCATAACAAAGCTGTCGATCTGCACCTCGATGTCACCGATTTGCGCTTCGATCTTTCCGATCCATTCGTTCTGTGCGGATTGTTCCTCGGCGGTTTGATTCCGTTCCTCTTCGGCTCCATGGCTATGGAAGCCGTCGGTGCAGCCGGTGGTCTGGTCGTTGAAGAAGTTCGTCGCCAATTCAAGGCTCTGCCGGGCATCATGGACGGAACTGCCAAGCCCGAGTACGGCGCTTGCGTCGACATCGTCACCAAGGCCGCCATCAAGAAGATGATCGTTCCTGCGCTGCTTCCGGTTTTGACTCCGGTGGTGATCGCAGCCATCGGCGTAGCCGGTCTCAACCACGCCTATCCGTTTGCTGCAGCGAAAATGCTGGGCGGCGTGCTGGTCGGCAGTATCGTCACCGGATTGTTCGTCGCCATCTCGATGACCTCGGGCGGTGGTGCATGGGACAACGCCAAGAAGTACATTGAAGAAGGACACTACGGCGGCAAGGGCTCCGATGCCCACAAAGCAGCCGTCACCGGCGACACCGTCGGCGATCCCTACAAAGATACCGCTGGTCCTGCCATCAACCCAATGATCAAAATCTTGAACATCGTGGCATTGCTTTTGGTGTCATACCTGGTGGTGCAATAACGGATGCAAATCCGCGTTGCCAATCGTCAAGACGAGCCGGCCATAAGGGCCATCGTCAATGAATGCAGAAAGCAGCGTGGTGAGCCCGAAGTCGACCTGAAGGGCGCCGACTCCGACTTGAACAATGTCGAAGAGCACTACTTCTGGTTTGACGGAATCTTTCTCGTCGCTGAGGAAGAAGGCGTGATAATCGGACTAATAGGCGCAAGGCGCGGCAACTCGGAGGAGACTCTCGACTTGCGGCGCCTCGCCGTTTCTCCGGCTTCGCGCGGCAAGGGGGTCGCACGCGACCTTATAGACCATGTCCTCTACTTCGCTGCTAACTTGGACTACAAGCAGGTCCAGATGGATCCTGCCCGCCAGCACTTAGACAAACAAAAGCCGCTGCGCCCATTTCAACTCGGGTCCGCCGGCACTTGGGTGTGCCCGGTGAAAGTGGAACAACATGCCCGCGGCTGCGCCCACTAAGCCCACTTGCACTCTAACAAAGCGTCTTGATTACGATTGAGTGGTAGCGAATGGCGCCTCTTTACAGCGGCGATTAAACGTGCTAACTTGAATATAAGCGTAAAAGCGACGCTTACTTAAAACAAAAACAGGCGCCGGTCCGGTTTAGTGGCCGCAGGCTCTGCCGCGGAACCAAGGCGCTCTGTTGACCATGATTTCCCGGCATTCGCCAGGGAAGGAGGCCGCCATGCTCGGTTTTGAATTTAAAAAGGCACCACCGACGGTGTACGTCATCGAATACCATGACGGCAAGGTAATTCGAGCAGGGTCCGGACTCTCGTTTTGGTATTTCTCCCCAATCGTCAGCATAGTCGACGTGCCACTGTCGAGTATCGACGTGCCATTTGCGTTCCATGAGGTCACAGCAGACTACCAAGAAATCACGTTGCAAGGACAGCTCACGTATAGAATCACAAATCCTGAGCACATCACGCAGCTCATCGATTTTACCGTCAAGGGCAATGGCGACTATACCTCAGATCCGCAGCCGCAAGAGCTTCTGGCGCAGCGCCTGGTCAACGCTGTGCAGGTGGCGGCGCGAGCGGTCGTTCAAATGTTCACGCTGCCGCAAATTTTAGCCGATTCGGATACTGTCTTATCTCAAATGCTTTTACGTGTGAAATCACTGGACACGATCAGCATGCTCGGCATTGAAATTTTGGCGCTATCAATCGTGAACATCAAACCGACTCCCGAAATGTCTCGCGCATTGGAAGCCGAAGCACGCGAAGGACTCCAGCGCAAAGCTGACCAAGCAATCTACGCCCGTCGCAATGCTGCCGTGGAGGAAGAGCGCCGGATCAAAGAAAGCGAGTTGAATACCGAGATTGCGGTGCAAACTAAACAGCGGCAGATCCGCGAAACAAAAATGGCCGCCGACATCGCGGTGGAAGAGCAACGAACGATGCTTATCGATACGCAAGTGGAAAACGATCGCAAGAATGCCGACAGCCGAGCGTACGCTCTTCAAGCTTCGCTCAAACCCTTGGAAGGTGCTGACTGGCGAACGCTGCTAGCGCTGGCGGCGAAGGGCGGTGATCCACGTTTCGCGATGTCGCTCGCCTTCCAAGAAATGGCGGAGAATGCCAACAAGATTGGACAACTAAACATTTCTCCGGAGCTGCTGCAAGCGTTATGTTCGACAAAATAGTAATCGTGACTCGTAAAACGAGGCTGCAAGAACTGATCGAACGTTTCAACACGCGCGGACAGGCGAAGTTTTACATCGAGCACTCGGGCGGCAACTTTTCCGATTACGCCCAGGAAGACGACTCATACAACCGGGCGCTCGATGGTATTCGCCGGTCGTTGAATTTCGGGCTGAAGATTCAATTCATCGATCGTTCTTTTTTGCCTACCTATTTGTTCACCAATACTGACCTTATTATTGCTCTGGGACAAGACGGCTTGGTGGCAAATACGGCTAAGTATGTGGGTGAGCAGCCGATTTTGGGCGTAAACCCGGATCCGATGCGGTATGACGGCGTGCTTGTTCCATTGCAAGTCATCGATTGCAAGCATCAGGTGGATCTTGTTCTTAATGACAAAGCGACTTTTGCCCCAGTGACGCTGGCGCAGGCAGAACTCAACGATGGACAAAAGCTGCTCGCGTTTAACGACATGTTTATTGGTGTGAGCAGTCATGTTTCAGCACGATATCAGCTTTCTTTCGACGGAAAATCCGAGCCGCAATCATCAAGCGGCATCATCGTCGCAACCGGCGCCGGATCGACTGGCTGGTTATCTTCCGTGTTCAACATGGTAGGTTCCCTCAATCATTTCTTTGGCGCCGCTGAAAACCCTCGCTTGAAGTTAGATTGGGATGCACAATCGCTTATGTTCGTCGTGCGAGAACCGTTCGTCAGCAAGCATTCGGCGGCGAGTGTCGTTACCGGTATGATCGACGGGAACACAACACTCATCCTCGAATCGCGTATGCCCTCGGGCGGCATCATATTTAGCGACGGCGTTGAGTCCGATTTTTTGACGTTCAATTCCGGCTCGATAGCAACAATTGGTGTGGCAGACAAGCAGGCCCGTCTGGTTGTGCCAGGAGGGCGGAACAACACGCTTGCGGCTGCTCGTAACTCTTCGTTCCGTTTGCATCAAACGGCAAGCTGGCTTTAAAGCCAGCCAAAAAGGCGATTTTTCCTGGCTTTAAAGCCAGGAAAGTATCAAGCTGGCTTAAAAGACACTTTCCTGGCATTTAAGCCAGCCTCGATTGAAATGAAACGGGCGGACTGTTGTCCGCCCGCCCGCTCTACCCGCGCATGGCCACCATGTTCCCCGACTCGTAGCGGCTCAACCCGTGGTAGAACACCACGACGGCGAGTGCCACTGCCAGCAGTGCGCCTCCCAGACTGTATGCCGCGTGCAAGAGCGACATCTTCTGGAGCGCGTCGATCGGGAATCCGCTCACGAATCCCGCTGGCACGACGGTGTACAAGAGCAGTCTCACGTTGCCTTTGAACATCCCCATCGGGTAGGTGCTGAAGGCAATCAGCGATCCTCGCCAATGTTCCGCCAGGCTTTCGGCATTGCCCAGGTAGAATCCCAGGCTGCCTGTCGCGACGCTGAACCCGACGAAGAGCAAGGCGATCGTGAAGGTCATCAGAGTGAACAGCAGGAAGTGCGGCAAATCCGGATGAACGATTGCGATGTACACAATGTAGCCGAAGATTGCATCGCCGAAAGCGCTGGGGCTAATGCGCCCGAGCACCAGGTGCGGCAATAAGGCCCGTGGATAGAGCAGCCAGGTGTCGAGTTCGCCACGGACGATGATTCCAGGCAGCCAGAGCGCGTTTCCGAAAAACGCGTGGGCAATTCCAAAGCCGGCAGCAGTCACCGCCCATAGTGTCGCCACATCGGCGGCGTGCCATCCATTCAAGACAGGAAATTTGTCGAAGAACAAGATGAAGTACACCAGCCAGATGCAGTCGTTGACGAACATGGCGACGGCTTGCGAGATAAATGCAAAGCGATACTCGAATTGCGCCTTTAAATTGAGGCGGAAGTAGGCGCCCGCAAGCGCCAAATAGTTGAGCAATTTGTTCAACATTTCAACCTCCATTCAAGGCTATGCGATGCAACGCCCTGCTATAAACTGCCGAGGCAGCCAAACTGAAGACACCTATCCAGAGCAGCTGATTGACTAGCAATAATCCTAACGCTGCGGGATCCGGATGTATGAACAGCCTGGCTGGTCCGCACACAATGTTGCCGAAGGGCAATGCTTTCACAAGCGGCTGCACAACTGACGGAAACAGTTCCAGCGGCAAAAGCATGCCACCCAGCACCATCACCAATCGTGAATAGATGAGGGTGAGACCAGCGGTATCCTCAACCCAGAAGGCCGATAAGCCCACCAACAAATACCCCAGGAAGTGCAGCACGAACGCGCCCGGTAATGCCAGAGCAAAAAACAGCAATCCGTTGGCGAGATGGTCGGCACTCCCTGATAGCCAGGTGGCTATTAAGACCGCTGCAAATCCGGTAACGACGATGCGCACCGCCCGTTCGCCGAGGTTGGACGCCAGTCTATACAGCGGATACGATAATGGTCGCACCAACTGAACAGCGACAGCGCCCGTCCTCACGTCTTCATCGATCTGCGATGACACACGCACTTCCGACATCAAAATTGTTTCCGTAGCGGCGAGATACCAGATCATATCCGTGACGCCATAGCCACCGAATCTGGTGACGTGTGCATGAGCGAAGACTTCTTGCCACAACCGCATAAATATATAAAGGATTACGGTGAGGAAGAAGAGGCGGCTGCCAACCTCGCCCACGTAGGCGAGGTTGGACTTGCCCGAGATCCAGGCGATAGCCCAGTATTTCCGTAGTGAATTCATGAAGCCATCACCTCCTTTCCCAGAGCGGGCTCTCGCCCGCCGCTACCATCATCATGGTCGTAATCAAGCCCGTACACGTGGGCTATGGCATCTTCCAGCGACCAGCCCGAAAATTGCTTTCGCAAGTTGTCGACTGAGTCATCCAGGACGATACGTCCATGGTTGATCACGATCACGCGCTCGGCTACGCTTTCGATATCGCCGGTATCGTGGCTGGTCAGAAAGACGGTTAGTCCTTCCTCCCGATTCCACTGCCGGATCAGCTCTCGCAGTCGCAGACGGGCATTGATGTCCAATCCGATGGTTGGTTCATCGAGCAAAAGCAGCTTCGGCTTGTGCAATAGGCTTGCCGCCACCTCCGCTCTCATTCGCTGTCCAAGCGATAATCGTCGCACCGGCACATCGAGGAACGGCCCGAGTTCGAACCTCTCGACGAGCATGGCGCGGCGCTTGATGTACTCGCCTTTGTCTAAGTTGTACACGCGCGCCAGCAAATCGAATGTGTCGCCT
>DATNQY010000089.1:0-5071 GCA_036703785.1 Candidatus Obscuribacterales bacterium
TGTCCGCCAGGTAAGCCGGCACGGTGGAGAAGCCGCCGCCGTACATCGACAAAATCACACACACGGCGATCACAAATGCGCCAGCCATGCCCATATGCCCCAGCGTCGGCAGGCTGCAATACAGCACGATGCCGAGCAGGAAGAACACAACGTAGGTGTTCTTGCGGCCGATGAAGTCCGACGCCGATGCCCAGAGAATACGACCCAGGCTATTGAACAAGCTGATCAGTCCTACCAAGCCGGCCGCCGCGGCAGCAATCTGCGCCTTCTGCACGGTGGTGAGCGCAGTGCCCGCATCCAGCCCCAGCAAGCGTCCGCCGAACACGTCCTGGAACATCGGGCTGGCCATGGCCAGTACGCCGATGCCAGCAGTTACGTTCATGCACAACACGATCCACAGCATCCAGAACTGCGGCGTTTTCCATGCGACGTTCAAGTGCACGTGCCTGGTGGTGATCAAACTATTGATGGCAGCCGGCGCCGTCCAGCCAGCCGGCTTCCAGCCGCTCGGCGGCACGCGGAAGCCGAATGCGCCTGCGGACATGGCGATGAAGTAGATCACGCCGAGCGCCATCAACGTGCCGGCTACGCCGGGTACGTCGCCATGTGTGAAACGCGCCATCAAGGCCACCGCGATCGGCGCGCCGATCATGGCGCCGCCGCCGAAGCCCATGATCGCGAAACCCGTCGCCAATCCGCGGCGGTCAGGGAACCACTTGATCAGCGTCGACACCGGTGCGATGTAACCCAACCCAAGGCCGATACCGCCCAGCACACCGCAGCCAAGAAACACCAGCCACAACTGATGCATCGACACGCCAAGGCCGCCGATCACCAAGCCGCCGCCCCAGCACAATGCGGAAATGAAACCCGCCTTGCGCGGCCCGGCATGCTCCAGCCAACCACCCCAGATCGCCGCGGAAATACCGAGCATGGCGATAAAGGTTTCGAAAATATGCGTGACCTCAGGCACCGTCCAATTGCACGATCCTGCAAACAGCTGCGCAAAGAACCCGATGTTCCCGCAACTGGCCGCACCCGGCACCAGCTTGCTCATCGGCAGCCAGAACACCGAAAAGCCGTAAGCCATCCCGATACATAAATGGATGGCCAAGGCCGCCGGCGGTACCAGCCAGCGATTGAAACGCGGCCCCGCGATCGTGCGCTCCCTCGCCAGCCAACCCGACAACATTTCCTTCGACGCCCCTGCCCCTTCAGACACCACCGTCATATTCCACTCCCCTGTTGACTTGGCACACAAACTCATCGCATCGGCGATGCTGGCGACTCTAACGCAAAGTGTGTAATCGATGATTACAGTTTTGGAATCTTGCCGCCGGACGGCGTGACCATGCTGCGCTGCAGTGGCGTATGTCACAGATGGGCGATAGAAGGTTGCGTGCTTGACGCCGATAGCGAAGCGCCTGATGCACCCGCAGGCTGGAATCCCGGCATCACGATGCGTGCATGGCCAAGCTGGGATTGTCGTCCCAGCCTATGTGCCGATCGTTTGAACTGCGCGCCGTACGCCACCCGAATCTCGTCCACTTGCGATGAATGTCTGGCCGCGCGCAGAACGGATAAGGAGCCTGCATGACACAGACGATGCTGTATCTGCCGCTGAATACCCTCAAGCCACTGGCGTCGGATATCTGGATGGTAGACGGGCCGATCGTGAGCATGGCCGCTCCGCTGGGCTTGCGCGTCCCGTTCCCCACGCGAATGACCGTGGTGAAACTGGCTGGAGGCGGACTATGGTGCCATTCCCCGATTGCGCCCGACCGCACGCTGTTCGCGGCGCTCGATGCGCTCGGCCCTGTGCAACACCTTGTCTCGCCGAACAAGCTGCACTACACGCACATCGCAGCCTGGAAACAGCATTACCCCAATGCTGTCACCTGGGCATCTCCAGGCGTACGCGAACGCACCGCGAGTCAACGCACCGCTCTGGTTTTTGATGCCGACCTTGAAGACGATGCACCTTTGGCGTGGGCTAACGATATCGATCAACTGTGCTTTACGGGCAGCTGGGCGTTGCAAGAATTCGTGTTCTTTCACCGCGCCAGCGAAACACTTGTCCTTACCGACCTGATCGAGAACTTCGAGACAGCGAAGCTACCTGGATTCTTGCACTGGGTGGGACGGCTAGGCGGCGTGTTGGACCCCGACGGCAAGACACCTTTGGATTGGCGCATGTCCTTCCGCCGCAAATCCGAAGCACTAGCCTGCTTGGCAACCATGCTGGCCTGGCATCCGAAGCGAGTGATTCTTGCTCACGGCCGCTGTTACACGAGCAATGCCGAGAACGAGCTGCGACGCGCCTTTCGTTGGCTTGATGGTTGACGTAAACCGACCAGGATCGATTGACAACGTATTCGCGGAGAGTGCGGTTGAGCGCTGCGTTAATCCGCTCTCTCGACAAAAACAGTCTGCGCACCCTGTTTTTCATACGTGACATTGACTGTGCGCCCAATAGCTCGTGTCCGGTGCACCGTACCGGCCGGCACAACCACATACTGCCACTCAGTCAACTCAACAGTATCCTTGTCCGCCATATCGATTTGCAGCTTCCCTGCCAGTACCAGGAAAAGTTCGTCCGAGTCAGGGTGATAGTGCCAGCGATACTCGCCCTCAAAAACGGCTATCCGCATGCAATCGCCGTTGATGTTTGATAGCACATCATTTCGATATGGATCGCTGACGGTCCGTTGATAAGCGCCTATATCGACAACCGTCAAACTACCGTAGCGGGCCTTCTGTGCCGAATATTCATCTGCGGATGGAAAGCGAGAGTTCATTCACATCTCCGATGGCAATTAAATCGGGTCTGACGGCTGACGCCTGAATTTAGCGCCACATCACCCGGACCACGCTGTCAGACCTCCGGTTCGTGACAAACCACTTCAATGTTGTGTCCGTCCGGACCAATCACAAAAGCTGCATAGTATTTCCCGCTGTAGTTCGGGCGCAGACCAGGCGCACCATTGTCTTTGGCACCCGCCTCCAGAGCTGCGCGATAGAAAGCTTCGACCTGTTGGCGATTCTCGGCCACGAACGCCAGGTGAAGATGCGCAGGCTTCTCATCGGTCGGGCAGAGACACAATGAAGACTTGCCGTCCGCACTAAGCTCGATGCCCAACGGCCCCTCCGAGACTACGGCCATTCCGATGGGTTCGAGCGCCGTGAGGAAGAATGCTTTGCTCGCTGCGTAGTCGCTGACACCGAATAAGATGTGGTCAAACATGAGTTCTCCTGAAGCGCGGGGTTTGCATGTCTGACGCTGAAGTTAGGCGGCGGTGAGGCCATCTGCTTTGATCGAATGGCTAAGGCTTCGCGACATGCTCGACCCAGGCAGACAAACCCGGATGATGCTCTTCAATGGTGCTGATTGCAGCATCCAAACCTGGGCCTTGCAAAGGAATTGCTTGCGTAAATGCGGTAACTTCGAGACCTTGGGCGCGCAAGGTGGTCAGCTCAGAGGAAGAGAGGACACCTGTGTTGACCCAGAGCGGTGACGGCGGACTACCGCCACATGTTTCGATGAGCTGATCGTAGCCTTGCCTTGTGAGTACGAAATGCGGCATTTGAACCCCGACGCATGGTTAAGTGGCGCTCATCAGCGCGCCGCCCTAGATGAATTGCTGGACCAGCGTCTACTTAGGTACCGTCATGCCTTACCAAGAATCGCTTCGACGGTGCTATCAAAGGCGAAAGGCTGAAGCAAGGGCATATTTTTGCGAGAAATATTGACACCCCATTCAGGCTTACTCTTCTTGCCTTCATATCTTCTGTCAACGAATACGTCATTCGGTATACGCCAAGTCGTTGCCGGGATCAGAAAAAGGTTTGGTGGCTCAGCTTCAAACATGAGTGCCAGAGCGAGAAAAAGATTGTCTTGTAACGCGAACTTCGTTTTTTGCATGAACACGTAGCTGTAGTCGCGGACAGACTTAACTTGCACTTCAAAGTATGAGCCTGGCCGCCTTCTTGCGACGAAATCTATTCCGCGATCATCGACCTCGCTGTTGTAGACCTCGAAACCATACATCGTAAGCTCCATCTTCACGAAATATTCGGCATATGTGCCGACCTGCTGCTTGTTCAAAAGGCTCCATTTATGACGTGACATACGCCTCCTCTATGACGACCAATGCTGGAGTTAGCCGGCGCGCATCAGCGCGTCCGCTTTGATGAGGGGTTAGGTTTCCGCCCGAAGACCGCGAACTCGCCAACAAGTAGTACAAGCAAACCGATGAGCCATGCTGGTACCCAAACAACGAGGAAGGTAAGGAGCTGGAAGGATACGTGGTTTGCATACAGGTCGGGACTGGGCGGACCTGACAAGACCAAATGGGTTCGCAACAAACAGTGAGACAGCACGCCAACGAGCCACAAAACTGTTGTGGCTATATAGATGACTTGCGGCTTACTGAGCAACTTACACATCAAGCTCTAACGACTGGGTTAAGCGGCGCGACGCCGTCCGCCTTGAATGAACTGTAACGCGCAACGCTAGCTCCTTAGCCTCATATTGGCTACCTCGACGCCTTCGCAGACCTTGAGCATGCGCTGGAGGTTGCAGTAGTGACCCTTTGAACTGTGGGTGCCGCGAACTATGACATCACCGTGCCAGACGGAGTAACAGGAAGCCGAGCTTGGCCATCTCCACGCTATTGAGCACCAACCTACGGACTCAAGGAAAATATGAGTACAGGGACCCGCTCCCGACCTACGTGCCTTATGGAGACATCAGAGTTTTGATACCAAGAACAGCAAAGCCGATCACAAGAAGAATGAGATAAACGATCGATCGCAATTGTTGTAGGCGGCGGAGATTTTTGTTTGCTGCTGGCAGCATATTGCCCCCGAAAAAGTCAAAAGGAATTCGTACGTTCGAATAGGTGGCTCAAAAATCTAGCTCTATCGCAACCCCAACCCTCTCCCAGACGGGGGAGAGGGGCGATCATATCGCCAGATCAGGGGATGTCATCCGAATCAGACGAAGCTTCGGCATGCAACTGATTCGCCGCCGGCACAGTGATCGCCTTGACACCCGCCGCATGCAAATGCG
>DATNQY010000090.1:0-20741 GCA_036703785.1 Candidatus Obscuribacterales bacterium
GCAGCCAGCAAGAATCAAGGCTGGGGACAGCCGCAACAAAATAATTGGGCCGACCCGCAAGCGATCTCGGGCAGCCAAAAATGGGGACAAACGCCCCAACAGCAAAGCTGGGATCAGCAAGCGAATCAAGCCAGTCAACAATGGGGACAAGCGCCGGCGCAACCGGCGGCAGCCAACTGGGGACAAACGCAAAACGCCGGTTGGGCCGAACAGCCCGCCGCGCAGGCGCAGCCGCCTGCACAGCAGTGGGCACAGCAGTCGGCCCCGCAGCAGCCAGGCAACGGCTGGGCGGCACCGGCACCGCAGGAAGGCTGGAGCACCGCCGGTGGTGCAGCCAACAGCGGGTGGAACCAGGCACCGGCTCAACCAGCTTGGGGGACAGGCGGTGTCCAGCAACCGCAAGCAGGTCAGCCCGTACCAGGACAAGCGCCGCGCGGCGCGATCAATCCATTCTTAACGGCCGCGCCGGCACCGACAGCGCCGACACCGCCGCCCGGACAATCCGATTTCGAGACATGGTCCGAAGAAGGCGAGCAAATTCAAACCGGCATGTGGCAGGCATTCGCTCTCGATCAGCCGGAAATCGGACAGCCAAAAACACAGCAAGCGCAACCCCGTCCCACGCAGGCAGGGGCAGGCGATGTTGCTCGCTTCGACACGCCCATCCAGCAGCGTGCCAACGAAGAGGGTGCGGCACTGGCAGCAGCAGCAGCCGGTAAAGCCGATCCAAGCATGTTCGATATTCCGATTCAAGACCGCATGAAGATGCAGCAGCAATCCGGTGCGGCAGCTGCCGAGCCGGCAGCAGGTGACGGCGCTCGCTGGGATGTTCCGATTCAACAGCGCGGCGCAGCGCCATCTCAACTTGAAGCAACGCCTGCAGGCGTGCCGGTTGCTCAAGGTGCTCCAATGTCCCCTGTGCCGCCCATGGCTGCCGCTGGACAGAACAAGAGTTCGATCATGGATCGACTCAACAAAGTACTGGGCGACGATTTGGCGGCTATGGCCGGCAACCCGCCTGCATCTCCTGGTTGGGCTGCTCCGGCACCGACACCGGCGGCACAGGCAGCAAGCGCTTACAACGCGCCGCCTGTGCCACCAGTGCAAGCCGCACCACCTGTGCCACCAGTGCAAGCCGCACCACCTGTGCCACCAGTGGCAACGCCGCAACCAATGACGGCGGCCGCAGCAGCGCCGCCTGCCGGTAATGGTCTGTTCAAGCTGGACGATAAGGCTATCGACAAAGTATTCAAGGAAAACCTGGGCGTTAACGATCAACAGCTAGGCGGTCAACTGCAGGCAGTGCCTGTGGCAGCCCCGCCACCGCCGGTAGCGGCAGCTCCGCAGCCCGTTGCACCGCAGCCCGTTGCACCGCAGCCAATGATGCCGCCCGTGCCGCCGATGAACGCACCGGCTCAGCAGATGGCACCGGTTCCTCCAATGAATGCACCGCTTCCTCCGCCGGCGCCGGCAAATCAGCCGCCTGTGCCGCCCATGGGTGGACCACGCATAAGCGCTGTACCGCCACGTCAAGGACCCCCGGAGCCCGTCGCTCAATCACCTGACAGTCTGGGATTGCTCAAGCACATAGACGACCGGGCGATGGATCAAATATTTGCCAACAATCTCGGTCTCAAGGATGCATCCGCAGCCGGACAAGCGCCCCCGCAGGCGGTGCCCCAGCCGCAGCTGGCACCACCTGTGCCACCGCTTTCCGCGCGCCAGCCGGCTGCTTTGCCGCCGCAGGCAATCCCGGCTCCAGCGCCAGCACCGCAACCCGGTTGGAATCAGCAGCCTGTGGCTGCTCCGGCGCCGCAGCCTTTCGTCGCTCCGGCGCCACAGACTGCCGCCGCAGCCCGCGCCGGTGGATTGCTCAATGTTGACGACGACGCGATGGACAGAATATTTTCCGATCTCGGCGTCAAAGAAAAAGCCGGTGCCGGTGCCGGTCCGAAGATCAACGTCCGCGAAGCGGTCAATCAAATCCGCACCGTCGCCGACGTGCCCACACCGCCGAAGGTAGAAGGCATCGGTCGCCTCACTCGTGAAGAGGTAGTCTCCGAGCCCACTCCAGGCAAGATCAATGCCATCGGTAAATTCCTGCTCGACCAACAAGATTTGTCCAAGATCGGACAGCTTACCGAAGAGGATCTAAGCGACACCAAGATTCGCGTGCTCACGCATGAGGCGTCCGAAGAGATCAACCGATTGTTGGCGCACATCGCCACTCAACCTGGCGTTGTCGGCTCAGTGATCGTCGGACATGACGGCATCTTGATCGCCAGCAGCCTGCCGAAAGAACTCGATCCCGAAACCATCGGCATTCTCTCATTGGGCATCTACATCAATACGACCAACAGCACCAAGAAGATGGCGCACAACCATCTGCACCAATTGGTCTGCCGCACACACGTGGGCTATCTGGTAATCGCCGACTTCGGCGGCGGTATCCTGATTACCGTGAGCAACGAGATCCAGACGGAAAAACTGATCCCGCTCATGCGCAGCATCACCCAACTGGTCGCTCAATCGTAATCAGCTCCAGTCATTCGCGGGCTGAATTTGCTCCTGGAAATCGATCCAGGCAGCGCTATGAGCACTAAACATATTTGTTGACGCCAAGAGGTTTTGATTGAGGACGGCGATTTCTTGAAAAGGGCTGCCCATCGGGCTTTTGCACGTGGCCGGAATAGTGGGTGATTCTTTCATCCATCAACTGCGGAGTTGATCGTCACTTCCCGCTTTTAACATTTCCACTTGAAATACCAGTAAAGGACCGCACCGTATGTGGTGTCTATCTGATGCCGTTCTGAATACGGTGTTGCCAGCAGCAAACATAAAAAGACAGGCGCTCCACTAAACAGATTTGTTGACGCCAAGCGATGGTGGGAAGATCGTTGGCTGCAGTCGAAATCCGCTACAGACGAGCCTTCTCAGCATTGTGCAATTTCTAGGCATTTTTTGATTTATCAACTGCGGAGTTGATCTTTCGTAGTGAGGTTTGATCGGGTTCCGGACCCCGGAATTTGTCGCTGCAGTTTGCGTTAAGCTATTGCGCCTGCGCAAGCAGGTAATAGCAAAGCGTCCTGACACCAAACGCGGTACCGCCTTTATTGAGCTCGTCCTTCTCTTTGTCCATCCAGGCCGGTCCGGCGATGTCCAAATGCGCCCAGGGTCTGCCGTCCACGAATTCTTTGAGGAACATTGCCGCGGCCGGGCTACCCGCTTCGCCACGTGCGCCGGCGTTTTTCAAGTCAGCGACGTCGCTTTTCAGCGCGTCCTTATATTCGTCGAACAGCGGCAGCTGCCAGAGCTTTTCCCCTGCCAGTGCGCCGCAGGACACCAGACGCTTGAGCAGGTCTTCGTTGTTACTCATAATCCCGGCGGCTGCTCGTCCCAGCGCTGTGACGACGGCGCCTGTGAGCGTAGCCAGGTCGATGATTTCATCCGGTTGCTCTTTCGATAAAAAACATAAGGCATCGGCCAGAACCAATCGCCCTTCGGCGTCAGTGTTATTCACCTCAATTGTTTTCCCGTTGAGCGCGGTGACGATGTCGCCCGGGTGCATGGCCGTCGAGCCGGGCATATTCTCGGTGGCTGCTGCCACCGCTGTTACGTTGATCGCCGGCTGCAGCCTGGAGAGCGCGCCCATGGTGGCGATCACGACGGCGGCGCCGGTCATGTCGTATTTCATGTGCTCCATCGAGAGGGCGGTTTTGATCGAAAGTCCCCCCGAATCAAAGGTGATGCCCTTGCCTGCAATGGCAATCGTCCGTTTGGCATTTGGATGCATGTAGCGCATGACGATGAACTTGGGCGGTTCATGGGCCCCCCGGGCCACACCCAGGAAAGCGCCCATGCCCATTTTGGCAGCCTCATCGCGATCGATAACCTGGCAGGTGAGGCGGTCGCCGGACAGGCCCGAAGCAATTTCGGCAAGCTTGCTCGGTGTCATGTAATCGGGCGGCTCTGCCACCATGTCTCGAGCCATATTCGTCGCCTGAGCAATCGTTGCCGCCGTAAAAGCCGCGTGCTGAAATTGTTCATCGTTAAGCGGACTGTTCAATATAACCAACTGCCGTGTCTGTGCATGTTTTTTGTCGTCGGCGGATGTTTTATATTTCTTGAATTGATAGCAGCCGAGCAGCCAGCCCTCGATCACCGCTTGAGCAAGCGCTTGATCGGCGGTGACCGACGGCACATGCACGGCGATGGTATCAATGGCGGTGCCGGACGACATACGGCGAGCCACTGATGCGGTGGCTCTGCGCATGGTTGCAGTATCGGCAGCAGCACGTTTGCCCGCTCCTTTGATTACCAACCTTTTGGCAGCCAGCTTGCCGTACGTAGGCAATTGCACTGCTTGTGTGGGCTTGCCCGTAAAATTTTCTCGCGCGCATTCTTGGTTGACGGCAGAAATAAAATCACCGGGAAACGCGGCGTCCATTGTCTTCAGCTCGGTTTCTATAAGTTCGTCCTGGAAAACGAAAATCACCAATGTATCTGCGTCCACCTGAGACAGAGGACGAGTTTCTTTTTTAAATTCCATACGGGGATCCTATTGAACGCTTGCCTGAATTATTTTGGCGACAGTGTTATCGACTACGTCCGGATCGGCGTGCCGACGAGCATGAGCCAGGTAAGCTTCCATCCATCGTCTCAACTCGAGAAGAACCGCTGATACCGGTGTACCGGAAGCTTTGACCTGACTCAAGTTTACGCTGACCCTGCCTTCGAAGTCTATATGAAAGCGAGAAGCTGCGGACGAATCACCATGAACGTAAAGCAAGCTCTGCTCCAAAAGACTTTTGTTGTCGTCGCGACCCACGAGCTCGTGAAGCTCAGCAACGATTCTTTGAAATACCGTGAGCGGGCGAAATAGACTTGTCTGCTGTGTGTTGACCAGGTTGTTATCAAGCAGGAATTGCAGGTGCCTGAGCACCACGTAGCTCGGGCATTCATCGGAGATCTTGATCACTTCGTCGAGCGTCGTCAATCCGTCGAGCTGCTTGGCCAGTGCTTGTATGTTTTGGCAATCGCCGGCGCTGACGGATGCGCCGTCGAAAAATTTGAGATCGTTTTTCGGCAGTGCTTCCCACAATTCCGTGAAGTTCCAAACTCTTTCGAGAATGGCGCTGCGTCCGCCCGTCAGCCCCTTCAAAATGCGGTTGTTGTTGTCCTGGTAAAGAGCGGCATCAAGCAATAATCGCTCGAGTGCGCTGCTTACCTGGCATGAATCTCCCTCGAGCTCGCGCGAGACCCCGCGATCGCGAAAGACGAAAATTCCCTCGATCCACATGACCAGAAATTCTACAATTGCACTGTAGCCCGTGAGTTTGTCCATGCGCGCGTGAGTCGGTTTGCCATCGGTGAATGCCACCACCAATGCTTTGTCGCGATGCTCGACGGTGAGCAGTCCGGTTTTCTTTGCGGTCGACAACGATTGCAAGAGTCCGGCAGAATCGATGGCTCCCAGGCTGCCGATCATGGCATCGCGCATTGTTTCTATGCTGCGTTTTTTCTGGCTGGCGGACAAACCGGGATCGTCGCCGTCGCCTGCCACTTTATGGTAGCCGCCGTAGATAAACTGATCGTGCAGAAGCACTTCTAACTGGCGTGTGTTGATGTAGCCGCGGCGCACCGCCAGCACGCCCAAGAATGTCTTGCTGCTGCGGCCGTAGCCTTCCTGTGCCTGTGCTTCCAGGAGATCTTCCAGTTGCGATGAGGTAACAATGCCGGCCGCCACCATGTAACGCCCGAGGCGAAAGGGCTTGCGATTATGGTAGCAATTCGCCAGAAACTGAATGCGAGGGAAAATCGGATAGATGGCGCCTTCCGCTTCCAACTCGTGCATCACGCGCAGCATCTCGTCGATTTTCAGCGTGTGCCGCGTCTCCATGAGTCGGGCGATCGCTTCAGTGGTGGAGTAGTCATCGATGAGCTGCAACAGCCAGTTTTGCGACGCAGGCAGCTCGAAGGAATTTTTCAACCTGATGCCGCGTGGGGTGAGTACCGGTGTTGACGTGTAGAGAATGTGATTGGCCAAAGTGTTGCCGCCGCCGCGCAGGCGCCGGCGGTCGATACCGGATACGGTGGCACAGACATAATCGGCGAGCATTGGATAGCGAGCGAAAATACCGAATGGGCTGTCGTAAACATTCATCGTCAAACCGCCGCCCGGATCGTCTTTGGTGAGCGTCATTGCTCCTTCAGCTTTGATGAAAAGGCAGACTCCTTGCGGCTTGAGCAGGCGTTTTGCATATGCATGAAATCTGACCAGCGTGTCGATCGGCAAAGAAAATCCGGTTTGCATCAAATCGACAATCAACCCGTCAAAACGCCGCCCTTCTTCGACCAGTCGGTCGAACTCGGCAAACAGATTCTCGCGAAATGAATAAGTGCGGAAGTTGAGGGTCGAGCTCAAGACATTGCGATCTTCCAGCGCGTCAGGCGCCGGGTCGTTGATGTCGTGGGGCAGGAGATTGGTCACGAAAACCTCGGACAAGCACCCTCAGGTATCTTTATGCCCAGTGGCACGGCAGGCTGGGCGAAAGATATTGCAGCGCTTCTAATGCTTCTCGGACCCCGGTTGCACCGCCTGCAGCGTCGAGCCCGGTGCCACCTGGTCGAACTTGGGCAAATGGCCTGCCATTTCCTGCAAAAACGGATCAGGAGGGGCAATAAAAATGGCCCGGATTGCGGTTCGGTCTTTCACCCGTCCCACCTCGAAGATCAAATCATCTTTGCCCCCGGTAACCAGGCGGAATCGCGCTGCTCCGGAAGGAGGCGAGGCGGTTTGGGCGACTTTGAACTCGGGAGAGGGACCGTGTATTCCCACGTATTTGGGAATGCTTAGCAGCCGGCTATCGGACAAAAGAGACTTCGCCACTTCGGTGCGCGCGTTGGCAATCGCCTCCAGAAAGGCTCTTACGATGCCGAACTGCGCTTCATCTGGCAGTTGTGACATGAGCACGTAGCCTTGATCCGTGTAGTGCAGCCAGAACCGGTAAGTCGCCGATTCGGCCTCGGGTAGAGCCGAAGGCGCGCCGGATACTTTGCTGCTCACCACACGCCCGATGTTGAAGATCAAATCCGGACCGCGGAAAATTACTCGTCCGGAGACGTTGTTAGTCAGAAACGCCGGTATTGAATCAAGACGGCTGGCGGTCTCAGCCCAGCCGCCTTCGGTTTGTTTGAAAGTCTTCAACCAGAGTTTGCTGCCGCCTTCGCTGCCCACCAAGATCACTGAGTGTTTCCCTTCGGCAGTTCCGAGGATGCGTGCATCCGAAAGAGTAATGTCGGCTGGCAATATGAAGCCGCCTACCCTCCAGGTGGTGGTGGCAGTGACTTTCTTCCGGCGGTGGCGTCTGCCGACGTAGGTGATGGTGGTTTTCGTGTCCGGCCACTGCATGACGATTTCCTGCGGGTCGGGCAAGCGGCTGAAGACAAAGACCCTGCCTGCTAAGGCATCGAGCGCCTTGACGCCCATGTCGGACAGCACCGGCGTCGATTTGATCAGTGCTGCCGCTGGAATGCGTGGCCCAGCCTGCGAAATCAGTTGCTTGAACAGGCGCAGCACTTCCTGAAGGCCCGCCGGTTGCGGATTTGATTTATAAGCCTGGTAAGCCTGAGAAAGAAGCTGAGACGTGCTCGGCGGCGGCGGTGCTGTTTGCGCCTGTTCGTTTTCTTCGCCGTTGGACGGCTCGGCAGATGCTTTCGCCGCCGCGCTCGGCGCGCTTGTCTGAGGGGATTGACTCTTCGCCGGCGTTGAAGAGGCCGCTTTTGTCTTTTGCCTCGTTGGCAATGCTTTGGACGCCGGCGCCAGCGACCCGCCCGGTTTGGCGACGCTCAAAAGCGCGGTTGTATCGGCCGCCGGACACGGGCACGGCAGTCCCGCCAAAAGAAGCCCCAGCCACAAGTATGCAAGTTTTCCAACCATCACCACACCACCTTTGCCAGCATATTTTACCGTCCGGTTCGTCGGTTTATGAGAATAGTTCAAAACGTCGAACAGTGGGAGGATTCCCATCTTTTCGTTGACTGGAAATATAGGTTTCAGTACAGTTGACATACCTTGCAAAGGGATAGCTCATGCCCTCGCCCTTCTTTCGGGAACAATCATTCGGCAGATCCGCGCCCTCCGCGGGTGGCGGCGGCATTGGCACCGGTACGAAAGAGCTTTCCTACGCCGGACTTTCAGCAGGAGCCGAAACCGGGATTGGTGCGGCCAACGGTGCACCGATGTCCGCCGGCGAAGCCGCCCAGGCAGCAGCCGCCAAGGCTTCGGCCGAAGCTTCGGCGCTTTCGGCTCAAGCATTCACAAAGACGACAGCCGCCACCGTCGGCATCGGACACGCGGCAATCGGCAAGGCGACAATCGGCAACGCGGCAATTGGACAAGGTGCAGTCGGCAACGCGGCAATCGGACAAGGCGCAGTCGGCAACTCGGCTTTCAGTCAAACTTCATTAAGTCAAAGCGTCTTCGGCAAAGCATCAGTCGGCAATGCCACAATCGGGCAAGCCGCCGTCGGTCAGGCGGCCGCCGGACATGCGGCCATCGGACATGCGGCCATCGGTCACGCCGCCATCGCTCATGTGGCGGTCGGTCATGCCACGCTCGCTCAAGCGGCGATTGGCAATGCCGCGATTGCTCAATCTGCGCTTGCTGCCGCGACAGAACCGATATCGCCTCTGGTGCAATTAATTATGCGTTTGCCCGGAGCAACCGGCATCGCGCATTCGTTCTTCGAGTGGCTCGCTCACATGTTTATGCCGGGCGGGCATGATTTGATGAGCGCCCTCACTCCGCACCTGGATCTGGCCGCACACGCAGCGGCGCTCGAACATGTTACAGGTCTCCTTCCTGCCGGCGAGCATTTCGCGGGCATGACCAACCTGCCTCTGGATGCTCCTATTTTGCAAGGTATGCAGCATACAGGTGCATTAAGTGGATTCGAAAGCGGCGGCATTTCCGGATTGCCTGAGCACTTCGTGCAAAATCCGGCCAACGTCGGCGCCGGTCCTGATTTCGCGCATGCTCAGTTCGAGCAAGCGGCCAGCGGATCTGCCGATAGCGGATTAGCCGGGCCTTCCATGAGTGGCTCGACGGGCGGGAGCTATCTGGCCGGCAATCAGCGTCTCTTCAGCGACAATCTTTCCGGCGGCGGTCAATTCAACAGCATCACTTCCAACACCTCAGTGCCTGTCACCAGCGCCAGCGTTCCCAACGCCGTCACATCCGTAGGTCAGGATATGAACCAGATGTCGGCGCAGGCGGCCTCGCAAACTACGGCCTCCGGCTCCGCTCCGGTAAGCGATGCCACCGGACAGTCGCAGCAGTTCGGACCGAGCGCCTACGGACAAAAATACACCAACGATAATGTTGTCGCTTCCGACAATCAGGTTTACCGCCCAGCCACAGGCAACTACTACCAGGGTGGGTCAGCCGGTGGTGGCGATGTTACCCCTCTGAAGGCGAAACAACTGACCTTCGAAGACCTTCGCAAAGGTGTGGTCGGAGACCATGGCAAACAACTGATCGACAAAATCGCCGGCAAGCACGCGTCCATTCCACCTGCCGATCATGCGCAGGCGATGGTTAAGCCGACTGCCAGCGCGCCGCCGAAGATTGCCTCGGTGCCGCCGCACGTGCACCCTGCCGCACATGTCGCCAAACCGCACGTGACGGACGCCATCGCACATCGCGGCTCACTGCCTAAAGCGTACGAAACCGGCGCTCACCATGAGGCCGCTCATCACGTCGCCCATCATTCGGTGCACCACCAAACGGAAGCCGCGCAAGCTCCGAAGGAACAGCCTGCAGCCGGTAAGCAAGATCAAGCTGCGCAAAGCGATCAATCCCAAGTTGCTCAAGGTGATCAAATGCAGATCGCGCAAGCAGGCGATCAGCCCGCTGATTACATGGTTCAAAAAGGGGATTGCTTGTGGAACATCGCCAAGCACAAACTCGGCGACGGATCGCGTTGGAACGAAATCTATAAATTGAATTCCGACATGATCGGGCAGAATCCGGATCTTATTCTGCAGGGCGCACATTTGCGCTTGCCGGGAGCGGATAACATGGTGGCTGATGCCGCCAAATACACCGTTCAAAGAGGTGATAACCTGTGGAACATCGCTAAGAGTCACATGGGCAGCGCCTACAAATGGACGGATCTTTACAAGGCCAATTCCGGCGTCATCGGCTCCAATCCAAGCTTGATTCAGCCCGGACAACAGCTGTCCATGCCTGGTGCCAACGTCGCTCAGGCTCCGGCTGCCAACGCTGTTGCGTCCGGCCAGATGCCGGCAGGCAGTGGCGCTGATATGACGGGCGGCAGCCAGGACATGAGCATGCAGTCGCAAGCGGCGCCTATGGATCAGCCTGCGGCTACGATGCCTGCACAACCGGCGCCGATGGCCAGCGAAAGCGTTATTAAAGTGGTGCCGCAACACGATCTGCCGGATGGTCCGGGAGCAGCAGGAGCCGCGACGCTCAAGCCGGCAAGCAACTCGGTGGTATCAACCAGCCTCGCTCCGGATCTCTCATTCCTCGACCAGCGGAAATAACTGCAGCGCTTCCGACACGGACGCGGTAATATCGTCGGCATTGCAGAGCGAACCGGCTTTTGCCTGCGGGACGATAATCTTTTCCAATCCGGTGATCGCCTCGTGCCCGGCTGCGGCGCCTGCCACCACCCATAGTGGCTTGTTGTACTGCCGGCACAGTTTGAGCAATTCACCGGTGACTTTGCCGGACAGCGACTGACTGTCGAATCGCCCTTCTCCGGTTATGACTAGATCGCACTGTCGGAGCTTGTCTTCCAGTCCGGCGATTCCTGCCAACCACTGGAACCCGGAGGCGATTTCGGCATCGAGGCAACAAGCTAATCCGAAAGCGGTACCACCGGCAGCGCCTGCTCCGGGCACGTCTCGAAGGCGCTTACCGGTGCTTTGCTCGAGAACATCGGCGTATTGTTGCATCGCTGATTCCAGGATATCTACCTGAGAGCTGCTGGCGCCCTTTTGCGGTGCAAAGACGTGCGCGGCTCCCTGCGCTCCTAATAATGGGTTGTGCACGTCGGTAAGCACGCGCAACTTGCTTTCGCGCGTCAACCAGCGCGCGCCGGTGACATCCACATCACGCACTGTGGAGAGGGCAGCGCCCCCTGATTCGTCGATCTCCTTGCCGTCTCGATCAAAGAAACACACGCCGATGGCGCGCAATGCGCCCATGCCACCGTCGGTGGAGGCGCTGCCGCCCAGCGCCACATTGATCGTTTCCATGCCGAACTCTCTGCAACGGCAGATCATTTGACCAAGCCCATAGGTGCTTGCCTGCAGCGGGTTGAGCTGATCGACAGACAGCAATCCAATGCCGCAACATGAGGCGAGCTCAACCAGAGCCTGGCGGTCCAACTGCAACCAGCGGGCGTGCACCGGCTTTCCGGTAGCGCCCAAAACTTGCTCGTCGTGCAAGCGCCCTTGACTGGACTGATAGACGGTTTCCAGTGTGCCGTCGCCGCCGTCAGCCAGAGGGAGGATAATCGACTCAATCTCGATACCGATCTGTACCGGCGGGCGTCCACCCGCCTGTACAACTCCGTCCTCGATTGCCCGTGCCACCATCTGTGGTGACAGGGTGCCCTTGAAGGCGGTCGGCGCAATCAGAATTTTCTTGCCCACGGTTTTCATGCAGGGCAAGAATAGCATACAAGCGGGCTGCCGCCCGCCGCTACAAACCGCACGCGGGCGTCCGGTTAGGCGGCTTCGTCGAAGCAGCGTTCTAGGAAGCCGATAACGCGTGGGCTGCGTTCCAGTTCATTTTCCTGTTGTACATCTTCGAGGCAATGCACGAATTCGCGGAACTGCACTGACAGCATCCGCCGAAAATCAACAGGCAATGTGGACAGATCGCAGACTATCCAGGCGGAAATTTGCTTATTCGATTCAGGAAGATGGGTGGACATACCCTAATCCTTTCAGTCTTGAAGTGCGGTACTTAGTCTCGGTTCTCCTCGCACTGTGCGAGACGATACTACAACCTAGGTGTTCCGTTTTTTCAATTAAATTGTTGAGCTTATGAATCGCTAGAAAGCAAGCGCGGTGTGATTCCGCCTGTGTGCCACAGGGCCAACTCTAGCTTGTGCCGCGCCAGGCGAACGTCCGGGTGCTGTTCGCCCAGGACTTTAGTTTTAGCCTCAACGATGCTTCGGTAAAGGCATGCTGCCGCCACGAATTCGCCATCGTTGAGATAGTACACGGCCAGCTTTTCCGCGCTCGACAGTAAGAAGAGATCGAGCGCCGACGATTCCGCCAGAGCTTGGCGAATGATTCGTGCCGCTTTCAGGTAATGACCGTTTTCCAAGGCCTCATGGGCCGCGGCATGATCCACTGGTGCCGCTTCTAAATTTTGATAGTCGATGCTCATCCGATTACCACGCTGCAAAAAGAAACGGCCACTGCCCTAAAAGGTAGCGCAGCCGATCGCTATCCAAAAATTTAAAATCGATTGTCTGTATCTAATGATACCGGCGAATCAGTGGCCGTAGATCGGCAATTCGGGAAAACCCTTATGCGACTCTTGCTAGCAGATGCGCTTATGTTTCTGTACTTAAAATTACCTCGAACGGCAGGCCCACGCGCCGCCGCTAGACGTGAGATGCCACCTTCTGTAGTGCCGCGGTTACTGCTTCTGCGAATGGCGATGCCGCTTCCGGACCATCTGCAGTGACGACAGAACCGTCGGCAACAACGTGATCTTTTATATATTGAGCTTTGCCCTTCTCCAGAGCGGCGACTGATTCTGGTGTCGCCCAGACGGTGGCGCGCTTGCCGGCGAGAACACCGGCATTTGCCAGCGCAGCGCCTGAAAGGCAAATACTTGCCACCACTTTTCCTTGCTGCTGGCAATCTTGGAGAATCTTATGCAAGGCCGTGTTGTTCCACAAAAATTCCGGTGAACCCATTCCGCCCACGACGATAATGCCCTGATAATCCGCTGCCTGCACTTTATCGACTACCGTGTCCGCAATCACCGTCGCGCCGAGCATGCCTTGAGCTTGGCCGGCTCTGGTCGAGGCGATAGTCACATGGGCGCCATGTCCCGACAATATCTCTTTCGGTTGCAGCAACTCTTCGTCCCTGAACTGATCGGGGGCGATCACCATCAAGACTTTCATGCCTGCGAGCTTCTTGTCAGCCATGCCCTTCCTCCTTGCATATGCAGCGGCTATACATTATAGCGAAGGTGGTTGCATAACTAGTCGGCTTACGCCCGCCGCTACAGGTTATTGTTGTGCAAGTGGCTTGTATACATTCGCCGCATCCAGATATCCAACTCCTGCTTTTGGTTGTCGGTGAGCACTCGCCGTTTGCGCAAGAACGTCGACGTGGCGTATACGCCCAATTGCTCGCGTATTTGATTGATATGTTCTTGAGTAGCAGTGATATCGATGGGATCAGCTTTGGGCGCGCCAAGCAAAGCCTCCAGATGTTTCTGCAAAGTCACCATGCGCGGTTGCAATTGCGTATAGTGAGTGTTCCAATCCCATTCCAGCGATTGAATCTGGCGCGCCTGATCGCGGTTGAGATTCAATTTATCGTACGGCGATGAAATTGGAGCCGATTGAGCCCATGCGGCCGAACAGGTGGTGAACAGCGCGCAAATAACTGCCGAGACTTTGCAAGGAAACAGCTTCTGCATGGACAACTCATAATGATGGGCTCACCAAAGTCGACGCCCTCGCCAAATCGGTGTTCCTGGGCCGAGGCCTTTATTGCACAAGCTTGACCGTGCCCACCGAGAGCTGGGACAAGGTTTGCGTCGGGTCGCTTACGCCGGCGTTCGGCAGCATTCCGCCTGCGCCTTTCACCAGTCCTTTAACCAGGGTGCCATTCAAGGTGAGGCTGTCTGGTCCCGTACTGATGCTTGTGACTTTCATGGCGATGAACCCCATGAGTACCCGGCTTTGGACGTATGGATTGCTGCCTGTGATTACGGGGAGTACCACGTATTGCTTGCCTTCGATCAAGCCGGCATAAGGCGCGGCGCTGAGATCGACTCCGTTGTGCAAGCCCTGAGTGAGGGCGATTTGCGTGGTGCCGTCCGCCACCATAGCAGGGTTGGCTCCAGGCGTCGGTTGCGCCAGTCCAAGAGCGACGTCCAGGGCTTCTCTCAATACTGTGGTGCTGGGATGGGTCATGGTGCCGGATGTCCAGGCGGCGTTGCCGCCGCTCGGTTTAATAGTGATGGTCAGTTGATCTCCGAGTTTTTTGGAGCTCAGTGCCGGCCCTTGCGAAGTGTCATCCAGGCTGGGCGCGATCGGCATCATCTGATTCGCTTCAATAGAGTTGACAGTGTTCCAGTAATCAGCAGTGGAAGTCACGTCGATGGTGTCGTTGTTGTGTGCAAAGAGCTTGGCGAATAAGTCGGTGATTTGCATTGAGGCGCCGACCTGACACTCACCGGGGCTATTGTTTTGCCCGGGCGTCTGGCTCTGAACAGTTACCGATGCTCCCGAAGTCGAGTTAGAAACGTTGCGCCCGTCGGCTGTATTTTGCTGCGCCACCTGCAGGGCGTCCGCATCAACTGAGGGCCAGGTGCTGGCATCTTTGAAGTCTTGCGCTCCGGCAAGTGCTGCTGCGTCTACGGCGTTTTGCAACTCGGTGCGCACAGTGACATTGTGAGATACGTCCATGGCGAAGGCGCCAATGCCGATGATGGCTATCAAAACGACTGCAGGAATTAAGACTATGAGCGAGCCGCGGCGTTCTCGGTTCTTAGCGTATATGCGAAAAAACATGTGCGCCTCCTTGAGGAGCATGGCGGTATGACCAGCCTCGGCGAGCTGGCGCTATCTGATGTGACTATTATTGCGCTCGCTTTCCAACAGCAAAATTGGAATCGCGGCGGCGGCTGTGCAAGATCACGCACAAGCAGTGTGTCCGAAGACTTGGAACGCTGACTGCGGGCTGATTTGTCAGGCTGAAACGTCGCCGAAACAATACGACGAATTGTAACCGCGCGTGGTGCGCCTTTATGCGCCGCTAAGTATACGTCGCGGGCTAGTTATGGGGCTCGATGGCCCAGCGCACTTTCTGCATGATGGTCATGATGCCGCCGTTTTCGTCGTTGCTCTGGTTGACCGGCACCATGTGATGTTGCTGGCGCTCGACCACCATCTGGTGCATTTGCACCTCCAGCAGTCGTTGTTGACCGCCGCTCAGCAAGGCGCGTTTATGCAGGTAATTGGCCATGGCTTCGTTGCGCAATTGCTCTTGCAGGCGCATTAGCGACTGCTGCGTGGATACGATTTCCAGCGGATCCGATTGCGGATTGCGAAACAGCTCGTTGAGATGCTGCTGCTGCCTGTGGATTTGCGGCATTTCGTCGGTGTAGTGTCCCTGCCAATCTGATTGCAGAACTTGTATTTGTTGGCTTTGCTGGGGCGAAAGATTCAACCTTTGCCAGTCGACGCCGTGGTGCCTGTGCATGGGGATATCCTGAGCACCGGCAGGCACGCCATAAACCAGTATGATCAGAGCCAAGACGGACTTATTCCGAACGCTCATAGACCACCGCTTCTGCGACATCTGAAGGATCACCTAGAGATTGATCGATGAGATACGCCTCGGCGGTAACTGGTTGCACGTGCGGCGTATGTTGTTGTTGGTAATAGAACAGATAACCGGATGATGCCACCACCCCCGCCACCACTGCTGCGGCAATCGCGGACAATCTTCGAGCCGCAGGCTGCGGGCGTTTCTTTTCTTTGTCTTTGGGCTCGAGCTTGATTACGTTCAAGCGGCCGACGATGCGCGGCCAGAGATTGACGGATTCGGCATCCGCTGGTAGGTAGTTGCTGCGAAGCATGTCGCCGGTTTGCGATAGCTCGTGGAAGTGGCGGGTGCACTCGGCGCATTCGGTGAGGTGCGCAGTGATCGCCCTGTGACGCAGCGTTGCAACTTCGCGATCTATAAAAGCGGACAACTCGCTTTGAATGAGCAGGCAATCTTCGTTGAGCCTTGCTTTTACTGCGGCCCAAACATCAACCTGTATTGATTCCGGCAAGACCAGCCCTTTGGATAGCATGCCGTTGACGCGGGTCAGCTGCTGGAACTTGCGCAGGCACAGCGAGCATTTCTCCAGATGGATGCTCACCCCTTCCTTGGCCGAGGCTATAAGCTCGCCGTCGAGATAGGCCGACAGATCTTCTTGCACGCACTGGCAAACATCGGGTAGTTTGGCGGCAACCTCTTCCCAGATATTCGGCGCCGAATTAGCCACTTGGGCCGCTGTCTTTCTCAAAAGCGATCCGACATGTTTAAAGCGATCGTGCTCGTCGCGACACCCGGCGCAGGCGGATAGGTGGTCGCACAATAAGGACTGTTTGTGCTCTTCGAGTTCGCCATCGACCAGAGAAGAAAGATCTTCCTTGAATTCTGAACAAGACACGACCATCAGCCGGTGACCTCACTCGCACTGCCGCTAAGATAGGGCTGGAGCAGCTCTTGGAGCTTAGTACGGGCGCGCGCAATCCTCGATTTAACCGTTCCCATTTCGGTCTTAGTAAGGAGCGCGATTTCCTCGTAACTCAACCCTTCTATCTCTCTCAGGACGATGGCAGTCCTGAACTGTTCCGGTAATTGAGTCATTGCTTCACGAATTCGGTCAGAAAGTTCGTGGGTTAAAATTCTTTCATCCGGGAGGGTGGAAGTGTCCGGAATGTCCCGTGTGGCTTGCTCTATCGTCTCGTCCGACCCTTCGGCTATTTGTTCGTCCATGGATACCGTCGGTAACCGGCGAGGACGTTTACGCAGTTCATCGTAAAAGAGGTTGGTAACAATCTGTGTAAGCCAGCCACGGAACGACGAGGGATTGCGCAAGTTGTTGATCGAGCGCCAAACCCTGATGAACACTTCCTGCGCCAGATCCGATGTGTCTTGCCAATCCGGCGCCAACTGATAAAGAAGAGCGTAGACCGTGCGTTGATGCCTTTTGACAAGCTCTTCAAAGGCAGCCGGATCGCGATGCTGGCAAGCCAGCACCAGGTCGCGGTCGCTTTTCTGACTGTAAGCTGTGGTCATCTGGCGCCTCGTGGCGTGGGCGTGTGCCCGCTAGTGTTGCAAACCAAAGTTGCCTGGGTGACCAGGCGCTTCTATGGTAACACCCCCCACCGCCGTGCCGCCCGCGCAGCAATTGGACGTATATATTGCTGGATTACGGTCGCGGTTTACTATTTGCTACAGCTTGGGAGCGGGCGCTGCGGCTCCGCCCGGCGAGGTTCATTTTTCCTAACGGGCTCTAACGTCTGAAGACCAAAAGCTGTTAGGATTTTGCCTTGCGTCTCCTGTTGCGCCGTGGCAAGCAGGACCTTACGCCTCATGAAAAATCCAATCAATGGAGAAATGTGCGTGTCTAATCGCTATTTGTTTACTTCGGAATCGGTGACCGAGGGACATCCGGACAAGGTTTGTGACCAGATTTCCGATGCCGTTTTGGATGCTATCTTGACCGCCGACGTCAAAGGCAGAGTGGCTTGCGAATGCATGACGACGACTGGATTGGTCGTCGTTTCCGGCGAGATCACTACGACCGCACAAATCGATGTGCCGGAAATCGTCCGGCGTGTTGTGGCTGAGATTGGCTATGAAGGCGAGCGCGGCGGCGGCTTCGACGCCAAAACTTGCGGCGTCATCACAGCTATCAACAAACAATCTCCCGATATCGCCCAGGGCGTGAACACCGCGCTGGAACAGCGGGGCGGCAAGGGTGACGAGTACGATCAGATAGGCGCAGGCGACCAGGGCATGATGTTCGGTTATGCCTGCGATGAGACGCCCGAATTGATGCCGATGCCAATTTCGGTAGCTCAGCGTTTGGCGCGTCGCCTCTCGGAAGTGCGCAAACTCGGCGTGCTCAAGTATTTGCGTCCGGATGGCAAAACCCAGGTTTCAATCGAATACGAAGATGGGCGTCCGGTGCGCGTCGATTCAATTATCATTTCCACGCAGCACGAGCCGGTGATCGACGGCATCACGGAAAACGACAAGATTCAAAAGCGCATCGCCGAAGACTTGAAAAAATATGTGGTGACGCCGGTCTTCCAGGATCTGGCCCTGAAGCCGGACGACAACACCAGATATCTGATCAATCCATCCGGTCGCTTCGTCGTCGGCGGACCGCAAGGCGACGCCGGACTGACCGGACGCAAGATCATTGTCGATACTTATGGCGGCTACGCTCGGCACGGCGGTGGCGCCTTCTCCGGAAAAGATCCGACAAAAGTCGATCGTTCCGGTGCGTATGCATCACGGTATGTGGCCAAAAATGTGGTGGCGGCCGGTCTTGCCAACCGTTGCGAAGTGCAAATTGCGTATGCGATTGGAGTGGCTCGCCCCGTGTCCGTAAATGTGACTACATTCGGCACCGGAAAAGTTTCCGATGACGAGATCTGCGATCTCGTGAAGAATACTTTCGATCTTCGTCCGGCGGCCATCATTGCCAATTTTGATTTGACGAATTTGCCCAAGCAGCATAGCGGCAAGTTCTATCAGAAAGTGGCGGCTTACGGACACTTCGGACGCACCGATCTCGATCTTCCCTGGGAGAAGCTTGACAAGGTTGAGGCGCTCAAGCAAGCCAAGGCAAAGGTCGCTCATAAATAGAACTTCGTAAGCCAGTCGTCTTCGTCCATGGCCCAATAATCAAGGCTATAATGGCGGGGGCGTGTAATCCACGTTCATTCCTAATTAGTTAAAGGTCCTGTTTCTAAGAGAGATGGATTCCGCACCGGGATATCTCGTTATCCATCCTGGCACGCCAGATCAGTTTCGTGTGCAGCTGGAGGAAGGCAAAGTTCTTGAAATCGGCAGGAAGGCCAATCCGGCCAACGCTTGCCGAGTGGTTTTGGGCGCGCCTGAGGTGTCCGGCAATCATGCGGAAATAAGGCAAGCGCCCGAAGGCTGGACGATTCGAGATCTCGGCTCGACCAACGGCACTCGCTTGAACGGCGATTGGATAACTCCCGGACAGGAATACCTCCTGAAAAACGGCGACGTCATCAAGATTGCCCAAATAGATTTACAGGTGAATCTGCCTAACGACAACGGGCACGCTACGGGCGCATCGCGTCGGGTGCAGCCCGTCGAAGACGAGCATGAAAAAACTCAGTTTCACATCAAGCTAATCAACGCCACCATTCTCGTCGGCGACATTCGCGCTTTCACCGGCTTGATGGAGACGTATTCGTCTAAGCCTGAGTTGGTCATGCACGCGGCGCAGCGCGTCTTCCAAAATCTCACCGACGAGATTCGCAAGGAGCACGGGCAGGTGGAGAAAGTCGCCGGCGATGCCATCATGGCGTATTGGCAGAGTGCCGACGGTGCTGCTCCCAGCGCAAACAATTACGCACTTGATGCTTGCCGCAGCGCGTTGCGCATGCGCAGTCTGGTGCGTGAGATCGCCGCGCGCCCGGAGGCGTGGCCGTTTCCCGGTCATCCTCTGCAGGTTGATGTGGCGCTGGCGACAGGTCCTGTGGCGGCCGGCGTGCTCGGTTCATCTAAAGCTAACCCGGCATTGCTCGGTGATACGGCTAACTTAGCGTTCCGTCTGGAAAAGCTTATTGGCGATGATATGGCCGGTGAAATTATTATTGACGGAGCTACGTACGAGCTTGTGAAAGAACAATTCGAAACCAATTCGCTCGGCTCTTACACCGTGAAGGGACGGCAGCGCCCGGTGGATGTGCATCGCCTGGTAAGTGCGAAGTAAGCGCATGTCCTTTACAGGCAATCTCGAGCGCGCCGTCGGAAAGCTGATTACAGGACGAGTCACAGGATTGGCTCTCGATGATCAAAGCGAGCGCGCGATTGCCGCTGGTATCATATCTGGTGTCACGCTCTTTAAAGACAACGCCCGCGATCTCAATCAATTGTTCGATCTGATATCGCAATTGAATGCCCTGGGCGGCGAAGAGTTTTTGGTGGCGGTAGATCAGGAAGGAGGCGCCGTGCAGCGCTTCGATGAAGTGCTGACGCCTTTGCCTTCGGCGATGGCGCTGGCGGCGCTGAATCATGACGGGCGGGCGTTTGATGCGCTCAACACCGGCGCCCACCAGTTGCGCCTGCTGGGCGTCAACTGCAATCTCGGTCCGGTGTTGGATGTAAACAGCAATCCGCTCAATCCGATAATCGGCACGCGATCTTTCGGCGACAATGTCGAGCGCATAGTGCATCTGGCCCAAATCGCGGCCAGGGCGTCTAAGCAAAATCGTGTGCTTGGCGTTGCCAAACATTTCCCGGGTCATGGTGACACGTTTGAGGATTCGCATCTCCATCTGGCCGTCGCCCGTGGCAACAAAGCAGAACTTAGCGGGCGCGAATTAAAAACGTTTGCCGAATGCCTTGGCGACTTTCCATCCGTGCTCGTTGGTCACGTTTGGGTTCCTGCCTTTGAAGAGGACGCGCTGCCGGCGAGCCTGTCCCGGAAGATGATCGAAGAAGTGCTGCGCGGCGATTTGAAATTCGACGGCTATGTTTTTACCGATGACATGCCGGTGATGAAAGCGATTGTCGATTCCTACGGACTGGAAGATGCCTGTGTGATGGCGATTAATGCCGGCGCCGACAATGTCCTGGTATCGGGTTGCCTAGAGCAAATTCACGCGGTGCATCGCGCCTTGATCAAAGCAATCGATAGCGGACATATAAAAGAGGATCGAGTTGCCCAGGCGCTTGGT
>DATNQY010000091.1:0-11156 GCA_036703785.1 Candidatus Obscuribacterales bacterium
CGTCAAGCAATTTCCTGCTTATCCCAATCTGCACGGGCAAAGGATGCTGTGGCCGCGGTCCGAAACCGGACGCTCGCTGATCAAAGACGAGCTTGCCCGCTCCGGCGCCACAGTGGACGACGTGCCCTGCTACCGCTCGAGCTTGCCCGACAATCGCGACACCATTGCCGCCCACCTCGCTCTCAATCTGCGCGACCGGCGCGTCAACGTGATCACCGTCGCCAGCCCGCAAACGACGAAAAACATGATGGCACTGGCAAAATCGGTGCTCAGTAGGGAAGAGATCCACGATCTGCTCCTGAGCCTGCCCATAGTCACCATCGGGCCGGAAACAGCAGGCGCCGCCCACGCGCTCGGGTTCAAGCATGTTCATCAGGCGCAAACGTTTATGGCCGAAGGCATGATCGCCGCTCTGGCGGAAGTGGCGTCGGGTCGCCCGTAGGGGCGATGCATGCATCGCCCCTACACGAACACGGCAGCCGCCCGTTACGCCGTTTTAACCCACCTGAAAACCATTAATTATCTTGCAGTAAACCGGCTTCAGGACTCATCAAGAAGCGGATCAATAGATATAGTATTTGCATATTTGTCTGCCTGTGGCGCCCAATGCACACAGGCATTAACCCGGAGAAATCAATGTCTGCTGCATCCACTAAGACGCCTGAGGCTGTTGCAGCCCCCAGCTTGCCTTTGCGCACGCGCATGCGCCGCCTGCGCAGCTCACCGGGCATGCGTGCCATGGTTCGTGAGACGCATATCAGGCTGGAAAAACTCATCTACCCGCTCTTCATTGTCGAAGGTCGCGGCGTCAAAACGCCGATCAGCTCGATGCCCGGGATTCACCAGCAGAGCATCGACGAAATGCTGAAAGAATGCGAGCAGTTGGTTGATGCTGGACTCTCGTCGGTAATTCTCTTCGGCATTCCCAGCCACAAAGACTCACAAGCGACCGGCGCCTGGCAAAACGACGGGATCGTGCAGAGAGCCACCGGCGCTATTAAAGAACGTTTCCCCCAGATGATGGTGGTAGCCGATACGTGCTTATGCGAGTACATGGATCACGGGCACTGCGGCATCGTCGCCGACGGCAAAATCCTCAACGATCCGTCGGTGGAGATTCTTGCGCGCGCCGCTGTTTCTCAGGCGCAAGCAGGAGCCGATATCATTGCTCCTTCCGACATGATGGACGGCCGCATCGGCGCCATTCGAAAAGCGCTCGATGAGTCGGGCTTTCAGGATGTCGCGCTCATGGCTTACAGTGCCAAATTCGCTTCCGGCTTCTACGGACCCTTCCGCGAGGCCGCTGAATCCGCGCCGCAATTCGGCGATCGCACGACGTATCAAATGGACCCAGCCAACGGACGCGAAGCCTTGCGGGAGATCGAGCTGGACATCGCCGAAGGCGCCGACATCGTCATGGTCAAACCGGCTATGCCATACCTCGATATCGTCAGCCAAGCCAGGCAGCTTACGAATCTGCCCATCGCGGCATATAATGTCTCGGGAGAGTACTCCATGGTTAAAGCCGCAGCCGCCAACGGCTGGATCGACGAAAAACGAGTAGTGCTCGAGATTCTTACCGGCATCTTCCGTGCCGGCGCTGATCTTGTGATCACCTATCACGCCAGAGACCTGGCGAAATGGCTTGGCTAAGCCAAGTCTTGTCGTTTGAGGAACAGGTAAATGAAAACTAGCACCGCCTATCAGATCAGCTTCGCGAACGCGTTCGCCGACCTGTATCTCGACAAGGAAAACGGCGAGGTCGCACTCGATCTGCGGCGCCAGGAAATTACCGTCTACGTGAATCAAACGCAGTACCAGGCGCTTGTTCTTCTCGTGCAACAGAGTCTGGAAGACGAAGAGTTTATCGAATATCTCAACTGGCAAAAAGATCCCATTCAGTGCGATGAAAATCGCATCTTCGAAATTTGCGGACCGGATCACATGGTGTGCATGGCTTGCACTCCGAATTACGAGCGCGTAAAACTGACTTTCGATCTGGGTGTGGCCATCGATCTGTCATTCGCCGACTATCAAGGTCTCGCCGGCTTGCTCAAGGAAGCACAAGCGGATTTGGAGTGGCGCCGCGAATTGCTGCGCTGGAATATGGCTGACAACGGCCCCGATTTCGCCGCCGGCGGACAGGACTAAGATCGCGATGATACCGCCGGGCTCAAGCCCGCTTACTTAGCAGACCTAGCAGACCCTGGTATGGGCATCGGATGGGCATCGCTATGGGCACCTCCCATCAATTGGCCGATCAACATAAGTGTTGATCATCGACCCGACTCAGCAAAAGAAGCAATTACTGCAAAGTCGCGCCAGTATTTTGATACGCCGAACGATGCGGTCCTATGAAATAAGCGTTGCCATCAACATTTTTGTTTAGTGGCACTTCCCACTATTAATAATTCCACTGGTGATCGACTAAGTCATTATCTCAGTACCGACTTGCCGGGCACCAAATGCGCCACCATTGAACATTTGAATCGACAGATTCAAACAGAACACAAGACCAACTATTAAATTCGGGGGCTGCCGATCATCTTTTTTGTTGATAAATGACGCAAAACACCCAAAAACATTGAAATCGCCAATCCCTGACGCCCAGTGAGTTTCAGCCATATCCGACTTGAAAGGCGAATCTCTTGGCGTCAACATCCATGTTTAGTGCTCTATTGAGCGCCGAGTCCGAGGAGGTGCGGCGCTGTCCGTCAAGGGAGCTAGTCGTTTACGGAAAGCACCAGCTGCGGTGTGGGGATTTTGTGGTCCGCGCGGATGGGGACGATGCCCGTGCCCACCACGTAGAATTCAATGACGTGCGAACTCCAGCTATAGTTGCCTTCGTAGATGTCCACGCCGACGATGCCCTCGGCGCCGACTTCTTCCGCTTCGATCTGCATGCGCTCCATCGCCAACTCGCGCGCGTCGTACAACGCTTGCGTGAAATTGGTCATCTCGGTGTTTTGTCCGGCGGTCTTGAAGAACTGGCCGAATGATTGGTGCGCGACGTGATAAACGCAGTTGCCCATCACCATGCCCACCGGGCGATAGCCGCTCTTCAACAGCGTCCAAAAATCCTGACCGGAGAGATCGCTTGTGAAAGGCTTGCCTTTCACTTTCCATGCGTCTGCCTGTCCGTCGGCGCGATAAACGGCGGTGCCGATTGCAACAAACTCGGCGAGATCCGGGTTCCATTCGAGGTGCTTCACTTTCAGACGCACACCGATGACGCCATCGGCGCCGAGTTCCGCAGCTTCCGCTTCCATGCGTTCCATTGCCAGTTCACGCGCATGATAAAGGGCCTGAGTAAGAACAACCATCTCCTCGTTCTTATTCCATTTCGCTTGCTGGAATCCGATGTGATAAATCGAGCTGCCCACTACCATGCCCGCGGCCTCGAAGCCGCTGTCTTTCAATAAGAGGAATTCGTTTACCGATAGATCACTTGTGAACAGCTTGCGTTTGCCGCCCTGTCCGCGCATCTCGCGAAGGCGTTCGTGTCCATGGGTCGGGACTCCGGTGGCTGCATTGTCAGGCATGGTGTTACTCCAGTTGGTTTTGTTAGTGATGCGGTCTTCGCCGCCGGTACGGTACAGGTGGTGTCAGTCGTCGTCCGATAAGCTGGTTGTGTATTCTTCGACAGCGAGCGCAGCCTTTCTGCGGGAGCCCTTTCCGACGTTCATAATCATCAGCGGCTGTTGAATCCGCTTTTCACGTTGCACATCATCAAGTCGAATCGCGGTTCCGATTGAGGTAACTGTAATAAGCAAGTCGTGATACGTTGTGTCGTTTATTTCGTATTCCACATCCATGAGGTGATGGGATACCTGCGCACCGACTACGCCTTCGGCAGCGACTTCATCGGCTTGGTACGTCAATCTCGACATCGCGAGGTTGTATGCATGATTGAACGATTGCGTGTAAAGATGCAATTCCTGATTGGCCAGATTATTGCCGCCCCAGAAATTTCGCAACTGCATGCGCGTGTTCATATCAGTATAAACGTAATAACAACTGATCCCCATCACCAGAGTGAGAGGCCAATGCCCTCCCTCATAGAGTTTCCAGAAATCCTGGCCGCTGAGGTCGCTTGTGAACGGCTCGCCGCCGTCGGGCCGGCCCGGAATCTTGATGGCCGTGCCAATCGCTGTGCATTCGATCAATCGCGATGCCCAGGACCAGTTCTTTACTTTTAGCTTGATGCCGATCACGCCGTGCGCGCCCAGCGCTTGCGCTTCTTGCTTCAATCGAGAAACGGCGCGCTGCCTGGCCAAAAGCAATGCATTGGTGCGGTCTGTCAGTTCGCCTGTGCAACGGTTGGAGGTGAACGATCCAAAATAGGAAATGTTCACGAAGCTGCTTCCCATCACCTGGCTGATCGGTTCATAACCTGCTTCTTCGACCAGCAGCATTTCATTGCAGCTGAAGTCGGTGGTGAACAAGTTGCCGTCTTTTTTGAAACGTTCGATGCGCTCTTGCGCACGTAGAGGGAGCCCGCCCCGTTCCAGCGATTGGATCGACAGCTCTTGCCGCTCCTTTTCCGCTTTTTCCTCTGGCGTTTCTTTTTTGAAGAAGCCGAATATCATGTTTTACCTTCCAATGAGAAAGTCGCTGAGCGCCTGGCGGGCGGAAGCATTTTTCTCGGCGTATTTGGACAGGGACTCCGCCACCAGATTGATCCATTCATCGAGTTTGATTTCGCGCGTTTTGAGCACGACGCCGCGTACGAGCTTGGCTTCTCTGGCGCTCACCGACCCGTGTTTTTCGACGGTGACTTGATACTGGAAATCATCAAAGGAGATGGTCAGTTCGCGCACCGGTTTGTCCGACGAAAGGATCCAGCCGCCGCGCACGACTTTAGTATGATTCGGCAGGATCAGTTCGAATTTTTTGGCTAAAAATTCGACTGTGTTGCCGGATTCCTTCTGGTCGCCGCGCAAACCGGCGGCCAGAATGTCGACACGCAGCGCTGGATCCTCGTCGTTCATTTACTTCTTCGCCACCATGATCGGTGATTCTTCACCGTACACGGGCAACTTCAGGCGGTGGGCGTCTTTCATTCCCGCTGCCTGAATCATCGTCTTCAGCTCCTCCACGGTAAACACGCAGCCCGTTTCAGTCGCCAGCAACATGTTGATGGCGAAGAGCGTCGGGAAGATAGGGCCGCTGCGCTCCTCGTTTTCCATGAATTCGGCGATGATGAGCGTGCCGCCCTTCTTGAGCGCGGCCGCACAATACTTGAGCAGCTCCTCACTGGCCTTTTTGCCTTCCGAGTGGAGAATGTGTCCGAGAATAATGATGTCATAATGCTCGGGTTGAAGTTTTACTTCACGCCAGTTACCGGAGAGATATTGATAGCGATCAGCTACACCGTATTTGGTGGCAAACTCTTTGGTGACTTCCAGCACCGGCGGAAAATCCAGCGCGTCTACTTTCACATTTTTGTTGCCTTCAGCCATCGGCAAGCTCCAGACGCCGCTGCCGGCAGCAAGGTCGAGCACACGCACCTCACCGGACATGCTGCTCACCTTCAGTTCTTCGCTGAGTGTCTGCGCGGTGCTGTAATTGAGCGGGAAGATGGCAACCGTCAGTTCTTTGAAAAACTTCTCGCCTTCGGACTGTTGATTGACTTTGTTTTGCGGCTTTCCGGTGCGCACCGTGTCGCTGAGCTTTTCCCAGGAATCCTTATGCACCGAGCGCATGTTGAGGAAATTTCCAAAATAGAGGGGGCTGTCTTTGACCAGGTAGTTCTCGGCAACATCAGTAAGTTCGTAGCGCTCGCCCGACTTCTTCAAAAGCTCCATGCTGGTCAAAGCGTCAAGCATCAAGCGCGTCGCGCGCTCGTCGAGCTTGGCCCTGGCGGCTAGCTCGGATGCCGTCGATTTACTGCCTTTCAGGGCAGTGAACATATCGAGCTCCATGGCGCTGTTGAGCACCTGGTAAGCCCAGACGGAAAACATGAAACCGGTTACCTTTAGAGGTGGAACGGTGTGGACTTGCGTGACGGGCATGGGACTCTCCTCCGCTTATGGTCGTCAAATAATTTTTTTGCAGGCGATGCATGGCTGCGCCCAATTCGTTCAAGTGAGTTAAGAGTTTAGCGCTTCGCGGGACCCTGCAACTCCCTTGAAAAGGCAGCGCCGGCTCTTGGCGGCTCCGTAAACACAGCAATGGCGATTGTCGCGCCACAAGTGGCATCATCCGCTATAATCTCTCTACAGATCGTTGGGCACGGCGGAGGCCGACGAACCTGGTCAGAGGGGAAACCCAGCAGCCATAAGTTGATCCCTTCGGGTGTGTCCGGCGGTCTGTTTCTTTATCCATCCCCCAGTGTCAGGCACTGTTCATGAAATCGAAGAACCCTTCGGACTCGCAGCCACGCTCATCAGACGATAAGCCCGACGACAGCACCCTGTTGGGTCAGATCCTGGTCGAACTCGGCTATATCACTATCTATCAGCTGGACGAGGCATTGCACATCCAGCGTACCGATTCCGAACAGGGGCGCGACCACAAGCCGCTAGGGCAAATTCTGCTCGAACTGGGCTATTGCGGACCCAACCATCTGATCCGCGCCATTCAAGTGCAAGTCGAATACCGCAACGCGCAGCCTGCAAAGTAGGCTGATTGCCACGGTAGCGGCGGGCGGAAGCCCGCTTTTTGCTGCGCCGAGTCTCGGCCGCCGCTATCGATCACAGTTTCCGATAAAGATCAGGAAGAATCCTGTTGCAGACTGGGCATGTATAGCTCAGCCTATTAATTTAGAGCTAAACTTAACATGATCCCTTGGCCCGACCTGGCTTTTGGATCATTCGCACAGCAAGAGCGAGCGCTTCGCATTGGGATTAGGTGGCAAGCTCAATTTCGCATTCATCACCGTGATTGGCGTCATGGTGGCAGCGCATGGCGCCGTGGAGGTCTACACCCAACGGCAGTTGGGCGCCGGCACCGCGCGGCAAAACGTGCAGCCGATAATCCGCGAGTTGGAGGCGGAAGTCGGGCACTCTCAAGAACCAGGACTTATACCGAAGCGCAATGAAAAGCTGGCTGACATGCTGGCTTCCGATTCTTCTTTCGCCAATGCGTACGCGACGCGCGACCGCGGCGCACTCACCGAAGCAGTCAAAAAATTCACCGAACAAACCGGCATGTCCGGATTTGTGGCTGTATTCGACAGCAGCGGACGCGTCTTCTACAGCGGTGACTCTCCGGCGAAGTTCGGCTATAAGCCTCACGACATCGCCGAGGACATCCTCGAAAACATGCACGAAGGCAAGATCGTTTACGCGCCGGCTGCTCCCACGTATACGGATCAAGTCTGCCTGATTGGCATGGTGCCCATCCGCAGCGGCAACGGTTGGTCCGGCATGGTGGCCGTTTGCGAGCCAATTAACAGCGCCTATTTAACCGGCTTACAGGAAAAGATGAAGATTACCGAGGGCGTTCAACGCGCGGAGATGCTCATGTTTTCCGTGAAAGACGGCACCGTCTCTGCCTGGACGCCTGGGCTGGGGTCAGACGCATTCCTGACGGCACTGCGTCAAAAAGGCATCGGACTCATCAACGAGAAGGGTGACTTCGATCGCTACGGCAGATATTGGACGAAATATCGTTTCGAAACCGGCAGCGGACAAAAGCTGGCGTACCTATTGATCGGCTCACCGATGCCCGACGACCATAAGCTTCTCATGCAAGTCGCGCTCGAATCGGCAGTCAGCCTCGCCGCCGGCATTTTGCTTTCGATAATGTTCACCGCTGCCATCGCCGGCGGTTTCGATCGTCAGCTGCGGTTTCTCGTGCAGCGCGCCAAAGACCTGCAAGCACAGAGATCAAACATTCCATCGCTGGACGGACTGTCGCGGGAGTTTCGCGAGTTGGGCGAGCAGATGGACACCGCCATGTCCGGCACTCGCATCAGTATCAAACAGTTACAGGGGCAATCCGGCAAACATCAGGACGAGCTCTTCGAAAAACAAAAATTGGTCGAGGAAGCCAACCAGAAAGTAGAAGCGATCAACAAACAGCTGACGATACAAGGGAAACAGCTTTCCGAAGTCTCGAAGCAAATAAATCAAGCAAATTCGCAGGCGGTGGTGCTTCAACAGAAGCTCGCCTCCGTGCTTCAAATCTCCACCGAAGGATTCTTGCTGCTAGACCCGTACGGCAATGTTATGTCGGCGAACCCGGCGTTCCAAAATTGGGTAGGAACCAACGAGGCAGAGCTGACAGGAAAATATTGTTTCGATCTGATCCACAAGCCCGATACGGCCAGAGACAACAACGGCAACACCGGCAATTTTTCCATGAACTCCCTGCTGCCGGGCGATTTGATCAACCACTTCTATCCGGAAGGCATTATTTACAACAGGTATGATGAGAGCAAGCAGGTCGAGGTGCTCGCGCACCTGCAGCCGATCATGACAGATGATGCGAATGTCCAGGGCTACGTAATGGTCTTGCGTGACAAGAGCCTGCTCTGCGAGACGTCGCGCACCCCGGATGAAGTGATAAGCGTGCTGCAAAATTCCGTGCGTGCGCCGCTGGCCATTGCAGAAGAGAAATGGAATCGCGTTCTGTCTACGACGAAGCAATCAAATAATTCGCAGCTAGGCAATACACTGGTCGATCTCCACCTTACCTACCAACAATTGCTCGGCGTTGTTGATTCCATTCTGATGATGCACACAGGCATTGTTCCGGCCGCGCCCATTGTTAGAGAACAGATCTCGGTGGCGCGATTGATCGGCGAATGCATGGAAGGCTGCGCGCAATCAGCACGCGATCACCATGTCATGCTGGATTACAAAACAGCTACCGGACTGCCGACTACCGGTGTGGATGAACATCTGATTCGCGATTCCATAAACCAGCTACTTGACAAAATGCTGACCGTCACCGCCCCCGGTGGCAGGGTGCGAGTGGAAAGCAGCGCCAAGAACAATGAGATTCGCACGTCGATCTTCAGCTCGGGTCCAGCTTTGCCGCCGGAAGAGGTGGAAGATATGTTTGTCGGCTTCATCCAGGGAAAACACCCGGAAATGTCGTACAGCCAGCGCTTGTCTCTCTATCTTGTTCGCAACAATATCGAACGCATCGGCGGGCGCATCTGGGCTGAATCCGATCGAGGCACCTACATCTATCTCGTGCTGCCCGTGCAGTAGGAGCGAATATGGCTGACCTGCCCGCGCGTAAGGATCACTCGCTCTTTCACGCCACCGCTCAAGCTCACTGTCAAACGGACTGGACCAAAATGCAGGGTAGCGAGCGCATTCGCACGTGCAGCTACTGCCACTCCATCGTCTTCAAACTCGACGATCTATCCGAGGAAGAGTCACGGCAATTGATTTTGTCGACCGGCCGCACAAGCGACGAACCTTTGCACCTGAGCAGACGCGCGGACGGCACATTTGTCTGCGAAGACTTACCCTGCTCGCCGTTAAGTGTTATCCTCACTGGTCCGGCGTCAGCACTACGCGCGGTGGCGCAGCTAATTTGCGCGGACAGGCGGCTGGCGATCTCCTTCCTCGCCGTAATGATTACGTCGCTGGGATTTATGTTACCAGGGGCACTTTGGGCTCTTTTGCGCGGCGGAGTGATATTGCTGATGTGCGCGCTTTGGTGTTTTCTCCACGCTGCGCTCACTCTGGCATATTCATCGAAGATGGACGGCAGGCGATGGCAGCACGATAACCTCAAGAAATTATTCGGCAGCTCGTTTGTCAACTTTCTCTGTTACGTGGCAACGGTGATGGCAGTACTCGTTTGTGGCACACTCGGCGAGGCAATTGTCTTTGTTCCATTCTCTGTTTTTCAAGTGCCACCTGTCGTGTGCGTGGTGCTCCTGCTAATTCCTCCCGCCATTGTGGCCAGTCGCGCATGTTTGGGGCTGCCGATAATGTGCCTGGAGGACGAAGGCGGATTGGCTGCGCACAGGGATAGCTTTGAGCTTACCAAAGGCGCGACCACTCTAATCTTGAGCCAGCTCGCGATGCCGGCGGCATTCTGGATGATTTTGTGGTTGATCTTTTCGAACTCGTCTTTTAACTTGGGATCTCTAGCTTCTTCATTGTACGTTTTTCTCACGCTCATAGTGACATGCACTTGCGTGCCAATTCAGGTCAATCTCTACCGCCAACTAAAAGCGCGTCAGGCATTGCGCAAGAGCGGTCTGCTGAAGCTGCTCTCGAGCCGACTGCCCGAAATTGGGAAGAGCTAACTTGATCGAGTGAAAAACACTCGGGCTACGTCCAGGCTAGGGCTTAACGTCAATGAGCGCGTCTTGCGCGGCGGCGGCAGCCGTCTGCCGGCCGAATGGGTCCGTTCCATCGCCTCCCTTGGTTGCATGTCCCGATGCCTGCTTGCGCAAGAAAGCAATGCCGGACGGGCCCATCTTGACCAGGGCCGAGGCCAACGGTGCCATATCGCCTTGGCGATAGTGGAAGTAAGCCGCGGTGAGGGCGGGCACCGCTTGCGGTGCCGCCGCCGGACCAATAGAAGAGAGTATCGCCGCCGCTTCGGCTCGGCGGAACTGGTCGCGGCTCTTAAGCATTTCGCAAACGTCCGCCACGGCCGGGAGTGCCTTCGGACCCAGCCGTTGCAAAGCCACCGACGCACTCAGCAAAAGCGCTTTATTTTTGAGTAAATTCAAGAGCTCCGGGTAATACTCTTGCCGTACCATGGCAACTCGCACAAGCGGATGATTGAAACTGCTGCCGCCCATCAGCACTGCGGGTGTGCCTTGGCTCTGATCGGCAGGAACCGATTTCGCCGACTTCCTGATGTTGGCAACGGCCTCATCTGAGAATTCGCTGATTTCTTGAAGCGCCCTTGTCTCTTCGCCGAGGTTTAAACCGATCGCGGGAGAATCAGGATCTGTGGAGACATCTCTGGTGAGCGCAGCATAGCTCAATGCCGTCGACAGCTCCGCCTGATATTGTTTATCGACCAGACTTGCCCATCGACAGATGGCGCTTTTGGAAATCTCCGCTGTATCATGGTCGCCTCGCCTCGACAATAGACAGACTTGCTTAATCACATCCGGGGTCGGATTGTTCATCGCCGCGACCACAGAGATGAGTTCTAACTTGGTATCACTGGCAGAGGCAACCCCATACGCTTTGAGAATCGCTTGTTGATCGCCGGCGCGAAGAAGA
>DATNQY010000092.1:0-31408 GCA_036703785.1 Candidatus Obscuribacterales bacterium
ACCCAGCCCGGGCAAACGGCATTCACTGTGATCCCTTTTTGCGCCACTTCGAGAGCCAGTGATTGCGTCAGTCCAATCATGCCGAACTTTGATGCCGAATAGGCGCTGCCCCAGATTTCGCCTGTGCGCCCGGACACCGAAGATATATTGATGATGCGTCCCCATTTTTTATTTTGCATAATCGGCAGCACCGACCGGCAGAAGAGCATGGCGCCGGTGAGGTTTACATCCAAAACTTCCTGCCAGGCGGACAGCGAATGTGTCTCGACGGGCTCGGTTTTGTAGACGCCTGCATTGTTGACAAGAATATCTACAGAGCCGAAGTGCGACTTTATATAGTTCACGAAGCTTTTGATGTCGCCTTCATTGCGCACGTCGCAGGTGGCGGCCAGGCACGGTGATCCAGCCTGCTTGATTTCTGCTTGCGTCAAAGACAGTTGCTCAGCCGAACGCGCGCAAACCCCCAGAATGGCGCCCTGCCGCGCCAATTCGAGCGCGATCGCTTTGCCCAGCCCACGGCTGGCACCGGTGACTATCGCGACCCGGCCCTTGAGGGGGTGTGTTCTTTCGTTAACAGTTGAAGATGTCTTGGCAGTTTCGGTCATGGTTCAGTCCGCAATCTGCATAATATCAGTTAGGACAAGCTAAGTCCTGAGTGTTTACCGTTGTTTCAAGCAAGCTCTGCAGGAACATTGGTAGACTCTAACTGTCTATGTATTCAGGCGCCTTCGTAGTGGAGAAGCTTAGTATGAATTCTTTCAGATTGTCCGCGGTCAGAGGTGCATCCTTTGCAACGGCGGTGGCACTCAGCCAACTTCTGTGGCTGGCACCGATGGCGGTGCAAGCGGCCGATGATTCCGTCAGACTGGCTGGACAGGTTGTGTTCACCGCCAACGGCGCCGGCGGCATGTCGGCAGATCAACGAGCCGAGGCCATCCAGCGCAATCTCGACAATGCATTGGTGGCAGCGCAAGATCGCTCTCCATCTGCGATTAACATCGTGTACGTCAAAGGCGTTCCCGTAATCACTTTGGGCGGCTACCAAGTAGTCACCATCAATGCTTCCGACGCGAAAGAAGCGGGCACCACTCCGGCCATCTTGGCTCAGCGCTGGGCCGATTCGCTGCGCAACTCGCTGCAAGATCAAGGCAGCGTTTCAAGCTACGTAAATCAATTGAACGGCGGCTATCAATCAAACGCCCCGACGACGGCGCCGAATCCGCCGGCCAATACCGCTCAGTACAACCCGCCGCCCCCCGATCAAGGTGGTCCCGGTGCACAGGGAGGACCAGGGGGCCCTGGCGGCCCTGGTGGCCAATTTCAAGGCGCAGCCAACTACGATCAATTCGGGCGCATGACCGCACCGCCGCAGCAGGGCTATCAGGGCGGCGCTTATGGTAATGGACCAGGCGGTTATCCGCCGCAAAACGGCTATGCAGGCGGTGGCTATGGGATGCAGCGCGGACGTGTTGTCTATGCACCGGCTGGACTGACGATGCCTGCCTCGCTGCGCACATCGATTTCTACACAAGCGGCCCAACCCGGTGATGTTATCGAGGCCGGAATTACCGATATGGTGAATCTCGAGGGCGGATCTTTGCCGCCCGGCACCGTTTTGGTTGGACAGGTCGTTAGTGCTAAAGCCGGTGGATTCCTCGGACGCTCCGGCATGCTCGAAGTGAAATTCAACCGCATGCGCACTCCGGACGGACAAGAAACACCAATCAGTGCTCATATCGTCGGCGGCATCGGCAAGTATGCCTTGAGCGGCGGCGATACCATGCACGGTGAAACCTGGAAGAACAAGGTTGGGCAGGCTGCCCTGCGCGGTGCGATTGGCGCCGGCACCGGTGCTGCACTGGGCACCGCGGTGGGGGCCATCGCCGGTCGCTCCGGTCGCGCCACAGGACGCGGCGCCTGGTCCGGCACCGCCATTGGCGGTGGATTGGGCGTAGCCGACAGCTTGCTGTTGCGCAAAGGACGCGATGTCACCATCAAATCCGGCACCAACATGCAAGTGCAGTTGGATTCACCGGCGACCATCGGCGCCGCACCAGGCGGTCCCTATGGTGCTGTGGGCGGACAGCCGCCTTACGGCAACGGGTACTAAAACCGCAATCGGTCGTTTCGCCTTTAGAAGCTGGGACCCAACAGCTGGAACGCAGCCCATGCACGTGGCGAGGGGTCTTTGGAGAGCGCCAGCAACTGCGCCTTGCGCAAGGATTGTGCTTGCGACAATCCCTGCTGACGGCTGCGGTAGAACTCGAGGAGTTCGCTCGTGCGCGCCGCATCGGGAGCAACCCATAAGCTCATCAGAACATTGCGGACGCCGGCGTAATTGAGTCCGCGGCAGAACACTTGCACACCGTTTCCGCGATAGTCTTTCGCGTTGACGGACGTGCCGCTCAACACCGCCAGATCGTTGGGCAGCGTCAGTTCGAACAGACTATTGGCCGTCACCGGAGTCCCCGCTTCTTGCGAGGCCAACGGAAAAAGTGAGGACAGCGGATTATTCTGCGGAATCTTCATCTCGGCAGCAAAGTGAATGATGCTGTTGCTCTTCGCTTGCTCTTGCAGGGCGTTGATTTCAGCATCCTTGCCTGAGAGCTTGGTGACCTGTGCGGGATCAAATATGCTGGCGATTTGTCCGGATTCGTTATCGTCTCCACTTCTGTCGGCGACCAGCAGCGAGAGATCTTTGGTTCTGCGCGGCACGTTCATGAGCACGTCGAGCTCCGGTGCCATGGCCATGGTGTGAGTTTCGATTAGATATTTGCCGTCGTTGCTGATCAATGCTGCAAACGGCAAATTGTAGAGGATGGCGTCAGGAATAATCACGACAGGCTGATCGGCGTTGCTGGGCAGCGCACGCGCCACTTCCGCAGGCAGCAACTCGCTGTAGAGAAGCTGCAGGATGCGATGCTCTGCCGCGCGCGCTGATTCGTCCGTTTTGGTGGACGACGTCAGCAATGTCGCGACTTGCGATTGCAAATCATCTTTGCCGACCGGTAATACCAATCCGGTCAATTTGCGATTGCCGTCAATCACGAAGGCGATTGTTGATTTTGTGCCGACAAGATAATCAACGATGCAGGCGTGGCTAGCTTGCACGGTCTTGATCACCTCGGCCATGCTGATCGGCACCGGTGCAATTAGGCGCGCAAGACCAGGATTCTCAGCAGCTATGTGCTGAAAACGAATCACCCAATCGCGCCAGTCCTTCATCAAGACGGAAGGTGAGTTGCCTGCGGCTTCGGCGGCATGGAAGTGCGCGCGTCGTATCACCATATCATCGTATAAGTCGCGATCGGCAAGACGAACTTGCCCGCCGCGGCGATGCCACTCGTTGATGAATGCTTCTTGTTTGAGCTGTTCGGCGGCCAGTAAGGATTGTTCGGTCATGTTCACGGAAAGGAGCAATCCGACCAGCTCATGACCTTTCTCATCGCGCCGTGTGGGGTAGGTGAGCTCGGCTGGATTGGCGAAATCGCCTGCTTGCGGCGAACGGAAGAATGACACCGCGCTTTCCAGCGATTCGGTGGCGTTTTGCCCGGTGGCTAATTGAACCTGAGCGAGGCTCGTGTAAAGTCTCCACAGCGCCGCATCGTCGTTGATCGACTGGCTGACGGTGATGCCCTTGCGTGCTGCGTCCTCCGCATCCGGATATTCCTTGAGATTGAGGCACGTTTCAGCAAGCGCCGCGTACGTTCTTCCCTCAAGCATCCGATCGTTGAATTTCTTGTCGCGGGCAAACTGTAGGGCGTTTGCGTATTGAACCTTCGCAAATCGATTTTGTCCGAGACGTGACTGCGCCGCGGCGAGATTTTGCGTAATGATGCATTGCAGGCGATTGGCTTTCGGCGATACCAGCGATGCTGTTTCAAGGGCCGACTTCAAATTCTGCAAGGCGACTTGATGATTTCCTTGCAGCGAATTGATAACACCCAGCGCGTTCTCGGTCTCGGCGCGCGATTCGATTTGTCCTGATTTCTTGATGTACGGCAGACATTTTTCAAGCTGAGTCCGTGCTTGATCGAGATCACCTGTGGCGGCCAGACAGAATGCGTATCCTTGAACAAGTCTGGACCGGCTTTCAATAGTCTGCTGGGCGAATTTGATTTGCAACGCTTCTTCGTAAGATTCACGTGCGGCTGGGTACTCGCATAGGCAATACTGCGCGTTGGCCACGGTCGACAGTGCGGCCACGAGTTCGTCCGGCTTCTTGGTCTCGCGGGCGGTGCTCAGCGCTTTGCTTGCCTCTTCCAGTGCGGCGGTGTAATAACCGAGGGTGATCAGATCTTTGGCCACTTTCATTTGCACTGTGATCTGAGCTTTCGTTTTCCCGGCTTGCCCGCTGAAGCCGGCGGCCGCTTCATAGAATTGCAGCGCTTCTTTGATGTGTCCGGTTTTGATACCGACGTCGGCTGCGAGCATCAATATTTTTGACGCCGATTCTCCGTCGGTAGCGCCCATGTCATCGAAGCAATCCATTGCCAGCTGCAATTGCTGCATGGCGGTATAGGTGTTGTCTTGCATCAAATAAACGCGAGCAAGGGCCGCTCTCGCCTCGCCAAGCGCTTTCTTGTTGGTGGTATCAGCGAGAACTTCAATTGCGTTTTCACCCAGCTCTTTGGCGCGGGCCAGCTGTCCCTTGGCCTGGTAGTACAGGCACATCTCGGTGAGAGCTTCTCCTTCTCCTTCGCCATGCTTGATCTCACGCGCCAAGCCGTATGCTTCTTGGAAGGCACCGATCGCTTTGTCGAACTCCCCATTGTCGCTGGCTTTTCGCCCTCGCTCGAGATATTTGGTGACGAGAGCAATATTCTCCGGTGTCTGCTCGCGATCGGTAGGCAGCAAGAACATTTGTCCCATGGATGCCTTATCGGTGATATTGTCGGCCGCGAGCGCGCCACCAAAAGCGGTGCCGGTAAGGGCAGCGATTAAACTGACCAGCGACGGAGCAAGCTTGCGTCCATAAAACCGTTCGTTCTGCTTTAGCATTGAGTTTTCGGAACCTTAGTGATCGTGCGGCTCAATTTTCCTAGCTGTGAGCCCAGAGTTCAACCAACATTGCCAAAATCTAAGGTTGCTAAGAACTCAGTTTCCTCAAAGCGAGCATGCGTTTCGAGGCGTTTTCTGCTTTCATAGTAGGTGAGCGCTTATCCCGAGCGCTGTTGGCAAGCCTTCTCTCATAGTTCTCTCGACGCTTAACTAAGAAAAAATTTCCCTGTCGATGAAAAGCCGCACCGAATCCCTGCAGCTCGCCAAGCATCGTATGTTCGATCTGCTGGTGATAGGCGGCGGCATAGCCGGCGTCGGTGTGGCTCAGAATGCCGCTAGGCGTGGATTGTCCGTGATGCTGGTGGAGAAGGATGACTTCGCTTCCGGTACTTCAAGTCGGACCACGAAGTTGATTCACGGCGGGTTGCGTTACCTCGAGCAATTCCGCCTGGGGCTCACCAGGCAACTGTGCCAGGAGCGCGGGCGCCTGGAGAAGCTGGCTCCGCACCTGATCAAGGACTTCAGCTTTGTCCTGCCGCTATCCAAAAAGCATCCGTTGTTTAACTGGAAGGCGCATCTTGGACTGGCTATGTATGACCTGGTAGCTCTATCGTCGAATGTACGCCATCATTTTCAGAGCCTTAATGCTCAGGGCGTATTGCAGAGCGCGCCGGCGCTTTCGTCGCACGATCTGGCAGGCGGCATCCGCTTTCACGATTGCATTACTGACGATGCTCGCATCGTTCTTGCCGTGCTCAAATCTGCTTGCCAATACGGCGCGGTGGCAGCTAATTACTTGCAGGCAAAGTCTTTCGTTACGCAGGGATCACAGATAAGCGGTGTTAACTGCCGCGATCGCTATAGCGGCGAAGAGTTTATCATTCGATGCAAAGCAGTTGTGAACGCCACCGGCGTGTGGACGGACGAAGTCTGTCGCATGGCCGATCCGCGCTGGTCGAGCAGAATTGCACCCTCAAAAGGCATTCATATAATAGTTCCTGCTTCGGCGTTTGAAACGAACACCGCTTTATTCCTGCCGACCAACGACGACCGCTATGTGTTTGTAGTGCCGTGGCAGCACGCGTTGATGATTGGCACTACTGATACCGCCTATAATGGCGACATCAATAATCCGATGCCCAATGCAGACGAGATTGATTATCTGTTGCATGTCGTGAATAGCTATAGCGATACGCACAAACTCAATCGATCGGACATCACCGGCTCGTTTGCCGGGCTGCGTCCTCTGGTTCGTTTTGATTCCACAGCCGAACCAACAGTATCAGGAACAGGGACAGCAGGCATGTCTCGTGAACATCTGATATTCGAGACTGCCGGCGGTTTGATAAATGTTGCCGGCGGCAAGCTGACCAGCTACCGCCTGATGGCCGAGGAAGTCGTCCATAAAGTGGTGGCACAAGTGGCGGATGTAGCGGCGAAGCCTGCGAATACGGATACTTTGATGCTGGGCGGTTGGAAGCACAAACAGGATTTCCTGACGCAATCGGCGGAGATTACCGCGCTGGGACGAAAGGTAGGTCTTGATCCTGCCACTATCGATCATCTAGTCTCCGCGTATGGCGCCGATGCAATTGTAATTATGGGACTGATCGAGCGTGATTCATCCTTGTCCGAGCGTGTCTGCCCGGACTATACCCCTATCCTTGCAGAAGTAATTTTCACGGTTCAGCACGAAATGGCCGGGTGCCTGGAAGATGTGCTTTTCCGCCGCATGCGTCTTGGTATTCTCAACCAGAAGCAAACACTGGAAGCAGCGCCGAAAGTGGCAAAGATCATGCAGCAATTGCTTGATTGGGACAAACGACGGTTCGACGTAGAAATGAGCACGGTGGAAACCCAGGTCAGAGAACACATGCAACCAATGCTCGAGGCTGTGGCTTCGGCATGAGTGGCAACGGTCACAAAGAGTTACCGGCGGGCACCAGCCCTTTTGCAGGACCAGCGTATAAGGCGCTGATCTCCACGCTTCACGCAGGCGATCTTGTCGCCTACATGCAACCGCAAGTGGCGGCCATTTCCGGCGGATCCCACGAGCCGCTCAGCCGGCAACAGCTTATTGAGCGACTTCGCGATTGCGATGCGCTCGTAAGCGTGATTGAAGATCGCATTGACGACGAGCTGCTTGCCGCCCATCCGAAGCTGAAAGTAGTCGCCAACGTCGCCGTCGGCTTCGACAACGTCGATGTGCCTGCTGCCACCAAGCGCGGCGTGCTTATTTGCAACACGCCTGGTGTACTTGATCAAACGACTGCCGATCTTGGATTTGCTCTTTTGCTGGCAGTCGCCCGTCGGGTAGTCGAGGCCGACAAGTTTGTTCGCGAAGGAAAATGGATGCGATGGACGAGCAACCTCATGCTCGGCACCGATCTCCGAGGTAAGACGCTGGGAATTATAGGGCTCGGACGCATCGGCAAGGAAATGGCTTTGCGAGCGATCGCTTGCGGCATGAAGATCATCTATCATCAGAGACATCAGGCGACACCTTTGGTGGAGAAGGGACTGCAAGCGCGGCTGGTACCCATGGAAGAACTGTTGCGGGAAAGCGACGTGATCAGTATTCACTGTCCACTGTCGAAGGAGACTCGCCATCTGATCGGAAGAGATCAATTCGCTCTGATGAAACCTGGCTGCATTTTGATCAACACCGCACGTGGCGCCATTGTCGATGAACCGGCGCTGGTGCAAGCTTTGCAGGAAGGCACGCTCAAAGGTGCCGGGCTCGACGTGTTCGAGAATGAGCCGTCGGTACCGGAAGAACTTTTGAAGATGGACAATGTTGTCCTGGCGCCGCACATGGGCAGCGCCTCCGTCGAAACTCGTTGGGCAATGGCCACGCTGGCGGCCGATGGTGTTCTATCGGCGCTCGGTGGTGCGCTGCCGGCAAACGCCGTTAATCCTGAAGTATGGCCCCACTTTTACAAACGGCTGACAGGCCGAGTCCTATCCGGTTAACAGGTCGCCAATGAAAAGAATCATAGCAAGGGATTGGTGAGTTTGCGGCGCGACCTGATCAAAGTTGGATACGTGGCGGCAATTGTGATGTGGGGGTTGCTGTCGTATCTGACGCTCTTCGATTATTTGCGTGAGGGACAACTATTTGCTCGCAGCATAGACAAACGTCCATACATTAATGATTTTGTAAACACTTACAGTGCTGCCCACCTCACGATACGTGCGTTTCGTGAACACATAGACGTCTACGACCCTAAAATCCAGGACGAAGCCGTTCGCAAACTGATAGCACCGGTGGTGCCGGAAAATCCGTTTTATTTCCAATATCCACCCCAGTATTTTTTGCTCACGCTTCCGTTGGCTTTGTTCTCGATGCCGGTTGCTTGGGTGCTATGGAACGTTGTATTTCTCGGTGCCAGTGTCTATGGAATGTGGATTGTTATCAGAGATTGGCGCCGGCAGCAAGCATGGGCAGCCATTGGGCTGGCGCTGGCATCTTTTCCGTTCTGGATGAGCGTTCAGTTGGGACAAACGTCGCTCATACTCTTTCCGCTGACCATCGGCTTTTTCGAACTCGTGCGTCGCCGTAAATTCGCCTGGGCCGGGATTGTGACCGGATTCATTTCCGTCAAACTGCAATACTTGCCCATATTCGGAATCATCGGATTAATCGCCGGTGGATGGCCTTTTGTATGGGGTGCAGCAGCTACGCTCGCCGCTTTGTTTGCCGCCACGGCCGCCGTGCTCGGCATCGATAACATTTTGCGATTTCCGCAAGCATTGGCGACGGGCGAAACGGGACACCTGTTCACAGGGGTCAATCCGTTCGTCATGCAGAACTTTCGTGGTGAGCTTTGGCTTCTGCTTCATGGTGAGGGAGCCGTCAGCCATTACATTTGCGCAGCGGTGTTTGCCATCGGTGTATTGGCGATTGGATGGTTATGGTGGAGGCAGAGCAGCGGGCTTTCGCCCGCCGGTACCAACTCGTTCAACCAATTGGCGTCGCAATCTATTCTAATTGCGCTGATTACGAGCGTGCATACGCACACGCAGGATTATGTTCTGGCCAGCCTGCCTTGCCTGTGGCTGTGGCAGATGTTGAATAACCGTCAACCAAAGAAAGAAGGCGTCATTCGATTTATTGAGGCGTCACCGGCGTTTAGTTGGGTTTCACTTCCCATTATTCAAGGGCTGTTCGCCTTGATTCTGATTCAGCCCCTGTTCGTCTGGGCGGTTGCCTTTCTTGCTCTCATAATAACGCCACAGCAACAACATCCCGACAGCGGCAGCGGCGATTAGACCGGCGCTCACCGCCAGTGGTGCGGCCACCGCGCCGACCATGATGCTGTCCGTGCGCAGCGGCTCGATAATTGCTCTGCCCACTGAGTAGAGCAAGAGATATGCCAGGAAGGTCATGCCTGGATATTTTTTGAATTTGTCGAAAAAGAAAAAGTAGAGAGCGAAAAATATGAGGAGATCCCAGAGCGATTCATAGAGAAACGTCGGCTGGAAATATTGGTATTGCTGTAAGCCCTGCGGTCGGGACGCTTCCGGAATAAACAACTTGATGGGAAAACTCTCGCTGACCGGACCTCCGAACGCCTCCGAGTTGAAGAAATTCCCCCACCTGCCGATTGCTTGCGCCAGTGGCGCGACAGCACCAACGATATCGGCGCCGTTCAGGAAAGACATTTTGGAAGCGCGGCAGTAGAGATAGCCGGCGATGACACCGCCGATGATACCGCCGTGAATAGACAGTCCGCCGCGCCAGATTTGGAAGACTTCAAAGGCATTGTCGAAAGTTTGCCAACTCAGGGCGGCGAAATACAATCGAGCTCCAACGATGCCGCCCAGAAAAACCAGCATGGAGGCATCCAAAAACTTATCGGGATTGATGTCGCGGCGCTTGGCGATCGCTGTCGACGCCCAGGTTGCCACCAGAAAACCGAATGTGATTGCCAGCGCGTACCCGCGGATCGCCAGCGGCCCAATCTTGAAGGCGATGGCTCCAGGTGACGACAGTGTAAATGATGGCAAATTCGAGATCCCGAAAAATGGACTTAAGGTACGTCGGGCAGGCTCGTGTACGGTTGCCGTGAATTCGGGACGTTGCCGCCATAGGGATCTTGCGGCGCGGGACGGTTGTTCTCGTCCTGGTTCGATTGCAGACCGCCGTCATGTTGCTCGTCGTGCGGATCGCCACCGTGCGGATCATCACCGTGGGGATCTTCGCCGGCGTGTGAATCGGCAATCAGAATCAAAGACGGATTGGTCTTCATGCAACTAATAGGATCATGCGATTTGGCATTGAGATTGATCGCCGGCGCTGACGCGTAGGTCAGGGCGACCAAAAGAGGAAGTATTGGGTTGACCATGGGTCGGAACCTCGTAGGGCTTATTGATACAGCCGATTTATTAAAGTAGGGGATTCTCAGCTAAACGAAATTTAGTTCTGCGCTCATTCGTCGTCAAGTAAAATAGTGTGAACGTTTTCTAACGGAGTTCAATAGTGGCTAAGTCGAAGACTCGCTGGGTTTGTCAGGAGTGCGGATTTCAGGCTTCCCGATTTCTTGGCAAGTGTACCGAATGTAACAGCTGGAACTCCCTTGTTGAGGAGTTCGACGCGGATCCCTCAACGCTGCCGATTCGCGAGCGACCCAACCCCTTTAGCGGCGCCGCGGCAAGCAGCGGCCCCCAAGCTTTGACCGAGATAGAGGCGGCCGAGCACGACAGGTTGCCCACCTCAATAGCCACCGTCGACGAGGTGCTCGGTGGCGGGCTTGTGCCTGGATCCGTAATATTGCTCGCCGGCGATCCCGGAGTCGGCAAATCGACATTTTTGCTGCAGGTGGCCAACATTTTGGCTAAGCACAATCGTGTGCTCTACATCTCTGCTGAAGAATCGAAACAGCAGGTACGCATGCGCGCCCAACGGCTGGGCATGCAGTCGCCCAACATTCTCATTGATTCCGAGCACAACGTAGCGACGATTCAGCAACGCATGGCCGAGCACGACGTGCGTTTTGTTGTTGTCGATAGCATCCAGGCCGTATTCCATCCGGAGATTACCAGTGCGCCAGGCTCAGTAAGCCAGGTTCGCGAAAGCGCAGGGTCGCTGGTGACAGCAGCCAAAGCCAACGGCATCTGCATGGTGCTGGTCGGGCATGTCACCAAAGACGGTACCATTGCCGGACCGCGAGTGCTCGAGCACATGGTCGATGTCGTCCTTCATTTTGAGGGCGACCCCGGACGCAACTTGCGAATTCTGCGCGCCGTCAAGAATCGCTTCGGCTCTACGCATGAAATTGCCATTTTCACGATGAACGAGGGCGGACTGCAAGAGGTTGACAACGCGAGCGCCCTCTTCCTGGGCGAGCGCTTGAGCAAGAATCCAGGTGAACGCGCACCCTCGGGTACCGCCGTTCTGGCGGCTTGCGAGGGCAACCGTTCGCTATTGCTGGAAGTGCAAGCGCTGGTGGGAGCCAGCGCCGCCGGCACGGGCCGCCGCGTCGCCAACGGCTGCGACTACAACCGCGTCTTGCAAATCATCGCCGTTTTGGAAAAGCGCGTCGGACTGGCACTCGCCAAGCAAGACGTCTACGTAAACATTGTCGGCGGATTTGAGTTTGGCGATCCGGCCGGCGACCTGGCGATTGCCGTTGCCACTGCCACTTCCTGCCTTGACCGCTCGGTTGATCCTTTTCTCGTTTGCATAGGCGAGCTGGGACTTTCTGGTGAGCTCCGTCCCGTCGCTCAAATCGAAAGACGTCTGCGTGAAGCCGAGCGCATGGGATTCAAACGGGCGCTGGTGCCTGCGGCCAACCTGCCGATGTCCGAGCCCGGTCGCCGGACTGCTTCGCCGGTGCAGCAGATGGAGCTAATTGCCGTCGACTACTTGTCGGAAGCGCTGCACAAAATAATGCCGGGGCTGGATGACAAACGCCGAGCCAGGGCCGAAAAGTCCGCGGACACAAGCGGGGTGCCGCCCGCCGCCACCAGCATTGAAACGCCAATCGTCGGGTGAAGACAAAGGTCTACCGCTACAATCGTATTCTTACGATTTACTGACAGCTAGATATGATCTACTTTCTTCGTACTAGGAGTACGGCGGACATTGACAAACTCCGCCACAAGTCGAATGAATAGTGGTTCGCTTCTCAAATTGATGCGTCCTCGGCAGTGGACGAAAAATGTTATCGTTTTGGCACCGGCTCTTTTCGGCGGTGTGTTGTTCGATGCAGCGGTGTTGTTGCAGGTGGCACTCGCCTTCGTCAGCTTCTGCCTCTGCTCGAGCGCCGTTTATGTCCTTAACGATGCCGTGGATTGTGAGCGCGACAGGCTGCACCCGCGCAAGCGGCTCAGACCCATAGCCTCCGGAGAAGTGGGCCGCGGCACCGCCCTGTCATTCAGCCTTCTGCTGGCGCTGGCAAGTGTGCTGCTGACACTGATGATGCCGTCGGCCGTTGCCTGGCAGATTGCCGGGCTTCTATCGTTATATTGGTTGCTGATGGCCGGCTATTGCTACAAGTTCAAGAACACGGCCATTCTCGACATTTTGATTATCGCCGCCGGCTTTGTTCTGCGAGCGCTGGCAGGCGCCTCTGCTGCCGAAGTGCCACCATCCGGCTGGTTCTTGCTCTGCACCACATTTGGTGCTTTGTTCATTTCACTTGAAAAACGGCTGCAAGAATCGAAAACAATGGACACTGCTGCTGCAGATCACCGCCCGGCTATGGAAACTTACACGCGTCCGGTGCTCGAGCGGCTCGAATCCGCCGTGGTCGCCAGCTTGATCATGAGCTACGCGCTGTACGCTTTCCACTCGCCGCACGGGCAACCAATGCTTGCCACGATTCCGTTTGTCATTTACGGAGTGATGCGCTATCAAATGATCTCGGTAGACTCGAAGCTCACTGAAACGCCCGAAGAAGTCTTTATCAAGGACAAACAATTGCGGACGACGATCGGTCTTTGGGCGATCGCCTGCATCGCGATCATTTATCACATGAATTTCGGATCGCAGATCGCCCAATTGCATGGACAGCCGATTGCCGCTCACGAGATGACTTTCACGCACTGAGACGACCAGCATGCGCACATCCATCATCAACTTCTTTTTTGCCCTTGCTGTCCTGGCGATCCCGGCAGTCATATTTCGGCCGCCTGGTGACACATGGCTGATGGTCAGCGATTTCCCGGCTTATTATGGCGCGGCGAAGCTGATCAGTCACGGGCATGCCGCCGACGTTTATGAGATACACCGCTTGCAGCTGGAAATCCGCCGCGCGTGGAGGATGCCGCCTGAGCGCCAGGTGTTTGTCGCGGAGCCGCCGATTTTCATGCCGGCATTCGAGCCGCTCGCCAACTTCACGCCCAACGGTGCAGTCTTGTTCAGCTTTATCACAGCGATCGCTGCAACCGCGCTGTCGCTGGTTTTGCTGTCGGAAGCGTTGGTTCTTAGTAATCGGGCGACGCTTTGGTTAATCGCGCTGACTGCCTCCAGCGGTCCATTTTGGGAATCTATGCACTGCGGCAAGCCTGTGCCCTTTATGCTGCTTGGTTTGTCATTTGCCATCTATCTTCTCAGCATTTATCGCCGACCGCTCGCCGGAGTTGCCACCGTTGTAGCGCTGATGAAGTGGCATGAAATTCTGCCATTTCTGGCATTTTCATCGGGCGCCAAGAAATACGGATATCTTTTAGCCATACTCTGCTCAGCTGTGCTGCTTGGGATCGCATCGACGGCGATATTCGGCGTGGTTGGCTGGGTCAATTATTTTCATCTGCTTGGCGATATGTCCAAGAATCCTATCAACGTGGGTTACCAGTCCATGCCGACGTTGCGCGGGCAGCTTTGCTTGATGGGCGTGAATTGGACCATGGTAAATGCTGCTGCTGCCATAGCTTATGCAGCCAGTTTGATTTTCTTAGGCTGGTTCGGCCGTAGATTTGCCAATCTGGAACATTGGTGGATACCTGGCATCACGTGCTCTTCACTGGCTGCAGTTACCTTCGGACTGCACAGCCACCAGTACGATGTTCTTCTTCTCACGCCGGCGCTCTGTATTTTGATCAAAGAAGCGGCGGCGGCGCGCAACCGCGGGTTGTTAGGCGTGGCGGGAGCCTTGGTTGCCATCTATGCGCTGCCCGTTTACGTGAGCATTCATTATGGATATTTCGGCAGTATCAGGCTGGGTATCGGTGCATTGAATCCGTTTTTCCTGGCGCTGCTGGCGACGACGATTTACGCTTTCGTCTTCTTCGGACGCTCCTGGTCGCTCCTGAAATCGCCTCATTCCGGTGTCCGTCGGTTTGAGGAGTTCGATATTCGGGATAAGATCGAGGGAAGGATGGCTCAAGCCGGGGGGCGGTAAACCCATACTATGAATGGCAACAAGAGACTATTCATCTTCCGTTGGGGCTTTCTCATGTTGTGGGCGCTCGTAGTGGTGGCGCTTGTTCCGCTCATTGCCAAATTGATTGCATCCACGGTGCCTGACGAAACCATTCAGGGACCCCGCACGGTGGCAGACACCGAAGCCTGGCGCAGAGGCATCAATGAGTTGCGCACCATGTACCAGTGGCGTGTCGCCTCGGAGTCGCCGAAGTTGTACGCCCAGCCGCAGTTGGGCTGGATTCGCAACAGTTTTGTGCAGACCCAGATGATGGTTGAAGATCGCTTTTTCTATGACTCAGCGTCCGGCAAATATACAGTCAATCGATACCTCGACGACCTGATCAAGCGATATGGCGGCATTGACTCGGTGCTTTTATGGTCCGGCTACCCGAACATCGGAGTAGACAGCCGCAATCAACGCGACTTCCTGGCTGATCTGCCGGGAGGCTTGGAAGGATTGAAATCCGTTGTGAAACAATTCCACGAACGGGGAGTGAAGGTGCTTTTGCCGATTTATCCGTGGGATGTTGGAACGGACGACCGTGCCACAAGCCGCCGCAATGAATTCATCAAATTGGCCAAGGAGCTCGGCATCGATGGCATCAATGGCGATACCATGCCAGGCTTTTCTCGCGAGTTTGCCCGCGACTCGCAGCACCAAGGGCACATATTGGCATTCGAGCCGGAGATGCCGATGGGCACAGAGGACATGCTTTCTTGGAACACGATGAGTTGGGGTTATTGGCCGCACGAAAGGAATCCCAACGTCTGCCGCTATAAATGGTTCGAGCCCCAGCATATGACTCATATCTGTGAGCGTTGGGCGAAAAAGCGTATGGACTCGTTGCAAGACGCATATTTCAATGGTGTGGGATATGTAAGTTGGGAGAACGTCTGGGGCATATGGAACCAACTGTCGGACCGGGATGCCCAAATGCTCAAACGCGTCGCCTGTGTTGAACACGGATTGTCGGACGTTCTCCATGGAGAGTGGCAGCCTTATTTCCCCACTCTGCAACCGGACGTTTTTTGCAGTCAGTTTTCCAACGCACGCTGCACGGCCTGGTTGCTTGTGAATCGCTCTGATCAGCAAAAGAGCGGTATCCAAATCCGCGTCGCCGCGCAAGCGGGAAAACGCTATTTCGATGTGTGGCACGGAAAAGAAATCGAGGCCAAACCCGATGGACAAAATCAATTACTGAGCGTTGATATCGGTGCCCATGAGGCTGGAGCAATTGTGGCAGTGTCGGCACCGGATGCTGATCTGCAGCAGTTGCTGTTCCGCATGGCGGCGCTGACTGAAAAACCGACGAGCTCTTTTTCTGACGATTGGAAGCCGGCGGCCCAGCGAATCATCGCCGGCGACGCTTCGCCTGCCACCGTGGAAAAGACGCCGGCGGGAATGGTGCCTGTGCCGGGCGGACAGTTCCATTTCAAAGTGCATGGTGTCGAGATAGAAGGAGACAATGTCGGGACTGATGTTCAATATTCTTACGAACAATATCCCCAGCGATCACACGACGCAATCATCGACGTCAAGCCCTTTCACATTGATCGATACAACGTCACTAATGCCGAGTTTAAGCGCTTTCTCGATGCGACGAATTACCAACCTGCCGATAGCCACAACTTTTTGCGCGACTGGAAAAACGGCGATTATCCCCAAGGCTGGGATAAAAAACCGGTGACTTGGGTGAGCCTGGAAGATGCGCGTGCATATGCGACCTGGGCGAAAAAACGCCTACCGCATGAGTGGGAATGGCAATATGCAGCACAGGGAACCGACGACCGTATTTATCCCTGGGGCAATGCGGTAAAACCGAGCACCGTGCCCCCTGAAGATCACAGCAAGCAGCCGCGTGCCGCCACAAATGTGGACAGCTATCCGGCTGGAGCAAGCCCGTTTGGCGTTCAGGATCTCACGGGCAATGTTTGGCAATGGACTGACGAATATGAGGACAACCATACGAGATTCGCCATCTTGCGCGGAGGTTCATTCTATCGGCCGGACGGATCCTGGTGGTACTTTCCGGCCAATACCAAGCTCAACGAACACGGCAAGCTTTTGCTTATGAGTCCAGGTAGAGATCGCTCTGCCATGATTGGATTCCGATGCGCTGTAAGCGCGCCCTGAGTTGCAAGATGAACAAATACAATGTCCTGAATTTTGTGTTTGCTTTCGTAGTGCTGCTCACGTCGGCAATGTTTCTTTTGCCCCCTGATGATACTTGGCTGGGGCTGAGCGATTTTCCCTCATATTATGCGGCGGCGCGCTTGATCAGCCGCGGACATGCCGCTGACGTTTATCGCATGGACAAACTGCAACCAGAAATAAACAGATATTGGACAATGCCCAGCGGGCGAGCGGTGTTTGCCGCAGAACCGCCGTTGTTTATGCCGGCTTATGAGCCGCTGGCTTATTTCACGCCTGCCGGGTCGGTTGCATTCAGTTTGATTCTCTCCGTGGCAGCCACCGCGGCCGCGCTGACCATTCTCTCAGCCATACTCGAGCTCCGTATGTGGGGAACCATCACCCTAATGGTGCTCACCGCGGGCAGTGTCACTTACTGGTGCACTATTCGCATCGGTAAGCCTGTGTGTATCATGTTGCTCGCGCTGTGTTGCGTCATGTTGCTTCTTAAACGACGTCGCGACATCGGTGCAGCGGGAGCAAGTTTGCTCTGCCTGATGAAATGGCATGAGATTCTGCCGCTGCTCATGTTTGCTTCGGGGGCGCGCAAATGGGCGTACGTTGTTTCCTTCGCCAGTGCATGTGGACTGTTGGCAGTCATTTCGCTGCTCACTTTCGGTATAGAGGGTTGGTCGAACTATCTGCAGTTGTTGGTGACCCTCTCCAAGGGACCCGCGCTCATACGCTACTGGGACATGCCTACATTTCGAGGACAACTGTGTCTTTTAAATATTGACTGGAAGATTTGCAATCTCGTTTCGTCGGGCGCCTTCGCAGTGGCAATGACTATTCTCATATGGCTCGGGATGAAGTTCAAAAATCAAAATCGCTGGTGGTACGAAGGGTTTGCGATTTCATCGTTGATCAGCGTCACATTCAACATGCATTGCCATCTTTATGATGTCTTGTTGTTGACTCCGGCATTGTGCATATTGATCAAAGCGGCAAAGGACGCCGGTGATCGCGTCATGCTTATGCTTTCCTGTCTAGTGGTGTTCATGTTCTCGATTCCGGTATTCATGTCGCTACGTCCGGTGCACTTTTTCTTTGCCTCCGGGCAACTGAATCCATATTTCGTCGTGCTTTTGGCAACGACGGCATACGCGGTTTGGTTTGTCATGAAAGCAGCGCGCGTAGAAAGACAAGTGGTGGAACGCGTGAGCCAGGTTGAGCTAAATCAACCACGCGTCTGGTCGTAGGCAAGCTTAGCGCTGTGCATCGATGTTGCCATACCGGCTGACGCGCGGAATTCGTTGAACGCGGCAATATCTGTCTTCGGGTAAATTAGCTGTTTGGCATCCAGCACATCGCTCTCATGGATGAGATCTCTGTTGGTTATTTGAACCGGATGTTCGAGCAGCGCAGAGGGAGAATGGCTCGATGCTGCTTTGATTGCCGTCGTCAACTTCAGTACTTTGCCGTCTTCGCCAAGTTCTACATCGGCAATAGCTTCACGCAGAAGCGGCGACAAATGTTCAACGCTGATGCCGGTGCCATCTGCCCCGATGTGACCCGTGTACATGCCGAGAACTTCTTTCGTGTTGCGATCGAAAATAGGACTTCCGGAAGAACCGTCGTTGAGCAGGTCTCGCGTGATAATGAGAGATCCGCGTTCCGTCTGACTGTCGTTGGACGGCGCGGGTTCAAGCATTGGCTCGAATTCGGATTTTCCATCTATAACGGAGCCGGGATGTCGGAAAGTATTGGTCGTCGTGATGGTCGCTTTTTCTAAGCTATCGCCATAACCGATAACCACAGAAGGTTTCTCCGTGTATGTGTTTCCACCGCTTGCGGCTAGCTTAACCGGCTCGACGCCTTCCAAGGGGTTGGTCACGAGCACCGCTGCGTCTGAGCGTGGGTCGACCACCGCCAACTTCGCTTCAAGAGCTCGGTTTGCCGATTGAATCACCAGAGGTCCCTTGCCTTCAATGGCGTGGTAGTTTGCAAACCATAGTCCGCTCTTGTGCGCGTAAAATGCCGTCGCTGTCGATGAATCTGAAGCGAGGTGTCCAACAGCCGGACTTTGCTCATGGTAAAAGTGCGCCAGTTCACTGCCGGCCGGTTCAATACTGGGATGCCGTCCGAGCCAGTCACTTACCTGCATGCGCGGAGCGTCGCCGGGCTCCAATTTACCGAAAACAGTATCGAGATTGTCTGCTGTGTAAAATGGCGTTTTCCAGCCTGCCAGCTTGAATCCGGCCAGCCCCGTGCCGAACAAGGCGGCGGTGGTGGCGGCTTCGGTTCCCAGTTGTTCGGCTCGCCCGATGTTGCTTTCAAGATGAGAGCTGTGGGTCCAGGTATCTGCTGCCGTGCCTCCTGCGCGATACAGCCACGTGGCGGCATCCATTGCTAATCCCAGGTTGAACGCCGTGCCTACGCGCGCCAGCGTCGGAGCGATCACGGCCGAGAGAGCCGGCGAGGCTAATTTGCCGAACGCTCCCAAGCCGTAGGCTGCTACGCCGGTGCCAAAAGCCAGCGCCAGTGAATACTCCCAACTATCCCAAGCCTTGCCCGGTGCCTTGGCCACGCCTCGTCCAAAGCCCTTTGCGAGCTGCCATTCGCGATTCAGTGCGTCGGAGGAGGAGTCTGCCAAAAGCTCTGCCAGTGTGTACCAGGCCCTAACCAGATACTAGGGCCTTTTATATGTAAGGTCAGCCGTGGAATTACGAATCGTGGACCACACGGGGGACGGCAAATCCGGATGTCTTAACTGTAACGGCGGGCGCAAGCCCGCATTGGCGTCTGGGTTAAAATTAAAAGCGACATGAAATCTTGCACTCCCACCGATGAGTTGCAGCACCAGCTGTCCTTGCTGCCCGACCAGCCTGGCGTCTACATGTTTTTTGACGCTAAGGGCGACCGCATATACATTGGCAAGGCGCTGAGCTTGCGCAGCCGCGTGCGTTCATATTGGAACGAGAATTCCTGGAACGAGCGTCCTAAGCTGGCCGTGATGATGCCCAAGGTGGCGAGCCTGGAAACGATCGTCACCAACTCCGAGAAGGAAGCTCTGCTGCTTGAGGCTAACTTAGTTCGGCAGCACATGCCGCGGTACAACGTTCACCTCAAGGACGACAAACGGTATCCGTGGCTTGCGATCACTTATCAGGAGCCGTTTCCGCGGCTGCAGATGGTGCGCGATCCGGTGCGCTACAAAAAGGAGCATCCCAAGGCGAAGGTCTTCGGCCCTTACGTTGAGACCGGACAGATGTGGGAAACAGTCCGCGTGCTCAGGCGTGTGTTTCCCATGCGGCAGCGGCGCAAGCCGTTGTTCAAAGATAGACCATGCATGAATTACTACATCGGACTGTGTCTTGGACCGTGCATGAGCCTGGTCGAAGAAGCGTTCTACAACGAGATGGTTAGCCAGGTAGAACTCTTCTTGTCCGGACGGCAAAGCGAAGCCGTCCGCAATATGGAAAAGGAAATGGACAAGGCGGCTGAGGCATTGCGATTTGAAGAGGCGGCCAAGATACGCGATCGCATCGCCGCCCTGCAAACAGTGCTCGAGCGGCAACAGGTATTCTTCCAAGACAATTCCGTGAGCAACGACATCATCGCAGAAGCGCACACTGAAAAACAGATTTTGATCTGCATGATGCGGGTACGCGAAGGCAAACTGATCGGTTCGGAAAACTTCGATCTGCCGTTGAACGACAAAACGAAATATGACGAGGCGTTCCAAAGTTTTATCGAGCAATATTACGCAGAGAGCGAAGATATTTCGATTCCGCGCGAGGTAATTCTGCACCATGAGATTGAAGACAACGCGCTGCTCACGGAGATGCTGTCGCAACGCGCGCATCGCCAAATCAAAATCTACGTTCCTCGCCGTGGCGACAAGGTAAGGCTAATGGAAATGGCGCAGAAAAACGCCAGCCAAGCACTCGAGAAGCATTTGAAGGAAGAAACCGATCTCAATGCGAAAGTGTTGGAAGCACTGACGAAGTTGAAGGAGGATCTCCATCTCAGCAAGCTGCCTAAACGCATTGAATGCTTCGATATTTCCAACATTCAGGGAACCGACAACGTTGCCAGCATGGTCGTATTCGAAAACGCGCAGGCGAAGAAATCGGACTATCGTTTGTTCAAGATTCGCTCTGTGGAAGGACTTGGTCAAGCCAACGACTTTGCTTCAATGAAAGAAGTGGTGACTCGACGATACGGTCGGCTGGTCGCAGACCAGAGACCCTTGCCCGATCTCATCATTATCGACGGCGGCAAGGGACAATTGCGCGCGGCGCGTGAGGCCATCGATGAGCTCGGCATCGGTGAGCAGGTGGATATGATGGGACTGGCTAAGAAGCAAGAGGAAGTTTATCTTCCGGGCAAGTCCGATCCCATTCTGCTGCCACGGCGCAGCGATGCTTTATTTCTGCTGCAACGCGCGCGCGACGAGGCGCACCGCTTTGCCATTACTTATCACCGCAAACTGCGGGCCAAGCGCTCGCTGCGCTCAGGATTCGATGATCTGCCAAAAGTCGGCGAAGCGCGCCGCAAGAAGTTGTTGGATCACTTCAGATCGTTCGATGGGCTGCGCGCTGCTTCCCTTGACGAGCTAATGGCCGTCCCCGGCATACCGAAAAACGTGGCTGAGGCGGTGTTCAGCCATTTGCATCCTGAACTGGCAGCCAGCTCCCAGCAGCCTGATGAGACGACGGGTGAAGAGCTTGCTCCGGAAGAGCCGGCGGCGAACAATGAAACGTAGCGGCGGGCGGAAGCCCGCCTCCTGCTACAATCATGCATGGTTGAGGACCGAGCCGTGAACGAATTTTTCCGCAGACATACAAAGCTAATTATCTGGATCATGATAGGTTGCTTCTTGCTCTATCTGGTGCCGGTTTTCGTGCTGTCTTTCAGATAATTGAATGCGTCCCAAAGAGCCGCACATCATAACGAAGCGCACCGTGGTCAGGATGGCGACTCGCAACGACCGCGACAATATTATTTCTTATTACATGAACAATCGCGATCGCATCGCGCCGGTGTCTCCGACGTGGCCGGAGGATTTCTTCACGAAGAAGTTTTGGAACCGGCAAATCGATCGCAATCTTGAAGAGTTCTACAACGATATTTCCGTGCGCTTCTTTATCTTCGATCGTTCCAAACGAAAAGATCCTGCCATTATGGGAAATATTAGCTTGAGCGGCATTCTTCGCGGCGCTGCGCAGTTCTGCTATCTCGGCTATGGGGTCGATCGTGATTGGGAAGGACAGGGGCTAATGACCGAGACCGTGAGCGCGGTCGTGCAGTATGCGTTTGATGAACTGAATATGCATCGCGTAATGGCCAATTATCGTCCCACCAATGAACGCAGCGGAAGACTTTTGCACCGACTCGGTTTTGTTGTTGAAGGATACGCTAGAGATTACCTGTACCTCGACGGCATGTGGCAGGATCACATCATGGCGACGATGATCAATCCGAAATGGAAGCTCAGCGCTTGGCGCCGATAACAGATCTATCCGACTTCGATCTTGCGGTTCACTTCAATAGTTGTGGGCGTGTGCGTCTCGGTCAGTGCTGATTCGACCTCGGATGCACTTTTGAATCGTTTGCCGGCATCCAGGGCCGTGCATGTGGCGATAATTGAATTCATCGATTCAGACACCGTTTCGTTTATCAACCGCGGACGGGAGACGGTGATCGGTTCGGGCTCTTCGCCGGTTAGCAGAAAGTGCAACGTGCAACCGAGCGCGTAGATGTCGCTTTGCTCGGTTGGCTTGCCGCGAAACTGCTCGGGCGGAATATAGGCGTGCTTGCCGACCACGGTGGCCGTTCCTTGAGACTCGAGCTGGTGCGCGACATTGAAGTCCACCAGCTTGATATTGCCATCCTCTTGCAAAATGAGATTGTCGGGCGTGAGATCTCGGTGAACGACCGGCGGATCCATGGCATGCAAGTATTGAAGAATGTCGCACATTTGCAAGGCCCAGTCGCGAACGTTTGCCTCCGGCTGTGGACCTTCTCTCGAAACCAACGTCTTCAGCGGCACACCACGCACATACTCCATCACCAGGTAGCCGCGGTGGTCTTCGGTGAACTCATCCAGCAGCTTGACGATGTTCGCGTGATCGATTTTGCGCAAAATCTCCGCTTCTTGTTTCAGCTTTTCGGCGCTTTGCTCCATCACCTTCTGTCCGCGATGAACGGGCAGAATGTATTCTTTTAAAACAACCTCGGTAACATCGCAGGCTGGTAGCTTGCGCTCCTCTGTAGCGGCGGGCGTAAGCCCGCTTTCGTCGACTGCAAGATACGCCGTTCCTTGTCCGCCACCGCCGATACGATCGACGATTCTATACCGGCCGTCGCCCAACCTGTCGCAGGCCGTTAGCTGGCGCGCCCGCCGTCTGCCTGCTCCGATCGAATAGTATTTGAACCACAGCTTTGTGAACGTGTGATCGTCCACTGCACCAGATGCCTTATCTGTTGGAAAACGACAATCGTGCACCGCTTGCGGAGCCCAGGTTTTGAGCGCGCTGATGAACTCCCCGGATTCAATATGATTGAGTATATCTGTCCATTTCAGTCGCTGCACCCGCCCGTGATCGAACTCCAGTTGCAGTAGCGGAGAACCAAATTGGTTGTCGATGACCGTGATGTGTTTCAGACATTGCCATGGAACCAAGGTGGCGTTTCGAGTTGGATTATCGGCATGATGGTCGATTGCCAACCCCAGGTCGTTTTGCCAAACGTGTTTGCGCCTGGTGTATTGTGCATATCCCAAAAGACTGAGCCCAGAAAGAAACGCCAAGAACAGGTATTTTTGCAATGCCTCACTCTTTTGCCTCCATCTCTCATAGCCGAGTTTTTCACGAGGGGTCCTGGCATAAATGTCTATTTGCGCCGGAGCAGGGGCATTGGAAGAGTCGTAGTGGCGATTGTCACCACGAATTTGAGTGCTTTGCATGGCCAACGTGAGCTGCCGATCTTGCTCGAATTTATTGCTCTTGGCCGAAAGGTAGTTGATGTGGTGCCATGGAAGCACCAAGGGCTTGTGCGGACTTGTGATTGATCCCAGTGTCGTCGAGAAAAGAAAAATATCCGGTTTGCCGGGCTGAACGATGCATAATACATCTGCAGTGGCGAGCTCGGACACTGCGGTGATCACTGCATGCCAGAATATATTTGCGGCAAAAATAGCGACATAAAGGATTCCCAGATTCTTGAATAAACTCACCCACTTAGAGTCGGGCGTTTTCCCAATCAGCTTATTATGTTGTTCTTTTACAACGGCACGGTTGTCCTCGAACGCGGACCACAGCGCAGCAGTACGTTCATGGCACCCAGGTATGCTTTTAGGATCTGATGCCATGGTTACACCTCAATTTTGTGGTTTAGCTTGATTACGGCACGCGGTGTCACCTTGGACAGCAAAGCATCTTTCATTTTCTGAACGGATTCAAAACGTTTTGTGGCGTCGAGGCTGGTGCATGTTGCGATGATTTCGTTCAATTGTTCAGAAACAGCTTCGTTGAGCAAACGCGGACTCGAGACGGTTAACGGCTCGGGCTCTTGTCCGGTCAGAAGAAAGTGCAGCGTGCATCCTAACGCGTAAATATCGCTCTGGCGCGTGGGCTTTCCGCGGAATTGTTCTGGTGGAATATAAGCATGTTTGCCTACGACGGTAGCGGTAGCAACCGATTCAAGCTGATGCGCGACGTTGAAGTCGACAAGCTTGATGATTCCATCGCTTTGCAGAATCAAGTTGTCGGGCGTCAAGTCGCGATGAATAATCGGTGGATCCATCTCATGGAGATATTCGAGAATGTCGCAGATCTGCAACGCGAGCTCGCGAACGGTTGCTTCCGGCTGTGGGCCTTCTTGCGTCACCAGGGTCTTAAGTTGCGTGCCGCGAACGTACTCCATAACGAGATAACCGCGATGATCTTCAATGAACTCATCGAGAAGCTTCACAATGTTCGGATGGTCAATCTTTTGCAGCAAATCCGCTTCCAGTCGCAGCCGCTTTGCGCTCTGCTCCATCACCTGTTCGCCCCTATGAACCGGCAGGATGTATTCCTTTAGAACGACCTCTGCAATGGCTCCTGTAGCAGCGGGCGGAAGCCCGCTTTGATCGAGCGCCAAATACGCTGTTCCCTGTCCTCCACTGCCAAGCCGTTCCACAATCTTGAAACGGCCATCTTGCAGTTCATCTCTTCCGGCTAATTGACCGCCTCGTTGGCGCTCGGTTCCTGTCGAGTAGTACTTGAACCACAGCTTCGTATACGTGTGCTCGTCGACACTCTTCAGCGACCTGTTTTCTGTGGGAAACTTGCAATTCTGCACGGCATTCGGTGCGAATGTTCGCAAGGCCGCAATGAACTCCCCCGGTTCGATCGATCTGGTTATGTCATGCCAGCTGATGTGCGCCACGCCGGGTGAGTGATCTGTGTCGAATCGTACTCGACCAAGCCAATCGGAGGTAACCGTAACCCGTTTAAGGCAGTCCCATGGAATTGCCGTTGTGCCGAGCGGACGAAAATCGGGTGAATCGCTGACGAGCAAGCCAAGCTCGCTCTTGCGTATGTACCGGCGCGTCATTACGGCGCTGGCGAACAGACAAATGAAGGCGAGGAAGCCGGCAATCTTTAAGAAAGGTTCTAGCGCCTGAGCGAATTTGTGCCAATCATCGCTGGAGATTTTGCCATGCTTGTGCTTCACGAGCGATTGAGGCGAAACCGACATCGGAGGCACCGCAACATGATGTATGGCCTTAATGTCGGCTATTCGAACTACTTGTGGATAAAGGTCTTCGAAGCCAGTTAGCGGGACGACATATGGCTGATAAGGAGAGCCATGGTAATGGCCTAAAGCATCGGTGTAGGAGTAGTATCTATACGAGGGATCTAAATTCTGGTGGTAGACCTGAATTCTTGTGACGGCTATCCTGCCGGCAACTTGTTGAACCAGGAAATTGGCGAAGCTGAATGGGTTGAAGACGAAAAGGAGCAGCGCGGTTAATCCCCAAGCCGTTGTGATCGCTTTGAGCAAAGATGGTTTTCTGATTTTCGACGAATTGTTAGGCTGTGAAGATTGTTGCTCTGCCAGTATCGATTTCAGCGCATCAATTCGTGCAGTGCATTCCGGGCTTCTACTCCATGGATCCCACATCATGCCTCGATTCTTTGCTCTTGTTTGAGGCTCAACTTGGCGCCGGGATCTTTGGTGGCACCATTGTTATTGATGTCGTCGAGGATGCGTTTGACCTCGGTTGCCGTCGAGATACGCTTGTTCGCGTCCATGCTGGTGCATGCTGCCACGAGATAGTTGAGCTCCTCGGAAACGGCCTCATTTTTCTCGCGCGGACGTGAGACGGTGAGCGGCTCCGGCTCTTCTCCTGTAAGCAAGTAAAACATCGTGCAGCCGAAAGCATAAATGTCGCTGCCGGGTGTTGGTCTGCCGCGGAATTGCTCGGGCGGAATGTAGCAATGTTTGCCGACCACCGTTGCTGTCGCTTGCGATTCGAGCTGGTGGGCGACGTTGAAGTCGACCAGCTTGACGATGCCGTCGTCCTGCAGAATCAAGTTGTCGGGCGTCAAGTCGCGATGGATAATTGGTGGGTTCTTGCCGTGCAGGTACTGGAGAATATCGCAAATCTGCAAAGCCAGCTTTTTCACCGTTTCTTCCGGCAATTTCCCCTCTTGGGCAACCAGCGCTTTCAAGGATCGACCGGCTACGTATTCCATTACCAGATAGCCACGATGATCTTCGACGAATTCGCCCAACATTCGGACTATGTTCGGGTGGTCGATTTTGCGCAGGATGTCCGCTTCACGCCGCAGTTTCTCCACCGTTTGTTCCAGCACCTGCTGTCCACGGTGTACCGGCAGAATATATTCTTTGAGCACCACATCCGGTGCAGATGATGCCGATGTCGGCTGGTTGTCTACCGTAAGATAAGCGGTGCCCTGCCCGCCGCTACCCAAGCGGCCTGCGATAGTGTACCGGCCATCCTGCAGCGTTTCGCCCTGCATTAACTGCGCCGTGCGTTTACGGTCACTTGATTGCGAGTAGTATTTGAACCACAGTTGCGTGTAGTTGTTTTTGTCGAGATTGTGCAGACCTTCTTCACCCGGCAATTTGCAGCCGCCAAGGGCATCGGGCGCCCATGTCTTGAGAGCGTTGATGAACGAACCAGCCTCTGTGCAGGCAATGAGGTCGCGCCAGTTGAGTTTCACTGTTGAGCCGTCGTCGACGTAAAACACCAGTTGTGGATCTGCCGTAGCAAAATGCTCGCGCGCGATGGTGGCGAAGCCCTCGTCCTGAATATCGGGCGCCTGCTGCTTCTCGGGATAAACGACATCGATACTGTAAAGGCAGCCCCACGGGATAAAGCGAGCATCGCCTTCTCCGGGTTTGGGGCTATCACTTATAAGGATTCCGATCTTGTCGAATTGCACGTACTTACGGCGCGTGAAACGAGTATAGGCGAACAGTCCGCCACCAATTACGGCGGCCAGTCCGGTGAGCAGTCCCGCCAGTTGCAAAACGTTGTCCGGCATCTTCGAAAGATGGGATGGGTTGAACGTGTCCTGCCGATTGTAGTTGCTCACCGGGTCGACCACTTCTGGTGGCGGTGTTGATACCGGACTGGTCGAATGCGGCATGTTTGCCACCGCGAAAATGCCGATTCCGCCTATCATAGCGGCTATACAAATGCCAACCAGCATTTGGGTGCTGCTTTTCTGCCTTTCTTGCTCTTTGCGCTTGCGAAGCTTCTCAACCTGTTGAAGGTGTTTCGCCTCGTTGGCTTGCTGCTTCTCGTTATTTTCGATGGGAGGTTGTTCAGCCATGATGTGGAACTGTTTCTGCAGGGACGAAGCTTGCGCACAGTTTTTCTATGCGTTCGAGAACCGCCGCCGAAGGCCTGGCTCTGTCGATTACCTCTTGCTCGGTCAACGCGGCAACCAGTGCGTCCATGTCGGATGCGATCTGGGGCTTTTCATCTCGCGGATGCACGACGGATAGCGGCTCGGGATCATTCCCGGTTAGGAGGAAGTAAAGCGTGCAACCAAGAGAATAGAGATCGCTTTCCGGCGAGGCCTTGCCGCGGAATTGCTCAGGTGATATATAGGATTGCTTGCCGACCAATGTGCCGGTGGCAGTACCCATGAAATTGTTGGCGGCGCCGAAGTCGATGAGGCAGATGCTGCCATCACGAGCCAGCACCAGGTTGTCCGGCGTCAGGTCGCGGTGAATGATCGGCGGGTTGAGATTATGGAGATAAACCAGAATCTCGGCGATCTCCTTGGCCCAACGTGCCACCACCTGCTCGGGCACTGGACCATTTTCCTTCACGTACGTGCGCAGATCCTTGCCTTCGATATACTGCAATACCATGTAGTGATGGCCGTTCTCCAAAAAGTGATCGAACACTCGAGCGATGCGGTCATGGTTTAGCGAAACGAGAAACTTCGCTTCGCGATTGAACATTTCCAGCGCTTTCGCTTTGGAGGCTTCGTCGGCGTTCAGTGGAACGACGGCTTCCTTGAGAACCACGAGCTGCTCGTCACTGGTTTTGGCTAAATACACGGCAGACAAACCGCCGAAAGCAATCTGTCCCACAATCTTGATCCGTCCGGACTGTAGCTCCTGCCCCGGCTCGAGCGGCACGAAGATAGTCGATCCGAATCTGCTATTGAGCTCCTCTTCCCAGATTTTGGTGAAACTCAAAGGCGCGGTGATGCGGTTGGTGGCAATGCCCTTCACCGAATCAGAGGACGGCAGGATCGTAGCTTGCGGTGCGTAAGCCTGCACCGCCAGCAGAATTTTTGGAATGTCTTCCCGCTGGAAGCCGTCGAGGCGCATTGGCACCGACCGTTTGCCGGTAAATCCGCCCTTAAAGTGGAAGCTAATCTCGTCGGCCTCCGGCGAGGGCTTGCCGTCTTTCTCGAAAACGATTTTGTCCAGGCACGTCCATTTGAATCGGGTTTGACCGAACGACTGCAGAATGAAGCGCACCGGGATATTGATGCCGGCGGCACCAATCACGAGACGATTGTCTTTGCAGACAAAAATTGTGCTGACCGCACTCAGGCAGACCATCAGGAAAAACATCAGCAAACCCAGGACATCCCAGGTGTTTTGAAGTTGGTCCTGAATGACCGTGATCGCCAGCCAGAACATAACCCAGGGCATCCAGATCGCCCAAACAGGCGAGGAGCCGATGACAACCATAAGACCGTTGCGTGACGCGTTGGCCTTATACGATAAAACCATATCAGGACTAGTTAAATCCATTCGTCAGGATGACCTCTCCGCTTAAGGTGTATATGCCACGTGACCCATCCTCGCAGTTACTAATGTGATGCAGTTAATGTTGTGCCGCCACGGGAAAAAGGCTGGATTGCAGACTAAATTAGTTTGTCTAAATTACGAGATATGTCATAAAATTGGGCAGTAGTCCTACTACAACTGGTAAGCCGATTCGATATCGAAGAGCGGGGGGATACCGAACCGATGGCAAGCAGTAACTCTATTTTTGACGCTGGACGGGGCATACCCGACAACGAAAGCTGGCTGGATCGCAAGATGATGCGCCGGGAGATGAGCGACACTCTCAATCGGCAGGCAATCGATATCTGCACCCAGCGAGCCACTTCAGCTGCGCAGAAGTTTTTGGATGACCTGCGGGAGAAAGCGGAGCTGCGCAGCGACATCGAGCGCAAGTCCGAGGAAATCCGTCTGCGGCATCAGGAAGAGCTGAGGCGGCAGGCGGAGCAATATCGCTCCAAGCTGCGCGGCTACCTGCGCCCGGAATTGCGCGACTAGTAGTGCGTTTCCGAACCTAACGAGGCTAGCTAGGAAGAAGAATCCACCGATGCACGTTTGTTGGGCGTGCCTTATGGAGCTTCTGACCAATTGGCGAGAGCTTGTCCCTTCCAACCGGACAAGGGGATTAGAGGCACGGAGTGGACACCTTCGAGTTCCCCTATGTACATGACCGGATGCTTCTGCATCTGGGACAACGAAAGCTTGAACACGGTTGCTGACTTCTTCTCAAATCCAGGATGGACTTCAAGTTCAAACATTCCACCTCTGTCTTCCGCCGGCAATAAGCCACGCGCTTTGCTGTCAGGCTTAACGAAAGTACCGTCAGTAGTGGTGACCGTGAAATCATCCACGGGCAGTTTTACGGTCTCGCTTCCATCGTTGCGCACTGAGTAGTACACGAGTACGTATGTAGTCCCAGCCTCGGCTTGCTTCTTCTGATAGCCCTTGCCCACTGAGTTTGCGATCTCCACCTTCGTGATCACATACGTGAGGTCGCCAATTTGAATCGGCACGCTGCCGGGGGTAGGCAGGGAAGTGCCGCCCTTCTCTCGATTTGAAGAACTTTGGCTATTGGCGGACGCCGTCGAGCCCGCTGCGCTGCCGATGTTCGCAGGCAGAGCGCTAGTTTTGCCTGGTTGCGGAAGATCAGAATTGCCGAACAGTGGAATGCGTTTGCCGCCGAAGAGCGGCGTCAATAAGCCGCCTAGAATGGCTGCACGACGATTGCTGGGGTCGAGCGGTGTTGATGGCACCGTGCTTCCGAATTGGGCAGTCTGAGGGATTTGCGTTTGCTCCGGATGGGTGAGGTGCTGGTGGTGTGGGTCTGTGCTACCTGCGTGATTTGAAGGTGCATGGTGCGTGTGGTGCGGTTGTACACCGTGCTTGTGATCGGGATGCTTGCCCTGTTCGTGAACTGACGATGTGTGGTGCGGCCGCGAGTCGTGCTTGTGGTCTGACTTTGTGCCCTCTGAATGCGTGTTGTCTGCATGGTGGGGCTTGTTGATGTGCGACTCGGGCGCGTGTGGGTCATGCGCGAGATGCGGAGCTGTGCCGTGCTCATGGTGATGGTGTGGAATATGGATATCGCTGTCCGGACGGCGATCTATGTTTGGCACTTGGGCAACCTCAGGGCTTATCCCGGGCATGTGAGGGTATTGGCTATGTGGAAATTGACTGTGACCGAGAGTTGGTGGCAGTGCGCCTCCGAGCGGTGAAAGGTGAAGAAGGTCGCTGATTTCGCGCGCTGCTCCGGCGAACATGTTTCCGAGCGGGGAGCCGTGTGCCATGCCATTGCTGGGGAACATTGCTTGCCAGAGACCATTGCCTATCCCGGAATTTTGAGAAGTGTCGCTGCTCGCCAGTGGTGGGGAGGGCAGTACGCTGGCGGCAGCTTCGGCCTTAGCTTGAGCTTCGGCTTGAGCTAAGGCTTCCGCTTCGGCGCGAGCTTGTGCTTCGGCTTGCGCGTAGCCTTCTTCTTCAGCCTTTGCGGATGCTTCCGCTTCTGCGCGTGCTTGGGCGTAGGCTTGCGCCTCTGCTTGAGCGTAAGCTTCCGCCTCGGCGCGAGCTTGTGCTTCCGCTTGAGCGATTGCTTCCGCTTCCGCACGAGCTTGAGCTTCAGCTAGAGCGTTGGCTTCCGCTTGTGCGATTGCTTCCGCTTCTGCTTCAGCTCGCAGTTGATATCGATACCAATCACGACCGTATCCGTCATCAATGTCGTGTGAGTGTCGAACTCGCCGATGATGGTGGTGCGAATGATGCCAATCATCACCATCGCCATCATCGGTCGGCGGCACGTGGGGTGGAACGATGATCGGGGGCTCGATGATCGGAGGTCCGCCGATGACAGGCGGAGTGATGATCGGAGGCTCGATGATCGGAGGTCCGCCGATGACGGGCGGAGTGACGATCGGTGGCACGATGATCGGAGGTCCGCCGATGACGGGCGGAGTGATGATCGGCGGCTCGATGATCGGAGGTCCGCCGATGACTGGCGGAGTGACGATCGGTGGCTCGATGATCGGAGGTCCGCCGGTGACGGGCGGAGTGACGATCGGCGGCTCGATGATCGG
>DATNQY010000093.1:0-9267 GCA_036703785.1 Candidatus Obscuribacterales bacterium
TGATGCAACTTCTGTCTCGCAATCGACAACCGCGCCCAGGGTTCCTTCATGTGGTGGCAATATCAATGCAAGTAAAAACGAGGCACTCACGTCGCAGCAAATTGCATTGCTGCAACGTGGAGGGTTCGGAACCAATCACGCAGCGTCATGGGCTTATATTCCGCACATGAATGTTCCGCTCGTGCAGCTTGCATACGTCTATTACTCAGCGGGCGATACCAAGAATGCGGCGAAGTATTTCAATAGTGTGATTGCCACGATGAAGTACCAACGCGAGCATAAAAATTCGGTGGTGGCTAATTCGTGCAATCAACATTTCTATGAGATGGCCAAAAATCTCAAGAATCCAGTCGAGTACCAGGAAATCTTGCACATCGTCAACGGAAACTAGGGCGTAGGTCGATCTTAATTTGCATCGTCGAAAAGGCAACGGATATGAATCTATGCCGATCGAACTTCCGTCGGCGATTCTGGCGCCTATAATGGAAAAACTAAGCACGGTCGCAAGGAGAATCAGCATGGCAAAGATTGCGACGGACAACACTGCGAAATACATGCAATCAATTCTGCACAATGGCGATTGCATGAATCAACGCGAATTTCATGGTCTGTACGAGAAGATGCCGGAAGGATTCCGCGCTGAACTGATTCAGGGAATTTGTTATGTTTCAGAACCAGTGTCGCAGCCACATAGCGATCACGATTTCGATTTGATTGGGCTAGCATCAGTCTACGAAACATACACCCAGGGTATTCGAGGAGGAACGAACGCCACCGTCATTCTCGGAGAGGAAGACGAAGTGCAGCCGGATGTCATCTTGCGAATTTCGCCGGAATTCAACGGGCAATCCGGGAATGCTTACGAGGGGAAGTACATAAGCGGTGCACCGGAGCTTGTCGGAGAAATCGCCTACAGCAGCCGCGCGATAGATCTGCACGCTAAAAAGCGGCGCTATCAACTAGCCGGCGTTATTGAGTACATTGTGGTCTGCTTGAAGCCTTTGGAGTTGCGATGGTTTGACCTTAAGCTGAGCAAGCTGCTTAAGCCGGGAAAAAATGGCGTTATTCGATCGAGTGTCCTGCCCGGATTCTGGATCCATGAGCAAGCATTGTTGACGCGCGATAAGACATTGTCGCTGGAGGTGCTCCATAAAGGCCTTGAGTCGCGCGAGCATCAGAAGTTTCTGAAAAAATTGGCGGCAGCGCGGAAATAGGCTACGGAACGGGGTTGTCACGAGGTTGCGGAAGGCATCTGTCTTCGCCCTACTTTGCCTAGTTGGCAGAATGCCTTATACTTGGGGCAGGTAATGCTCATGACAGCCGTGGAGATACACAAGCATAAATACGAGTTCGGCAAAATTGCCGAGCTGCAGCACCAGCTTGCGCACGAGGGCTATACCATCATTCCCTGGCACGACAGGCCGGGTCGGTATTACGGACCACACAGTCACCCGCACGATGAGTACATCGTAGTAGCCTCGGGTAACATCACGTTTACGATCGACCAGCAAGAAATCAAGCTCGAAGCCGGAGACGCGCTCACGCTGCCGGCTCACATCGAGCATGCCGCGCTCAACGATGGCGCCGGCACCGTCAATTACTTTATTTGCACGCGAACGCGAGAGGGCGTCTGCAGCCACAGCAGTGACTCTTAGGCATTTCAACAATGCATTGTCCTGTCTGATCGGCTGAGCAAGACGCCCTGAATCGGCGCGTGCCGCCTGCTAAAATTGCCTACCCGGCGGCAGTTTGTAGATGTCGCTTAAACAGGAGCTAATTATGTCAATGGTAGATATGGAGAATTACGTCGTCCTTCCGGACGGTTCGAAGCGCCCTTTCCAACCAGGAGAAACCGGCGCAGATCTCGCCAAGTCAATTTCCAACAGTCTCGCGCGCAAAGCCGTCGGGCTGCTTATCAACGACGAAATACGGGATTTGTACACCCCGCTGCAGTCGGGTGATCGGGTCAAAATTTTGACACCGGACGATAAGGAGTCGCTCGAGCTGCTGCGGCACTCATCAGCGCACGTGATGGCCGAGGCTGTTCAACGTCTGTTTCCCGATGCCAAAATCGCGATTGGTCCGACAATCGACGATGGCTTTTATTACGACTTCGAAATTCCAGGGCACACTTTGTCCACAGAAGATCTCACTCAGATCGAAGCGGAAATGAAAAAGATCGCTGCCGATCAACAGCGTCTTGTGCGCTATCAAATTCCTGACGTCGAAAAGGCAATCAAGGAGTTCAAGCAGCAAGGTGAGAAGTTCAAAGCCGAACTGCTTGAAGAGCACAAGAACGAGAGTCCGACTCTCTATCTCATGCAGGATAAAAACGGCAACACCGTTTGGAACGATCTCTGCCGCGGTCCTCATTTGCCCAACACAGGACACATCAAAGCATTCAAGCTTTTGAAAGTGTCCGGCTCGTATTGGCGCGGTGATGAAAAACGCGAACACCTGCAGCGCATCTATGCGACTTCATGGTGGAAGGCTGAGGATCTCGAAGCGTATCTGAAACGGCTTGAGGAAGCGGAAAAACGCGACCACCGCAAGTTGTCTAAGCAATTGGATCTATTTTCGGTGCACGAAGAGGTTGGACCAGGATTGATTTTTTGGCATCCGAACCTTGCCACCGTGCGTGCCACCATTGAGGACTTCTGGCGCGACGAGCACCGCCGGCGCGGATATCAGTTTGTGTTTACTCCACACATTGCCAGCGAGATGCTGTATGAGGTGAGCGGGCACTTGCAGAGCTATGCGGAAAACATGTACTCGCCGATGGACATCGACGGACAACCCTACCGGGTGAAGCCGATGAATTGTCCCGGGCACATCATGATCTTCAACTCGAAGCTGCGCAGCTATAGGGATTTGCCGTTGCGTTTTGCCGAGCTGGGCACTGTGTATCGGTATGAACGCTCGGGAGTGTTGCACGGGATGCTTCGCGTGCGCGGATTTACTCAGGATGATTCACACATCTTCTGTACTCCCGAACAGCTCGAAGCGGAAATCATCGGCATCATTGATCTCATCGATCATCTGATGAGTACATTCGGCTATACCTACAAGGCATATTTGGCCACCAAGCCGGAGAATGCCTTGGGCTCAGATGAGGAATGGGAGTTTGCCACCGCAAAACTCGAAGCGGCGCTGAAAGTCAAAAATATGGAGTACGAGGTGGATCCAGGCGGTGGTGCCTTCTATGCGCCGAAGATTGACTTCAAGCTTTATGACGCTATTGGTAGAGAATGGCAGGGACCAACCGTCCAGGTCGATCTCAACCTGCCCAATCGTTTCGACGTTAATTACATCGCAGAAGACGGACAGCGGCACAAGGTAATCATGGTGCACCGCGCGGTGCTCGGATCGCTCGAGCGCTTCTGCGGCGGTTTGATCGAACACTATGCCGGTGCTTTCCCAACCTGGCTGGCGCCTACACAGGTGGCGATTTTACCCATTGCTGATAGGCATGCAGACGTCGCCCGTCAGATCGAGGAGCGTTTACGAGGTCATGGCTTCCGCGTCAAGCTCGACGAGCGAGCGGAGACCATTAACTATCGCATTCGCGAAGCGCAGATGGAACAAATTCCATACATGCTGGTTATCGGGGACAAAGAAGTTCAGAATAACCAGGTGTCGGTGCGGCACCGTCGAGATGAAACTCGCGGCGGCGTCATGTCGCTCGAAACATTCGTGGATAAGCTGAATAGCGAACTCACCGAACGCAAAGAGTAGGCGAACAAGAGAGTGCAGTGAAGGTAGGGGCGGCATTCGTGCCGCCCCTACCTTCATCATTTGTGGCCCATCCGCGAACTACATCGTTATATGGATATCGTTCGTGTTCGAGTTGTCGTTTGCATTGTTATTCGAGTTGCTATTGACGTTGGTGTTCGGATTTACGTTGACGTTGGTGTTCGAATTTACGTTGACGTTGTTGCCTCCGTTGTCATCATCATCACCACCACCGCCGTTATTGCCGCTGCTGCTGCCGCTGCTGCTGCCGCTGCTGCTGCCACTGCTGCTGCCACTGCTGCTGCCGCTGCTGCTGCTCGAGCTGTGGTGGTGGTGATGGTCTTTGTCATCGCCGCCGCCGGGTCCGTGGTGATCTTTGCCTTTATCGTCGCCGCCGCCGGGACCATGCTGGTCCTTGCCGCCGCTGTTGCCGTTATTGTTATTGCCGCCGTTGTTGCTATTGTTGCTGTTGTTGGTCTTTGCACCGCCCAACCCGCCAACGCCTTTAAACATGTTGAATGCCTGGTTACCGCCTGAGTTACCTAGATTGCTACCACGCACGCTGTTTGGCGCGGCGCCACCGCGGACGCTATTTGGCAGGTTGCCGCCGGTGCCACCAGACTTGCCTTGTGAGGCGCCTGCATGGACGTTCACCGTTCCGGCAAAGTGTACTCCCCCGCCGAATCCACCGCCGTGAGCTTGCGCCACCAGCGGTATCAGCAAGGCCCCGGCTGCCACCGAGGCGAGTGCAGCTAACTTGATTGATGCCTTGTTCATACCGTCCTCCGACCTTTGGTTGTGAGAGTTTTCTGGCAAAGCGGACGAGCTCGCATACTCGGCAGTTGCGCACGCTGTTTACGCTGACCTTGGAATTGCTGGGCTGAAACCTAGATTGGGTGCAGACCTTCCATAGACATGGCCAACTGCCTGGATATTTCGATCGTCGGCGCCGTTTTGTGGACAGTGGGACAGTGGCTAGTTGTCGAACCCGAATTTATTTTCCATGGCACCAATCTGCTTGGCTATGCGCCCGCATCCGTCGCATCCCCAACGTCCGCCTGATGCCGTAAGCTTGGCGGTGAAAAGCTTGGTCTGCTGATCTTTAACTTCATCGGAATCCGGTTGGAGATGTTTGCCAATCACCTTCATGCTGAACATATAGGCGGTTGGATTACTGTTTGGCACCATTTTTATCGACGGTGATTCGACGATTTGCGTGTTTTCGCCGCGGGCGCTGAAAGACAGTGGCAAACCGGCATCGGATTCGACCAATTTATTTTTCACGATTTCCAGTATCTCGAGTCCGTAGTGATCTTCGCCTGCGTTTAAGTGGGCGAAATAATAAATCGGGCTGTCTTGTTTGTCGGCATGCAACATAGGTGGTTTGTCCCAAAGTCCGCCCTCGCGATCGCATCTGACATCGAGCACATCGAGAAGGCGCGGCTTCGGTGATAGCTGATACAACGCCAGAAGTATTTCGCCGCCAAAAGGGTTGGCACTGGCATCATCATGATGCTCGACGTCGAGTTCCAGCAGAAGATCCTTCCGCCCGTTGTTACTGACGAATCTGGACGATCCCGCTTGCACGGACACCTCGCCTGTTATCGGGGAGGGATCGTATTCCTTGTTTATCTGGTGAATTCGCACGCTCTTATGCGCTGTGCCTTTGGCGGTTATGTCTGGAAAAACCAGTTTCATCAGCTGCTCTACTGGAACGGGTGGCTTAGCTTCCGATGCATAGGCTGGATACGTGCTCATGCCTATGGTCGATGCCACCATCAGAGCCACCGATATCCAATTGGTTTTGGGACAGACCGAGTGCATCCGTCTATTTGCGCTCCGTTGTGAGTTTATCTTTGAAAAATTGAATTGTAGTTTTGGGGATGTCGGGGCGTCCTTTGAAATCGCCGTGAAGACCTCCACGCACGATAATCAGCGAGCATTCCACTCCGTGTTTCTTTAGCGTTTCTGCAAGTTCAAGGCTCTGTTGAAACGGCACGATGGGGTCGCGATCGCCATGCACGATTAAGAACGGCGGAGCATGCTTCGTGACAAAGGTCACCGGGCTGGCCAACCTTGCTTTCTCCGGTCGTTCGGCGGGCGTGCCGCCGAGCAGCTTGTCCACGAGTGGCTCAACCGGTGCCTTCCCTGTTTGGCGTTGGCGTTGATCGAGAACATCTACCAAATCGCTGGGTCCGAAATAGTCGCAAACTGCTTCCACTCGACTGGAGAAACTCGGATTGCCCTCATCGCCCTCGAGCTCCTTGATACCGCTGCTGGTGCCAAGCAGCGCGACGAGATGCCCACCGGCGGAGGCACCCCAGGCTCCAATTCGGTTTGGATCGATGTCATACTCGGACGCGTGCGCGCGCAGCCACCGCACGGCCGCCTTAACGTCAAATATCTGTGCGGGAAATTGTGCTTCGTCGGTAAATCGGTAGTTGACACTGGCGGCGGCAAATCCGCCCTTCACGATCTGCATCCACATGTTTTCCGACTTGTCGCCGCCAAGCCATCCGCCGCCGTGTACCCAAATTATCAGCGGCAATTTTTCGCCCGCGCGATGATCCTTCGGTATGTATAGATCGAGTGCCTGCTTAGGATTATGGCTGCCTGGAACGTAGAACAGATCTTTGTAAGCTGTCACCGAATCCGGTGCCACCAACGGCTGCGGTTTTGGACAAGCTATTGGCGCAACGAACGCGGCTGCGCACACCAGCAATGCTTGGAGTGCCCCCGAGAGCAGGAACGACTTCGTAGAGGAGCGCAGGCTACCAGCCTGCATTATTTGCTTTCGTTTTTCCATAGCATCCATGAGAGTACATAGCTTCCGGCGACGACGGCTAAGGCGCCTGCCGACATGACAATGACAAACAGGTACATATTACCGGTTGCACCAGTCAGAATTGCTCCGAGTCCCATCAATAAAAGCATCGATCCGCCGAAGGCGTTTGTCTTTTGGGCCACAGTCTCACTGCGTCGTGCCCACGGCGTTTTCACGCTGAGTTTGCTGTCGCCGGGAAGTGTTCTTGTAGCTAGTCCCAACGCGCACAAAAGTATTCCGACGGAGACTCCGCTTATCGTGGTTACCGGCATGACATACCCGAGTGCGGAAAAGACGAGAATGCCATGCACAATAGTCAAGAATACGCCTGGACCGATGGAGCTGACGTACGCGATTACGCTCGCTTGCTTATGTTTTTCGCCACTAAATTTCGATTGCAATGTGGACTGCAGTGGCAGCATGACAGCCATGATCACGGGCACCAGCGAGAGTGCTAAACCTTTCGGAGCGAAGCCGTCCGGTTTGCCGCTGAGACCCCAATGGACGGGCACCAACTTATCGGGCGGAATCTGTCCCCATGCCCAGAAGGAAAGCCCCAGCTGCGCGACAACCAGGAGTCCAAAAATCATTTGGGCTTTGCTGCCGTTATATCCGTTGTCTGTCTCGTTCATATCCCCAATTTACATGAAAATCCCGCTTCGCGTCTGCGTCTTAACCGGTCCTTAGTCCATGCTTAACGGCTTCTTAGCCTTTGGTGCATCAGGATGTACTCGTCTAGTTAGGGGAGGCAATTCGATGATTTCCACGAGCTTAGGCATTTTTTGGGTTGATCTTTTCGGCAAGCCGGCGTTGAAGGCGTTGATTACGTATCCGGAGCTGGCATTGTCGGCAGTGATCATTGTTTATGCGTGTATTGCGTATCGCTGCTTAAAATCGGTGGCTGAGGGATAACATCATTCAAATCATTGGCATACTCGCGGTGGCGGCGTTTCTCGTGATGGTAACGATCGGTGAGGATCTCGCCATTGCCGTCCTTCGCATTCGTGATTCGTTCCATCCATTGGACAGAGAGCTCCGGCAAATTACGGAAAACGCGCGGCGCATTCAACGTTTGTAGCTGATTCTGCGGCGCCGACTGCGTGCCTACATCGCGCCTGTTCAACGAACCGCGGCACAAAGCGAACGTCTCGAATGGCAAGCTGCGAACGTAGTGTCGCCGGCGGTGGCGTTCCGGGAGGAAGGTCACTTAGCTAGCGGCCCGAAATTCCACGGCCAGCTCTGATCTCCGATTTTGTACGTGTGTAGTCTGGTATGTCGGTATGTCCGGATTTGAATTGAACTTCGAAGAAGCCTTCCCAACCACAAATGGGACATCGTGCCTCTGTTCGCAGAGAATTGAATAGTCCCATTGCATCCCCCACAATTACGCCCTTCCGAGTGCGACTTAACAACATTGGCATAGTGATGTTAATACCAAATCCAATTCGGGAGAGGCTCACGGCGGTTCTTCCAAAGTGACGGAATGTGTGTTCTCTCGCATTTTGCGCCTAAGATGCCACCAACGATAGCGCAATTAGTGTCGACGTCGCCACCTACGGATACTGTCGACCATAGTGCTTCCTCATAATCGTCAATGAAGGTAAATGCTGCCCAAACACAAAATGGCACCGTATCTGATGCCAAGCTGCGTTCGCCTCGACCTAGAATCGAGGCGGCCAAAGTAGCCGAAGCATTGTCCGGCACGTTGCAGATCATGAGTACTTGTTGGCGTACACGTGACTCGGGAAGGGGTTCAGCGATCCGTCTGGCGACGTCCAATGTGCGTTGGTCCGCCTCATTACGCCATGCGTACGCTGCAGCTAGCGCAACGGCTATGGCTCCGGCAATTCCGTCGACATGTGCGTGAGTGACCATCGCCGACAACATCGCTTGTTCTGGAATTGAATTGATTTGATCGGCATAATAAGCCCCTAGTGGCGCCACACGCATCGCTGCGCCATTGCCCATCGAACCAGCACCGCCGTACAGCATCTTCGATGCTGCAGTCCAGGAGCTGCCGCTCCTTATGGACAAAAGCAGATCGTGCATAGCGTTGCCATAGCCACGTCCGGGACTATATTGCTCCGCAAAGCTTTGAGCGAGCTTATCTTGATTTATGCGCCCGAATTTTCGCAAGCACCAAACGATTGACGAGGCCATTACTGTATCATCGGTATAACTCCACTCGCCGGCTGGCAAGGATCGTAATGAGGTATCTTCGGCATACATCGCCTCACCAAAGGCATCACCGACCGAAAGTCCTTCAAGGGACGATGCGGCTCGGCGGTCTGGCAAGTTATCCTTCTCGGCAGAAGTTTGCATCTTAAAGTTGTTATCCGCACTTTTCCATGGACCACACAAGAAATGCGCTCGACCTACCGCCCGTTGGGCGGTCTCCAATGCAATCCATTAAACGTATCGATCTGACACAGCTGGGCATCGATTTCGATCTGAATAGCGTAAAACTCGTCCATCCATTTCTTGCTGTTTATCGGCGTCGGAAAGCGCATTTCAAGACACGGTCCACTTGCATCGTACCTCACTTCTATCGAGCATGACCTTTGTAAAGTCCGTGCTAGCGATGCGACAAGAAACTTCTCTACTTTAGACTCGATTTGCTGGGCCACCATCGCCGAGACGGGCTGTTTGAAAAACACAGTGTGCGCCGCCTGGTCAACATATCCTTGTTGTTGCTCTTGCTCAAGATACTG
>DATNQY010000094.1:0-16594 GCA_036703785.1 Candidatus Obscuribacterales bacterium
TGATGCAACCATGGAAATTGATTGCGGATCCAAACGGATATATTTTTCAATGGTTGGTCGGATACTCCGGCGGTCTCGGCTCTATCGCCGGAGTTATGATTGCCGATTACTGGTTAATCAAACGGAAGAATCTGGTGCTTGCCGATTTGTACCTGCCCGACGGCACTTACAAATACCACAGCGGGTGGAATATACCGGCGGTCGTAGCCACTGTCGCCGGCTGCACATGCGCATGGATAGGCGTGGTTGTGCCGCCGCTGAAGATTCTCTATGATTACGGCTGGTTTGTGGGATTCTTCGTATCTCTGGGTGTCTATTACAGTTTGATGAAGGCCATGCCACCACATACGGCGGCAGATGAAGGGAGCAAATAAAGTGGAAAGTTCGAGCGGCAAGCAATACTCGATATGGCAGGCGCCGATCGGTGCCTGGTACAACAAGAGCTTCTACGCCGATGTGCTTCACAACTGGAAAGGCAGCGGCATACTGTATATGTTCGTCATGTGCTTCATAGCCTCCCTATTTGCCGTCGCGCCCATTGCAGTTACTTGCAGCCAAGCATCCAACGACAAGAATTTGCCGATTTTCCTCTCGCAGGTTCCCCAAATCACGTTTGCCAACGGACAGGTGAGCATAGATAAGCCTTGTCCGTATCAAATCAAGGACTCGCAGGGCACCGTGGTTGCCGAATTTCGCGATGACACCGGCAGCCCCAAGCTCGCTGATGCAGGCACCAACCCGCCTATCATCATTACGAAAGATGTTCTCTACCTGGGCAGTCCTAATACCTCAAGCGCAGCCGAGCCGCAGACCTATCAGTTTGCCGATCTCAAAGGACTGTGGGACAAAGCATCGTTCAACGGGACAGACATCCTGCACTGGATCCAAACCGCCATCTTTTGGATTCCGTTCGGTCTATTTGCGATCTCAGTGCCGGCACTTTTTCTCGGGCACCTGTTCCAAATGCTGATTTATGCAGGGGTAGCCCAAATGATTTTTTCCAATAAGCAAGTCGCCATTACGTATGGCACCGGCATGCGCCTTTCGGCAATGGCGATGACGCCGGCAATGTTGATGACGATGCTCTTGCATCTAATCGACCTTGCTGGTCCGTCTTTGAGAGTGGTATCAGCAATAGGCACGCTACTGATGACGGTAGTTTCAATCGTACTGGCCGTTACTTGTCTGGTGATTGCGGCGCAAGACTCGGCACCGACGGCACCGGCAGCGCCATCCACGCCGGCTGCTCCGGCCTGACGCACGCTCCGCCGCCAGGCATGCACGAGCCCGCGCGGCACTATAAAAACTTGCCTCAGATGCAAACGTCAACGAAAGCGCGCGGATTCATTACCATCTCACCTATTCGATGTCCCGGTGCCATGCCGTTATTCGCGTGCCAAGAGACAACTTGCATCTGATGCAAGTTTTTATAGTGAGCGCGAAGGCACACTGCGCCGGGAAAATTTCAGTGAAGCGGCCAAACTACGCTTGTCCAGTGAGATCTACACCGTAATACGGATTGTGGGACATGGTCACAGTCTGCGGCACTCCGCTTTCGAAGATCCACTCGTCGCCGACTTTAGACGCCAGTCGCCGCAGTCCGAACCGCGCAAGTTGCTCGGCGTTCAGATAGATTTCTTGCGGTCGGTCCTGGTTGGTCCACGTCAAGCTGGGATTGCCTTCCTGGGCCACGAAGGTCTGGCGGTAGCCGGTGAACGGCCAATCCGGACCAAATGTCATGTCAATGCGCACAGGGTCATCGAAATGCATGACGAAGCCCCAGGCGAATCCCTTCAAGCCAACCCAACCGTCATCGACAAAAGACGGATTGAACCCATCTTGTAGCTCGCCGTCATTGCGGCAGTTGAGATCGTAAATTTGGTGCAGCAGCTCTGCTTTGAAATCACAGAGGAATTGGTAAGCACTCTGCGCTAGGCCTGTCTTTTCCATAATGCCTCGCTCCACTATAGGGGGGCGACGGCTGAGACGGGCTGTTAACTTTTTAGTTCCTGGATCGTCATCAATCCGAATCTCATTAGCAATCGATTGGAACGTCAAAGTATGGATTTAAACAATCAAACCAGACAGTACGTACTGAAGATGCTGCAATTGGACCACAAGCGGCTCAACGACTACTTCGTGCAGTTCGATCAATCGTATCTGCCGGCGCACAAAAAGAGCTTCGCCATGACAGCGCTTAATGAACTGGCCGTTCATGCGCATCTGGAAGAAGAGATTTTCTACCCGTATGTGAAGACCGCCAAGCCGTCGGTCGCCGTTCTCATTGACAGATCCGTCCGGCAACATGCATCCATCGATAGTTTGATTCGCACGCTGGATCTAGATGGTGACCCCGACCTGTTCGAAAAACAGTTCTTGGAGCTGGCAGACAAGATTAAAGATCACATTCGCTTTGAAGAACTGCAGATCTTCGTGCAGCTTGCCGATGTCGATCTCGGCGCCATCGGACCGGTCTTGGATAAACGCCGCGATGATCTAATGAAGAGGGAATCTGCCGGAAACGAGCATCAATTCACGCCGCAGACGAACCTGTATGCTTCGGAGGATCAACAAAAGTCCGCATAACCAAGCAGTAAGCGCGAACACGCAGCGCACCATATATGATGGCACTGCGAATCGCGAGCACAGCCTCCGCTAATAAATCGTTTGATGTAGCACCGCAGGCTACTCATCATCGTCATCATCTTCCGGCGCGGCTGTTGTTTCATCTTTCAAGCGGATGTCTTCAGGCTTCTGACGGTTCTTCTGCGCTGCCGTAAGCTCTCGCGTATTGCCTTTGGTGACCACCTCAAAACGCTCATCAGGGCTATGCAAATCTTTTTCAGACATACGCGCCTCCTCATCGGCACTCCACTGTAGTGCTACAAAACAGCCATATGCGCCGGTAGCGACGCCGCGCGATGACACGAGTTCCGTACAATGCCACCACTTTTCCAACACATCAGTTGGAAATCTCCAACGCAAAAGTTGGACTTGCGTCACAGGTATTTACTAACAGAAGGGTTTTCCCACGTTACATTGGCGCAATCCCTAGACGGATAATTTCGAAGTCAAGGGAATGAAGAGAGCAAGCAGCCAAACGCCGATTTGACTAGACATTTATACAGAGAAGGGTGGATATGTTTGCTGAAAATGAAAAAGACGATCGCATTTCGCAAGAGCATGACGAATTTGATTTCTACATGCAATTCACGTGGCCTGAACATATAGAAACTGCCTTGCGCAGACTTCTGTGGATCTCGCTTGTCGAACAAGCGGAGAACTCTGCAGAAACGCATTCACATACGACGTTTTTGCGTTGGACAATGGCCACTTATCCAGAGACACCGCCGGAAGTGCTCGAGTATCTGGCATCGTTTGATGATCGCCAATTACTTATAAGGATTGCTGAGAATCCTCAGACACCGGCGCCAACGCTAGAGACGCTTTCCGCCCACCAAGACAGCGAAGTACGAGTGGCAGTGGCAGACAACAAAGCCACACCGTTGCCGATTTTGCTTCAGATGCTTAGCGGTGGCGACGTGGACATACGCTATCGCATGGCTGAGAATCCGGCGTTGCCGGCGAAGATGCTCAATCAGCTGACTGAGGACGAAAACGCCTATGTGGCGAGCAGAGCTCAGCGCACATTGATGCGTCGCAACCCGGCGGCGGTTCATCAGCTACCTCCTCCTAAGGAGCGGCCGCAGCAAGAACGTAAAGCAATGTAATGAACTAAAAGTGACTCGAATCATGATCGGGACACGAATCGGCAAACGGATGCTGGATTTGGTCTGCTGCGCCCTTATCCAGCACCTTCTTGACATCAAGCATCCCGTGAGTCAGAATCGGGATTACGCACCTCTGCAAGAGCCCTTCGGGGCTTTTTGTTTTGATTCGCGCGCAGCGGCTTACACGGAATGTCAGCGCTATTTACTCGCCCTTAACGCCCTGCGCATGCGCTTGTAACACGGGCGAAGTAATCTAAGCATTGGGAATACCCAATCGTTTCAACCGACTCCAACAAATTGCACCGGCGGGCTCAAGCCCCGCTGGAGGTGAACCATGCGCACTCCAAATATGAAAAAGACGACCATCGCCCTCGCCCTTGTGATCGGCATCTCCGCGGCGCCTTGCCGGGCAGGCACACAGCAGCAGAAAACGCAGGCCAGCCGCCCGCGCTCCGCTCTTGTCCATACCCCAGCGGGCTCACGGGCGCCGTTGCAAAAGCGCGTGGCTAGCGCATTGACGCTCGATCATTTGAAAAACGGCAGCTATCTGATTCCTGATCTCGCCTGCGGCTACACGCCTGTCGACCTGAAAGACGGGCACGGTGAGCATGACGGAGTGGAGGTCGTTTTCGGCCGAGCCGTTTTCGGCAACCTTGCAGGCGAAAAGCAGCCGACGGCAATAGTGCATTTGGCCTACTGCACACCTGAGCTCGGCTGGCTGCAGCAGCTCGTTTTCGTCAAGGAAAACAACGGCAAGTTGGTTCAAATCGCCGAATACAGTCTCGATGATAGAGACCAACTCCAGGGCATTTCGATTGAAAAAGGCCAGGTCGTCGTTGAAACAACCGGCCACGGCATGGCAGACAGCAAGCTGACTTGCATAAAAGTGGCGCAGTCAAAGCAAGGTTGTCTGCTCGAAGTGTCTGAGTGGGGAGAAGATGGTCCGGCGCAGGCGTCCGCGCCCGCCGAGTTGGCGCCCTATCTCAGCAAGGTAGAGGAGCGCGTCGGTAACACCTGGTCACCATTAAGCAAAGATCGTGGCGAGCACGTGGTTGTCGCTTTTAAAATCCAACCGTCAGGCGAAGTTGCTGATGTCCACGTAAGTACTTCATCGGAAGTGGCAAGCGCGGACCAAGCCGCAGTGGAAGCGGTCGCGCAAGCGGGTCCGTTTCCACCGTTCTGCGACAAAGAGCCGATTGCCGTGGGTCTCGAATTTCAAGCCGGCGTCAATCTGGAACCTCAACCATATGGGCACGTCTACCGGTAATAACGGGCATTTTGCCCAACTGAGCGGCAAATCGCCGCCTCTACAAAATGAATCCACGCTCGACAATTCATCGACAGCTAAAACGTGCCAACGTCCGTAAGCCCTTGCGGCGGATGCTCGTGCGCCCGCTTGTCACCTCCGTTCTACTTTTGTTTGTCGGTGTCTTTACCTTTGTTACGCTATTGCCGTCGGTCGCGCTGACGCTGATGGGAATGCCGCAACCGCAGTTGCCTGTCTGGGGCAAGGGAATTGCCATCTACGATCGCAACGACAACAAGGTCTGCACCATATTCGGTGAACGCGACCAAGAGCCCGTGCCGCTCAAAGAAATTTCGCAGAACATGCAGCATGCGATTATCGCGGCCGAAGATCACGACTTCTACAGTCATGACGGCATCAACCTGATCAGCATTGGGCGCGCGGTGGTGGTTGATCTTGCCGCGCATCACGCCTTGCAAGGCGGCTCGACCATCTCCCAACAGCTGGTTAAAAACCTATACTTCGAGGGGAAGAAACGCAACCTGCTCGATAAGGTATTCGAAGCAGCCATGGCAATCTCCATGGAAAAACGCTATTCGAAGGAAAAAATTCTGGAAGCATATTTGAACTGCGTTTATTTCGGCAATGGTGCTTACGGCATCGAACGCGCAGCCGAAGATTATTTCGGCAAACATGCCGCGCAACTCGATCTGGCGCAGTCCGCTTTTATTTCAGGACTGGTCACAGCGCCATCGGAGCTTTCTCGCGGCGACAATCGCAGCCATGCGATTGCCCGCCAGCACATCGTGCTCAACAGCATGAGAGAGCTGGGCTTCATCACCAACGATCAGCTCGAGCACGCGCGCAATGAGAATTTGCAGTTTCATCCGCAAACGAATTCCGCGAGCCGGTACAAGTATTACACCGCTGAAGTAATTCAGTTGATTCGTCATGAACTCGGCGACAACGATCTCTACACGCACGGCTATCGCGTTTATACCTACCTTGATCCCGCCGCCCAGCGTTTGGCAGAACGCACACTGGCAACGGGGATCAAACATGCGCCACATGGAATAAATCAGGGCGCGCTGGTATCAATCTCGGTGCCCGACGGCGGCGTGGTTGCCATCGTGGGCGGTGCCGGCAGTTATGACAGCAACCAATGGAATCGAGCCCTGAGCCCGCATACGGCAGGCTCAGCCTTCAAACCGTTCGTCTACCTGGCGGGTCTTTCGCGGGGAACGCTTGCCCCGGACACCATGTTGGACGACGAACCGCTTGAAATACGGCAGATTGGGTCTCCGGTTTATCGACCACGCGATTATGATGGACAGTTTCTCGGACCAATAACCATACGCAAGGCGCTCGCACTGTCGCGCAACATCCCTGCCGTCCGCGTGGCCCAAGCGGTAGGACCCGGCACCGTAGTCGACGTCGCACACCAGGCCGGCATCATGTCGCCGCTGGATGCCAATCTTTCGCTGGCGCTGGGCAGCTCCGCCGTGTCACCGCTCGAAATGGCCAATGGCTATGCCACGCTGGCGCGCGGTGGCGTCTATATGGATGCCATCATGGTGCGCCGCATCGAGGACATGCAAGGGCACGTCCTCAAAGAATTCAAACAGCAGCAAAAGCCCGTCTTCGATGCTGAGCCTGTGGCTGAGCTGGTCGACGCACTGCAAGACGTTGTTGAACGGGGGACAGGTACACGAGCCCGACTGTTCGACCGCCCGGTTGCCGGAAAAACCGGCACCGCCGATGGCGCCAAGGACCTCTGGTTTATCGGCTTTACCCCCGACATGGTCACTGCCGTCTGGGGCGGCAATGACGACAATAAAACCGTGCCCGGGCACGCGAGCGGCGGCACCGTTATGGCCGGCATCTGGTCGGATTATATGCGCGCCTTCTACCGCGAGCACCACATCCCGCCTGGTGAATTCACCCCGCCCCAACATCCACTAATGGACGAAACCGAGCCGCTACACGTCTTCCCGACACCGGCCGACATTTTTAATCGCCTGTTCAATCTCTTCGGACATGAGCCGTCTGCAGGAGTGCGCGAATATCATTGGGGAACGAACCAGCAGCAAGATTCGGGCTACGCCAGGCAACCGGCGCCCGAGCGTGAGCCGGAACCGGCGCCCCCACGTCGCAAACACGGTTTATTCCACCGCTTCCTGGATTGGTTCAACTAAAGTTCAGAGGTCCGTGGGTTACACAAGTTCAACACACGATCCGTCCATTAAATCACCGGTCACCAGGATTTCTCTTCACGCGGCCGTGACAGTTTCAGGGCTTGCGACTGTTAAAATTGCTTGCAGACCCGGGCGCGGCACAAGATTGGCGGCGCGTTTGATGGGGCATGTAAGGCGCGGAGGCCGGGACTTCTAATATGAGCGAAGATCAAATCAAGATCGGGCAACTGCTGGTACGCGCCGGCGTCGTTTCCGACGGACAAATGAATCAGAGGGTTGATCTTGCGCGTCAACTTGGACTGCCGCTGGGACAGATTCTTCTTCAATCGAAAGATATAGGTCGTGACCAGCTTCTCAGCGCCATTCAGGTACAGTCGCTGGTGCTCGAAGGTTTAATCAGCCTGGATACAGCCGTAGAAATCATTCGCCGCATCTACAAAACGGGTGCCACTATAGACGATGCCCTATCCAAAGAAGGCATCGCCAAACAACACCTCACGCATCGGCTCGGCGAGCTGCTCGTCGCCTCCGGATATCTCAGCGAAGAAGGACTGGCATGGGCACTGCTCACTGCCGGTGAAATCGGCGTACCGCTGGGCCATGTGCTCATCCAAACCGGCGTCGTAGTGCCGGATATCGTCGGATTGGCCCTGACCACGCAGCGACAAATTCGCATGAAAGCCATAAGCGTGGATGAGGCCATCGACCGGCTGAAGAATTACCACCCGACTGCCTCGGCTTCCTAGGACTTCTTTTCCGTCGCTTTTTTCGCTGCGTCTTCCAGCAGCTTTTTGGAAAATTCCCCGTTATCCTCGACTGTTATCAGCCGATGCTGCATATTTGAAAGTGACTGTTCAAGTGTTTCGACGCGCTTTTTGAGCAGCTTGACCTCTTCGGCATCTGCGGATTTGCCGGCGATGCGGTTGGCAATAGCATTAATCAGAGGGCGAAAAAGCAACATCGGCGGCAGAAATATTAAAGCCACGATGGCGACAATTACAAACCAGGTATATTCCATCGCATCACCCTTGCCGAGCTTGAAATCGGGTGCTTCGCATGTGAGACAATGTTTTGCCGCCCGACCACAAGAGTAATATAGCGCAGTGGGGTGCCGGATCGGGGCTATGTCCAACAGGATGCTTAATGCCTAACAAACGCAACGGGGCAGGAGATCCAACCGCCATGCGAGTGGTCGCCGGCGTCGTCGTTTTTCGATTCGTCAATAAGCGCTTGCAGGTGTTACTTGTCCATCAAACGGACAAACATAAGGCATTGTGGAGTATCCCCAAAGGCGGGGTGCGCTCGGGAGAGGATTTTGAGAAGGGCGCAAGGCGCGAAGCCCAGGAAGAAACCAACGTCACCTTGCACCAGCTGGACTTTCTGGGCTACGTAGACTATGGCACCGCCAAGCGCATGTATTGCTTTATGGGCGCCTGCCCGCCCCAGTTCGACATGAAAGCGAAGTTGCCGGAAATCGACAAGGTGGGCTTCTTCGAGGTCGCCATCGCCAAGAAAATGGTCGACAAGCGCCAGCGTGCGATGATTCGCACTATGCAAAAGATCCTCGCTTTCGCACGCCCTCATAAATCGACGGCTTAGCACCATCTCTGATATAAGTCACACCCGGCTGCTCTAATGTTTGACCCTAACCAAAGAGTTTGTTTGACGACTGGCTGCAGCGAGGAATAAAACGCTCGGCGTTACCTCTTTCTGCACCTAGCCGATGCCCATTTCTCCGACCCAAAAGCCGAGCCATCACGTTCGAATCGGAGAGCTCCTGATTCAATCGGAGATGCTTCATCCCGACCGCCTGCCCGGTGCTTTGAGCGAGGCTCAAAACCGCGGCGTGCTTATCGGCCAGATGCTTGTGCTCATGCAATGTCTGAGCATGGAAGACCTCGAGTCCGCATTGCAGTTCCAATCTCTGATTAACGGCGGCGAACTTGAGCCCGAAACGGCTATCCAGGCTTTAAGAATAATGCGCCGCGACGGTATCGCCCTGGCGCGTGCGCTGTCCACGGTTCAAAGCGCCATACCGGACGAAGAAGAAAAGCTCGAGCGAATTCGCGCGATCGCCTATAAGCTCGCACAAATGGAGAAGGATCTCGGCAGCGAAGGACGCGAGCTGGTGCCCATTTGCATGCAGCTGGGCGAACTGTACATAGAGGTGCGCGAATATTCCGACGCGGAGAAGTCCTTCAGGCGAGCACTCAAACTGCTTGAGCGAGCGCACAACATCAAACACGTCAAACTGGTGCCGGCGCTGGAAAAGCTGCATGAGCTGTACATGCTGCAAAAGCGTTATTCTGAGGCCGAGCCTTTATGCTGGCGCCTGGTAGAAATCAATCAGGCAGATCTGGGCGCCGAACACCTCGATGTGGCTCGCAGCTTATTCCGACTGGCGCGCACAATTGACGCGCGCGGCAAGCTGCTGGAAGCCGAGCAGTTTTATCTGTCGTCGCTGCGTATTTTCGAAAAGCAACTCGGCTTCGACAATCCCGAACTCAAATCCGCATTGCGCCACCTCTCCTTCTTCTGGCGGCGTAAAGGTAGAACCGCAGAACACAAGCGCATCGGCGAATTGCTGGTCGATGCGGACTTGATGACGAGCAACGATCTTACTGATGCTCTCGATCAATCACACAAAGAGGCAACGCCTGTCGGTCAGGCATTGTTGCGCAATAACGTGATCACACCTGAGGTGTTGAAAGCCGCTCTGCAAGCCCAACTGCTTGTCCAGGACGGCGCCGTGCCCGCGCAGGTTGCCACCAGAGCTTTGAGATTGATCTCCAACATCGGCATTACACTCGACGACGCTCTGCGCGAGCTGCAATGGGAGCCGGATGAAGTAACGACGCAACAACTGCAATCGTTGATCGAAACGTCCGATGAATTAACAGCGGCAGAACGCGCTCTCGGCGCCAATCACATGGGCGTCGCCAGCATCGCTCTGCGCCTGGGAGATCAATATTGCACCGCGCGCAAATTCGCTTCCGCCGAATCGTCTTACAAGCGCGCGTTGGGCATTCTCAAGCAATCGTCGGGAGATAAAAACGCCACGCTCGGTGACTGCTTGTTCAAGCTGGCTCACTTATATTACATTCAGAAACGGCTCGCCGAATCGGAGCCGATGCACTGGCGCGCTCTGGAGATTCGCAAAGCATGCCTGGGCGAAGATCATTTGGACATCGCGCAGAGCCTCGAGCACATAGCAATTTTGCAAGAGGGGCTGGGCAATCAACAGCAATCCGACATGCTCATGCACGCGGCACGTGGCATTCGCGAAAAACGCGGTGTCAAACGACGCGAGCTGGTCGAGTTTTTGCTGGAAAGAACTCTGTTCAAGACGATGGATGTGCCTGCGCTGAACAACATCGCAGACAAGTTTCAAGAAGTGTCTTATGCACCCGGACAAATCATTCTGACCGAATCGGAGCAGACAGACTCGATTTATATCGTGCGCACAGGCACAGTGGAAGTAATTCGCGAAGGCAACGTCGTCGCCTATTTAACGGCAGGAGATTGCTTCGGCGATATCGGCATTCTGGATGAATACAAGCGGCACGCCCTGGTACGCGTGCCTGAAGGCGCTACTGTGCTGCGCTTCGACGGCGGACTGTTCGATGTGTTGAAGAAGAAATATCCTGCGCTCGAGGAAGCGGTATTAAGCGTTCGCGACCGTCGCACCAAAGGCAGTGGCGCCGCCGGTCAGGCGGCAGGACTTCAAGGCAATCTGGCGTTTTTCGATCTGTCCAATGTTCTGCAAATCTTGAGCAGTTCTCAAAAGACAGGTATTTTGATCTTAACCGACCACAACAAGCGCGAAGTGGCGAAAGTCGGCGTACGCAACGGGCATCTGGTGCAAGCGCAGTTTTGCCATCTCACCGGACTACCGGCCATTTACGAGCTGCTCACGCGCAACGATCCGCTCGATTTTACATTTGAAGCTGTTGAATGGACCGAATCTGAAGATGTGACTCTGAGCTCTCGACCAATCACGATGCTTCTGATGGAAGCCGCTCGTCGTTCGGACGAACTGCCCGCGCTCGTGGAATCCGTCGGTTGGCCGCGCGTGCGCCTGGCGAAGAAGAGCGGCGCCGCGGACCACTGTACACTGGGTCCGGATGAAGGAACACTGGCGACACATATTCTCCGCCTGCTGGGCAATGACTTCGAGAATGAAGAAATTGAACGGCTCGTCTACTCGGATCGCTATTCTATTTTGCAAGCAATGGCAGAATTGCTGAAAGCCGGGTTGATCGAGCGCGACAGCAAGGCGACGCTCAAGCGCTTGTCGCAATCCACTCAATAAGCGGGCTTACGCCCGCCGTTACAGCTCCAGGGCGCGCCAGAGGTACCAGGAAGCGATGCTGCGGTATGGACGCCAGCGCTCGCCGTATTCAGCCAGCTCCTTAGGCGTAGGCAGCTCGCTGTTGTTAAACGTGCGAGCAAATCCTTTGCGCACACCATAATCATTAACCGGCAATACGTCCGGGCGACCCAGGCGAAAGATCAACAACATTTCCACCGTCCACCTTCCGATACCGCGGATGGTGGTCAAACGCGCAATGATTTCTTCGTCGGACATATCGCGAAGCTGTGTGAGACTGGGAATTTGTCCAAGATGCGCCTTTTCAGAGAGATCCTTGAGGGCCAGCACTTTTGCATTGGACAAACCGGCGCCGCGCAGCTTGATATCCGGCGTTTCCACGATCAGCGCCGGTGCCGGCAGCTTGCCGCCATAAATGGCCTGCACCCGAGAGAAAATGGTGGCAGCGGCTTTCCCGGTAAGCTGTTGATAAACGATCGATTGAGCAAGTGCCTCATACGGCGTCATCATCTCGACCATCTGCAGTCGGAACTCACCGACATCTTTGATCAAACGGGCCATCTTCTTGTCGCGGCGGCTGATGTGATCGATCGCTTCCTCGGGATCAAATGAAAATTGTTGTGCCTGCTGCGGAAGTTCCATTTGGCGGAAGCTGGATTTAGTATTTTTGGTCGCAGCCGGCCGCGGCTGCTTCGTTTTGCCTGGCGCAGCGGTTTTCTTTTTGACGGGCATTTGTTTCCTCTTCAGTCGTGCATTAGCGTCAAATTCTTGAGCGCTTTAGTATGGCCTTGCTGCGCCGCTTTCGAATACCAGCGAGCAGCCTCTTGTTCGTCCTTCTGCACGCCTTCACCTTGCTCGTACATGGTGGCAAGGGCGAATTGCGAGCTGGCATGCCCGAGATCGGCTGCCCGGCGGTAGCAATCGGCAGCCAGCCGAGGGTCCTTAGGCACTCCCGATCCCGTCTGCAACATCTGAGCCAGTTCATACAGCGCCTTTGGATAGCCCTGATCCGCGGCCAAGCCCAATAGACGCATCGCCAGCATCGGATTCTTCGGCACGCCTTCGCCGTTTCTGCACTTGATCGCCAGTTTGTATTGGGCCTTCATGTGCCCCTGGTCCGCTGCAGCCTGGTACCAGCGGGCCGCTTCTTCGTGGCTCTGCTTGACGCCTTCGCCGACCTCATACATGCTGGCGAGCATGAATTGTGCCGTTGCGTGGCCCGTTTTAGCGACGCGATGGTAGAGAAACGCTGCTTCTTCAGCGTTGGCACGAACACCGTCACCCTGGTGCAACATCATGGCTAAGTTAAAAGTCGCTACCGCGTGTCCCTGCTCCGAAGCCAGTTTGTAAAGGTGAGCCGCCTGCGGCTTGTCTCGCTGCACGCCTTTGCCCTGGTGATAAAGCAATGCCAAATTGAACTGTGAAGTGACGTGTCCGGCTTCGGCTGCGCGCTTGTACCAATCAATGGCATCGGCATAGCTTTGGTGCACTCCCCGCCCCTGATGATAGAGAAGCGCCAGGTTGAACGCCGCGTAGACGTGCCCGGCCTCGGCCGCCTTCAAATAGAGCGCCGCCGCTTTGGCCAGGTCCTGAGGGACTCCCGTGCCCTGCTGGTACATCAGCCCCAGATTGAAAAGCGCGTTGATATGCCCTTGTTCGGAGGCCTGCATATACCAGTATGCGGCCGCCGCTTCGTCCAGGCTAATGCCTTTGCCCTGGTGGTACATCAAGCCAAGATTAAACTGGGCGTTGCGATGTCCCTGTTCCGCCGCCTTGGCGTACCAATAGACAGCTTGGGCCCAATCCTGATCGCCGTCTTCGCCGAGATAATAGACGACAGCCAGGTTATATTGCGCCGTGGCGTCACCTTGTTCCGCTTGTTGGCGAAACTTGTCAGCCGACATTGATAACCTCGCGAGCGAACTAACGGGACCTACGATTATGTTACCAGCTCACATTATGATACCCGGGCAGCACATAAGCCTTCCCTCAGGTAGGATGTTCACTTTATACCCGGGGCGCCCGGCTTGCCAAGCGTCAGAATGAGCGGGCTATCGTGACCATGACTGCAGACGACGAGAATTCGACATGCCGCCGATTTGCCCAGGACAACGGCGCCTGCCTGCAATCGCAAAAACGCACCATATGCAGTATCAATGTCGGAAAGCTGCTGACTCATGTGGCAATTTGCGTCAACGGCCAAGTCGTTGATACGGCCTGCCTTGATCTCGGTTATGACTGCTTGCAATTGGATGCAGATCTGATTGTGACGGAAATCAGCGAAGGCGGGGAAACATTCCTCGATGCCGTGGCCAAGCGCATTCGCGTCGGAGATCGAGTGGAACCGGCGATGATCGAATTGATCGGCGAATTGATTGCTGAAACAATCATCAATCTTGTGGTCCGAAAAAAGCCGCCGCAAGTGAGCCAGCGTCTGCTAAACACTGAGCCGCTCTCGGCGCACTACCAGGTTCAGAGGTGCATAATATCGGGCTTGCCGTCCGGGGCGGACACAGGCGCCATCGGGCTTCGCAGCACTTTGCCGGCAGGATTGCAGGGCGGCTTGCGCGAAAGAAACATAGATTTTGAAATAGCGCAACTTGCACCAAATATGGTGGCAGAGGAGAATTAAACCAATGCTTAATCGAGCGGCGAAAACCACACTCTCATTTCTATTCACATGGCTGGCGATTAGCAGCGCGTGCCCACAACCAGGCTCTGCCGAAATCGGCACCGAACAGGGCGGCGCGGTGCGCGGCCCTTACAAGCACATCACCTTGCTGCAAGTAAACGACGTCTACCAGGTCGAGCCTGTAGACCAGGGCAAAAGAGGCGGTTTGGCGCGGGTTGAAACCTTGCACAAACAAATCGTCGCCCGCCAGCCAAATACGTTAATGCTGCTGGCCGGAGACACATTGTCACCGTCGGTGGAGTCACGAGCCTTCAAAGGCGCGCAAATGATCGCTTGCTGGAACGCCGTAGGCGTGGATTATGCCGTGTTCGGCAACCACGAATTTGACTTTGGACCTGATGTTTTGAAGCAGCGTATCGCCGAATCAAAATTTCAATGGATCTGCGCGAATGTAATCGATAAAACTACCGGCAAACTCTTCGACAACGTGCAGCCCTATGTAATCCGAGATGTAGACGGGATCAAGATCGGCATCATCGGGCTGCTCACGATGGACACCGCGCGCAGTTCTCACGGCGGGCCGAATCTCGAAATACTCGATCCATGCAAAACAGTCAAAAAATTGGTACCGGAAATGCGTGCTCACGGCGCCCAAATTATCGTCGCGCTCACTCATTTGACAATGGCCGATGATAAACAGGTTGCATATTGCGCGCCCATCGATGTGACCGTGGGCGGCCACGAGCACGTTGTAATGGAAGCAGTGGCGCACGGCACACCAATAATCAAGTCCGGCTCGGATGTCCGAAATCTCGGACGCATCGACATCTCTTACTCTCCCTCCGAACAAAAAATCTACAGCCTCGACATCGACATGATTCCGGTTACCGACAAAATCAAAGACGACGAGGATGTGAAAGCTGTGATCAACCAGTACGAAAGCCAGCTCGGCATGCGGCTTTTGGAACAAGTCGGACAAACCACAGTTGAGCTCGATGCGACTCAAGTCGATAATCAGACCAAGGAAACCAACCTCGCCGATTACATCGCAGATGCCTACCGGAAATATGCCCGCGCCGACGTGAGCATATTCAACGGCGGCTCCGTCCGTTCAAACACCGTCTATCCGCCTGGAAAGCTGACGCGCCGCGATGTCCTGTCGATCCTGCCTTTTGAAAATCCGATCGTAAAACTGGAAGTGAAAGGCAAGGTTATTCGCCAGGCTCTGGAAAATGGCGTGTCGGAAATAGGCATTAAGGCCGGCGGGCGTTTTCCGCAGGTGAGCGGGCTGCATTTCGAATATGATGCTACACGAAAACCCAGCGAGCGCATAGTCAGCGTTCTGGTGGGCGGGCAACCGCTGGACGACGACAAGACTTACACCCTGGCGACCAATAATTTTGCTGCAGGCGGCGGTGATGGATATAGCGTGTTTACCAGCCAGAAGTTTCTGATAACGCCTGAAGATGGGGAAACCGAAGCAGCGGTTTTCTTAAATTCCTTGACTTCCGACAAAGTCATATCACCTCAGGTGGATGGACGTTCTAAGAGGCTGGATGCTTCTCAATAGCCCTCGTATCTTTTCCCGGAAAGATATAAGGTAAACGAGGCCCTTTTAGAAAAATCCGGGAATAAAGCCGTGGGGGAGAACGCCTGTCATCAGGTAACAGCCCTTTTGCAAAGGAATCCGGATGACCACTGGTACGGAAGCAGACAAACCTAGCGATCAGACTGAATTGGGACAAAGCGAAATCGTCTCGAGCGGCCCAATCGCGGACATAAATACTCTGCGTACGGTGCTCGAGGGCATCGCCAATAGCCAGTCCGTGGAAAACGGCGTCTTGCGCGTTCTGTCCAAGGAAGTACGCGGGCACATCGGCATCCAGAAAGGCATGCACATCACCGGAGCGCACGTCATCTCGACAGGCGAGACAGGACGCGCCGCGCTGGTAAAACTACTGTCAGCGACCAAAGGCTTGTATGCATTCCTGTCTCTTCCGGAAAAGCAGCCAGAGCTGCAGCAATCATTCAACCTGACCATCGGCGAATTGCTGAATTGGCACAGCGTGGGTGCAATCACCGATATTAAACCGCTTCTCTCAGAAGCCATCGAATCCATGCTCAATCACGAGGCGGCCACAATCGGCGAAACGCCGGCTTTGCCGGCGGACCATGCGGCATCCAGCCAACTCGTAAAAGATACGGAGGCGGAGTTCGCTTCGTGGCAAGCCTGGGGAGGCGACCTCAAGCCATCGAGCGAATTCGGCACCCTAGGCAGCATCCTCGGTACAAAACAAACTACCAATGAGCAGAAGGCTGAGGTAGAGCAAATTCCGATGCCAGCCGAGGGGTACGAAGGGGATACGGACGGCAACGGACAATCGCACGAAAGCACAGCCGAACAAGGGGCTCTGGCGGCGCTTCCTCCGCTGATGCCGCCGCCGCCGCCGCCACCGCCGC
>DATNQY010000095.1:0-20921 GCA_036703785.1 Candidatus Obscuribacterales bacterium
TCTTCATGGGCACGACAATGTTGACGATATCCCGGTAGTCTGCCGGGCTGTTGAAGACGCCAGGCTCTTCGCGTGAAGAGACTTCCGGGTGGGACTGCCAAATTCTGTAAAGCGGCTCAGTGGCGTGCTTTTCGGGGACGATGGCATTGCTGTCCAAAAGCGCATTGCCGTTGCGGTCGCAGAAAACGACGTAGGCTATGGCCGGCGTCTGCTGCATTTCGGTCATTACGTAGTACTTGAACCCTTCGAGGTTGTCGCCTCTGGACAGCGACTCGGCGCCCCCGCGAGCCAATGCCCGGGCGACGGCTATGCCGAATTCATCCACCGATTTCTGCTTAATCTGCTGGGCGTGGCTGACCAGCACCCAGGCTGTGAACGTGACTAGAGCCGAAATTGAAACCAATCCCAAAAGCAGAAGCCGCTTTTGCGTCGAAATGCGGCTCCATAATTGATGGAATAGGACCAAGACGTGCCGGATCGGTCGCAGCAGTGGGTGTTTCAAAGCAATCTAGCCGCCCGAGAGCAGGAAAAGGTCGTACAGCATCAATTTTATGCGAACAACTTGATTTCTACAAACCAGTTAATCTAAGGACGGTTTGTCTTCTGCCTCACGGATGCCTGCAACTGCCTGTAGGCTACTGTTTATGGCTTTTCGAACATATTAATCAGTGTTTAGTTGGGATGCCAATAGGGAACAATAGAGCAGGTTTGGATTTTCGTCAAAAGGTTACTCCAGTGCCAAAACCGATAGGTCAGTTGGCTTCGAGTCAGGCGGACACCGTGCAGCTGGTAAAACAGTATCTGCCGCTCGTTCGTCAGATTGCCAAACGCTATAGCCGGGTGAATCCTGAGGCTTTTGAGGACCTGCTGCAGGTGGGCTGCGTAGGCCTTTTGAAGGCTTGCAAAACGTACGACCCGAACCGGGAAGGCAAAGCTAGTTTCAAGACCTTCGCCCTCGTTTATATTAAAGGCGAAATCCGCCACTACTTGCGCGACCATGGCTCGCTAGTGCAGATGCCGCGGCGACTCAACGAAATCAGCAGCAAAATCAGTCAGCTCGAGGAGACCATGCACCACGAGCTCGAGCGGGTGCCAACCCCGGAAGAACTTTCGGCGCGCTCAGGCTACTCTGTGGATGATGTGCGCGAAGCTATGCATTCCTGGGAAGCTTGCACGCGTATGGAATCGCTGGACGGCGGCGATGACGCCGACGGCCGCGAGGACACTCGTGCCATGTGCGAAATGGTGCCCGACCGGCGCCACGCCGATGCTCAAACTAGCGCGGAAGAGCGTGAGCTCGTCGCGCAAGCGCTGAAAAACGTTGGAGAAAAAACCCGACAGATCATCGAGTTTGTCTACTTCTACGATTTGACGCAAAAGGAGACTGCGCAAATTTTAGGCTTGTCCGAGATGGGAGTGTCGCGAACGCTGAGACGCGCGCTTGCCAAATTGAAGGACATTTTGTTTACGGAGATCTTTTAAAAGGGAGAGGGAATCTTGGAGACAAACACGCGGATCTCGCTTGATGAGATCCTTGAATTGGCGCTCGAATACAAGGCATCGGACATTCACTTCAAAGCGAATATGCCGCCTGTATTTCGTATTGATGGCTTGATTCGCTCGGCGCCCGACCTGCCGATATTCGATGCCGAATCGTTGCGCTCCATGCTCACCAGCATATTGACGCCCCGCCAACAGCAGATGTTCGAAGAAAACTACGAGCTGGACGCGGCCCTATTGTTCGCGGACAAAGCCAGAGTTCGTATCAACCTCTATCTCGACATGGATTCGATTGGCTGCGCGATGCGTATCGTCCCTCTCGAAATGCCGACAATTCAAGAGCTGGGACTGCCGCCGGTGATTGAGGAACTTACCAACAACCGTTCCGGCTTGATTCTGATTACCGGTGTCACTGGCTCCGGTAAATCAACGACTCTGGCGGCGATGATCAATGCAGTCAACATGCGCGATCCGCTGCACATCTACACCATGGAAGACCCGGTTGAATTCGTGCACCAACCGAAGCGTTGCATCATTACGCAGCGCGAAGTCGGATTCACGACCAAGAGCTTCGGCAACGCTCTAAGAGCGGCCATGCGTGCCGACCCGAACATTCTGCTCATCGGTGAAATGCGGGACGCTGAGACGGTGTCAATGGCATTACGAGCAGCAGAAACCGGTCACCTGGTGTTATCTACATTGCACACGATGTCCGCACCAAAGACGGTGCAGCGTATTCTTGGCGCCTTCAACCCTGATGTGCAGGAGTCGATTCGTATTCAGCTTGCTTATGCACTGAAGGCGATTATCGCCCAGCAACTGATTCCACTGATCGGCGGTGGACGTATGGCGGTTAACGAGATTCTCGTCAACACGCCCACTGTGCAAGAAGCCATCTTGCGTGGTGAAATTGATTCACTGCTCGAATACATCAAGAACGGACAATACGACGGTATGCAAACGATGGACAACGCCATCTACAATTGCTACCGCGAAGGTTTGATCGATGCGGACACTGCACGTTCGTATGCCATCAATCCCGGCGAAATGGACCGCATCTTGCGCGGTGCGGTTTCCCGGTAAACAACGGCGGCCTCGGCCGGTGTCTTTTGTGGGTTCTCTCTCTGTTCAGCAAGCGGGCGGTTCTTCCGCCCGCTTTTGTTCTGGTGCTTCCGCCCGCTTTTGTTCTGGTTCTTCCGCGCTTTTGTTTCGGAGAAAAATTTGCGCGGATAGGCAGGCATACCTCTGCGGACCGCAATCTCAAACATCACGTGACGCGTGATTTGCGAGTATGACAACTGTTTGTAATCCTCATCTTTGGCGCGATTGCGGCACTAACGACTCTTGACGATCTCGGATCACGGGATGCAGGATAATTCGAAAAACGGTATTGTCAAAGGCGGCATGGTTATTGGCTTTCCGGCGTCGGTTGGTTGCCAGTATCACGCGTCACGTGATGCGTGATTCTTCTGCTCCCGAGGATGGGTCGGCTTGGCCAATGTGCGGCAGTTTAATATCTCGACAGTGGCACCGTATTTGGTACTGCTGGCTCTGGCGCCGCAGAGTGCCGTTGAGTTAGTAGGAACATTGACTACATGCCCCCGTCGCCTCGTAAGCACGCTCGGGCGTGCGCTGGTTGACTGACCAGAGGAGATTTGATTATGCGTGAGGGAAATACCAACAAGCGTGGATTCGCGTCCATGGACGAAGCCAGAGTAAAAGAGATAGCAGCCAGGGGCGGCAAAGCCGCTCACGAGAAGGGTACTGCTCACGAGTTCAATTCCGAGGAAGCTCGTGAGGCCGGCCGTAAAGGCGGAGCTGCCGTCAGCCAAGACCGCGAACACATGCGGGAAATCGGCAGGCGGGGCGGCGAGAAGTAATTTTGCACAATGGTGTTCGAACAACGTCGGTAGCGCCGCGCGAAAGTGCGCTTGCGAATTCAACTAGCCGATTCGCGGCGTTTTTCTGACCAGCCCAGATAGCGATGGAACCAGGCGGCGGCCAGGTCTGCTACAGCCTCAAGGGCGCCCGCTTCTTCGAATAGATGCGTGGCTCCCTGAACTATTTCCATTTGCTTCACGCAGTTGAGTTGGGCCAGTGCTTGTTTGTTCAGCTCGATGACGGCTAAATCTTTGCTGCCGACGATGAGCAATGTGGGTGCCGTCACATCCTTTAGCATCTCGCCGGCCATATCGGCTCTGCCGCCGCGGCTAACCACGGCCTCGACGGCGCGCGGCAGTTCGGTGGCAGCAAGGAGCGCTGCAGCAGCGCCGGTGCTTGCACCGAAATAGCCAATGCGCATCTTGCGAGTCAATTCGTTTTGCTCAATCCAAGCTGTTGCGGCGATCAGGCGTTCAGCCAAAAAAAGCACATCAAAGCGCATGTGGCCGGTAATCGAATCGACAGCTTCTTCGTCGGGAGTAAGCAGATCGAACAGCAACGTGGCGAACCCGGCGTTGTTCAATCGAGTGGCCACCTGTCGGTTGCGCGGACTGAAGCGGCTGCTGCCACTGCCGTGCGCGAATATGATGATACCGCCGGCGGAGGCAGGCACAGTTAACATGCCGCCGAGCGCAACCCTCCCGGCGCGTACTGTCACCTCATGCTCGTGAAATTCCGGCTGTGCTGCCATTACATATTTCCCTGCGGACGAGTACCGTGTCTTGAAAATTTAGCTTCGCCTTCCTGGTCTTGATTGCGGCCGTAGCCCTTCTGGTGTCCACGCTCTTCCGTTGCTTCGCGCGGATTGGGCGGCTCCGGTCTGCCCGGCTCGCTTCTCTTGTGTGTATGGCCTTTCGCCTTTTCTTCTTTGTCCAAGGCTTCTGCATCGTGGTAGACACCGCGATGACGGCCGCGCCCGCTGCGTTGTTCTTTTCCGGATCTATCCATGGGTTTCCTCCTTCGGCAGACGGAGCGCCAATGCCCGTTGCTCCGACGCTTGGGCATCTGTCCCGAACGTCGCATATGCGCAGCGGTTGTTCCCGATATGGAAATGGATGAGCTGGATTAAATCTAGCCGGGGAGCTCGTTGTCAACATTGAATCGTGCTTAGACTCTGATAATATTCATCGCTGTCCCTGATGGACACTGCGTTTCAGTGATCGCATTCAGGAGACTTTTTCTATATGGCAATGGAAAACGAGCGGCTGGCCCGCTCAGTATGGAGATTGTGATGAACCAGAGCTGGCAAGAATCGCCGGTGTCCCTTGAAAAACTGGACGGCCATCTCAAGGCTCTGCTGAGGCTGAAAATCAGAGAGTTTGTTCATCTGAGTCCCTGGTTCAAAGACGAGCCCTTGCTCGACCGCTCGCTGCTAAGCACCCGAGCCTCATCAGGCTCGACCGCTTCGGGCCGGACCACCACCGCAGTGCTGTTGCAGGAAGAAAGCTGCCCGCACAAGAAGCCGTCGGCACGCATTGGACGGCGCTACACGCGCAGCTCACTGCACCTGAGCGGCATCATCTAGATTTATTTGGTACCGGCGGGCTTTACCCCGCTGCGTTCCAAGAACAGATTTATGGGCGCCTTCTTGAAGGGCGCTCTTTCTGCCTCTGAAAAGTGTAGGGGCGATGCATGCATCGCCCCTACATTACAGTTGCAAATGGTCGGGACGAGAGGATTCGAACCTCCGGCCTCACCCACCCCAAAGGTGCGCGCTACCCCTGCGCCACGTCCCGTGACATTGCAATTATACCTCGGCCCTATACATAGCCTGTTGCCGCGCTGCCGTAGATTACAAACCCCATCTCCATCCTTTGTTATGATTCTCCCGTGTCCGGCTTCTATCGGGCACCTCGACAACAGGGCAAGTCATGAGCTTGCAGGGCACCCATTCTGAACTTCGCGCCGCTAAAACTCGACGAGCTCTTCCCCTTCCCACTCGATGCGTTCCAGTTGGAGGCACTCGGGCATCTTGACCAGGGCAAAAGCGTCGTCGTCTGTGCTCCCACCGGCTCCGGCAAAACAGTCATCGCCGAGTATGCCGTCGAGCTTGCTATGCGCGGCCATGCCCGTTGCTTTTACACGACGCCTCTGAAGGCCCTGTCCAACCAGAAATTTCACGATCTTCAAAAACGTCACGGTGAGCAAAACGTCGGCTTGCTCACGGGCGATACCTCGATCAATCGCGAGGCACCGGTGGTGGTGATGACCACCGAAGTTTTCCGAAACATGCTCTATGGCACCAGCTTTGGTGACGTTAATTCCAACTTGCGCGATGTCGGCTTCGTCATTCTCGATGAATGCCACTACATGAATGACGCCGAACGGGGAACCGTTTGGGAAGAATCAATCATCTATTCTCCACCCGACATTCAACTGGTAGCGCTTTCGGCAACCGTCGCCAATGCCCCGGATCTTACCGAGTGGATCGATCAAACGCACGGTCCCAGCGATCTCGTGCTCTCGGATTTTCGCCCTGTGCCCTTGCGGTTCTATTATTTCGGGCATGGAAAGCTCTACCCGCTGCTTAACCAGGGACGGGGACTCAATCCCCAATTGAAGCAACAATACGGCAAGCAGAATCGCTTTCAGAAAAAGGGCGGACGTCGCAATCGCATGCAGGATGTTCCCGATCCGCGCGAGGTGGTAAACGAGCTGCACAAGCGCAATATGCTGCCTGCTATCTATTTTTTGTTTTCGCGTCGCGGCTGCGAAGAAGCCATGCGCAAGGCGCGCGGTGCAGATTTGCTGACTCCGCAGGAAAAAACGGCCGTACGCCAGGCTGCCGATGAGCTGGTAGCCGGCAACCCGAACCTCGAGAATCACCCGCATAGACCATACCTGTATGAAGGATTGTCGGTGCACCACGCCGGCATGCTGCCGAGCTGGAAAGCAGTAGTCGAAAATCTTTTCCAACGCGGGCTGTTAAAAGTTGTCTTCGCCACCGAAACGCTCGCCGCCGGCATCAACATGCCGGCACGCACCACCGTTATCTCAGCCATATCGAAACGTTCGGACGACGGACATCGATCGCTTACGGCGAGCGAGTTCTTGCAAATGTCCGGGCGCGCCGGCAGGCGCGGCATGGACGAGGTTGGACATGTGGTGACCTTGCACCATCCGTTTGAGGCTGTCGAGGATGCAGCGCGCGTGGCCGTGGCCCCGCCCGATCCCCTGGCCAGCCGTTTCACGCCTTCCTACGGTATGGTGCTCAATTTGCTACAGCGCCATACTATGGATCAAGCAAAAGATCTTATCGAGCGCAGTTTCGGCCAATACATGATCAATAAACAGCTCGAGCCCTGGTTCGAGCAAAAAATGGCTTATGAACAAGAGCTCGAACGGTTGAAGAAACCGCTGTGCCCGGACGAGATTGGCGACCTCAAGCTCTACCAGAAACGCGTCGATATGCACAACTCGAAAAATCGGCAGGTGCGCCAACTCGAGCGCGGGCTCTCCGCTGCCCGGGAGAGCGGCGACACCGCATACGGTGCAGATACGGTCAATGATTTACGACTCGAATCTCAACAATTGCTCGAGCAGGCGCACGGCATGCCCTGCCACGGCTGCCCGGTGCAAAAGCCATGCAGCAAGCAGGATGAACGGGTGCGTGTGCTGGAAAGCAAGCTTAAAGAGATGAACCGCCGAATCACGCGCGAAGTGACGCGCACTTGGCGCACCTTCGAAGCCTTATGCAACATCTTGCGCTTACAGGGCTACCTCAACGGCGACAGCCCCACTCATCTGGGACAACTGTGCGCGGCCATCCGCGCCACCAACGAGCTTTTTCTATGTGAAGCGCTGCTGGATGCCAAAGTTTATAAGGACCTGACCCCCTCGGAATTCGCCGCCTTAATGACGGCGCTGGTTAGCGACGATCCTCGCTTCGAAACCCCGATGAAGATAAGATTGAATCCTCACGTCGACATCGCGCTTTCGCGCGTCGCCAAAATCGGCAGGCGTCTGTACCGCATGCAGCGCGATTTCGACATTGAAGTGCCGGTGGCGTTTAGCCCGCATCTTTCCGGCTTGACGCAGATGTGGGCTGAGGGCGCTAGCTGGGATGACATCCGCCAGGCGGCCGACTGCGACGAAGGCGATATCGTACGCAGCCTGCGGCGCACGGTGGATATTTGCCGGCAATTCGCCCGCGCTCCGCACACGCCCAGAGAGCTATCGGATCTGTGCCTTAAGACCGAGGCGCTGCTCGCTCGCGACGAAGTGCGCGAAACGATTTAGCCATCCAAATGGTAGCGCCGGGCGAAGTCCCGATCTCGGCGGCGGGCGAAAGCCCGCTTGTTGCCGCTACAGCTGAGCGCCCAACACATCTGCTTATCGACGAAATAATGCAACTTTCCCCAGCGAAATCGTGGCAAACCCCTGTGAAATAGCCCTTTAAGCCCATGTGTATCGAAAACAAACTTCAAAAACCGAACGATTTTAGGTGCATTTGACCGTTTAACAATTCCTTCGTTATTCGCACGTGCTTAAATGAAATTACCGGCGCTCAGGCATTCAGTTAGTGCACCGCTACCACCGCCGGCACGAGTATGAGGCAACGCTTTTGCGCTGCCTGTTTTTCTATGCGATCACACGGGGAACTCAGATGAATAAGACGGACAAAACGCGCGGCTGGCTCTATATCGCATTGGTCGCCGTGCTTTTTCTTGGAACCAGCAGTACGTGTTTTGCCCGTTCATTCCTTTTCTTTAACGGCGGATCGAACGTCCCATACGGCGGCGGCTACTACGTGCCCAATGGTTACTACGGCACTGACGGCAGCTACGGCCGCACTTACTACCAACCACCGAGCAGCCCGAATTATCGCGAGTACCGCGCCGCGCTCACGCACCCATCTTTGCCTGATATTTCCGGCTCGACCGCCAGCGATTATCTGAGCTCTGTCTGCGCTGAGGGCGCCTATACCTGGGACCCGAATAAAATGCCGATCAAAGTGTGGATTGCCGATGGCACAGGCACTCCCGGATACAAGCCGATCTTCCAGAGTTATATACGAAACGGCTTCAATGCTTGGACCGCCGTCTCCGGAAATAAACTTTCCTGGCGTGAAGTCAGCGATCCTGCCGATGCGGATATCACGGTGCGTTGGACCAACAAGGTCACGGAACGTCCCGAAGGCACCGAAGCAGGCCGCACTTCCGCATTGACGCGATTAAACACCGCGACAAACAAAGGCATCATATATGGTGCGCGGATGCAGTTTTTGACTATGCTTCCCACTCGCAGTTTCACTGATGAAGAAGTCGAGAAAACCTGCTTGCATGAAGCCGGACACGCTATGGGCTTGCAGGGCCATTCACCCTACCGCGGCGACATAATGTATTACGCCATAGGACCGTCTCAGCAAGCTAAGTTGTCGGATCGTGACGTGAATACGCTTACCAAGCTTTATGCCGACCACCCGAGCCTCGACCAGCTGGCTCTCGAGCATAAGACGCCTACTGCAGCCGCTCATGAAATCGCCCGGTAAAGCGGGCATAATAGCCCTTGATGAAAGGTCGACGCTCAATTCAATATGACAGAGGAGCGCGGGCATTTGGCCCGCTTCTTTTGTTTGTCGCGGTCGCTGTGTTTAGCGGTATTGCTCCAGCTGCGGCTACGCCCACCAATGAAAGCATTCGAGGCAAGGCTTCGTTCGACGGCGGCGAATATGGCGAGGCGGAGCGACACTATGTTAGGGCAATCGACGAATTCGGCACCCAGCGCAACGAGGGATATCTCGACGCGGTTACCGCTCTTGGTACGTGCTACTACTTTGCCGGTGACTTTCCGCAGGCTGCCATATTATATAAGCAGTCGATCGAACTTGATGAGCAACTGCACGGCAAAGATTCACTGCGAGTTGCCGACGACCTTTTGAACCTCACACGCGCTTTGCGGCGCCAAAATCTGTGGGATGAAGCAGAGCCTGTGATGCAAAGAACCCTCGATATACGCCGCCGCGTGTTGGGCGAAGATAACAAGCTGGTAGCTATGTCGTGGATGGATCTCGCCGTGAATTACCAGCGGCAGCACAAGTTCGCAGAATCGGAATCGGCATTTTTGGAAACTATCGCCATTCGCGATCGCCTGGCGGATGGCGGCCAGATGGCGACCGCCTACTGCCTGTACGCCAAGCTGCTCAACGACATGAACAGACCTGATGAGGCGCTGCGCTATAGGCAACGCGCGGCCGAGATCAATCCCAAGTTCGAGTTCTAGCTGCGTGGAGCGTTGGCGGTAGCGCGGACTTATAGGTTTTGCACTTGCTTCTGACGTACAAGGTCGAGAACTTTGTTGACCACTTCATCGATGGAAAGATGATCGGTGTCGATTGGCACCGCATCCGGTGCCTGCCTCAGCGGTGAGACTTCGCGCGTCATATCCAGGCGATCGCGTGTTTCCGTTTCTTTGATTAAGGTAGTCAGATCGGCTAATTGTCCGAGCTGCTTCAACTCTTTCAAGCGCCGTTCGGCCCGAATCGTGACGCTGGCAGTCAGAAAGCACTTCACATCGGCAAGCGGCAAGACCACCGTGCCTATGTCTCGACCGTCCATGACGACGCCTCCGAGCGCAGCCATTTCCTGCTGTTTGCGCACGAGAATCTGGCGAACGCCGGCGATGGCGGAGATTTGACTGACGAACTTGGTAATAATTCGCGAGCGCACAATCATGGTCATGTCGTCACCGTCGACAAAAACACGGACGCGACCATGCGAGCTTTCGTCGGGTTGTTTCAATTGAATATTTGCCGATTCGACCAACTGCACGATTTTGCGCGTGTCGTTGAGGTCGACGCGTGCTTGCAGCGCGATCCAGGTGGCGGCGCGATACATGGCGCCGGTATCAATGTACAGATAGCCGAGTTCTTTCGCGACTCGCTGGGCAACAGTTGATTTGCCGGCTCCGGCTGGTCCATCGATGGCAATCATCATCGTGCCGTCGCCCTCGCGCCGGTGCTTGTGTTGTGATTGATTGCTCGTGCTCAGCATGAATTACCAATTAAAGATGGGTAGCCCTGGTCACGCCCTTGTGAATTGTAAGCGAATTGTTGTGTTTGAGCGAATTATTCTGTTTTCCAGATGCGTTGGTGAAGCTTGTTACCAGAATGAGAGCAAACAAGAGCGCGCCCAAACCCCAACAGACAAGCGCCGGCCTGGACAAAAATGCTTCACGAAAAAGCTGTGAAAACCACGGCCGGCTGGCATCTTCGGATTCGAACCGGTTGTGCCTAAGATTGTTCAGACTACCCCGCTTCCAGGAAGTGTCCTGCAACTGGAAGGATTTCATCGGCCCCGTATCAAACAACGGTTGCATAAACGTCCACACGCTCTTCAATCCCGAGTCCGACTCTGCCATGGCTTCAGCGGCAGCCACGGCCGTGCTTGTGCCCGATCCTGGACTTGTGCTTGAACCTAAACTTGTGGCTGATCCTGAACCTGTAGCGGCGGCCGGTAACCCGCTTACCCTTGCGCCAAGCGCGACTTTTGTCGTCCAGCCGAAGCCCGCCTGCCGATTGGCGGCAAGCTGCGCAGCGTCGGCGGCCGGCATATCGAAGCCGGACAGCGCAGTACTGCCGAAAATTTTGTCGAGCAGTCCTTTTTCGTCGAAGAGCTCGCCCGGCAGCTCCGGCAAATTTGGCCAGCTGCTGATTGTGCGGGTGATAGATAGGCAAAGCTCGTGGTCGAAGTTTTCCGGACGTTTCAGCCCGACATCGAGAAATGCGAAATTGCCTTCGAGTACGGATAATAATTTTCGCGCCGCAGCATAACCTTGCTCGCTTCCATCCGCCATGTGGGCGCCGGCAATGTCCATATTGTTGACGATCAGCAGCTTGCCGCTCATTGTGCCGTCGGACGAGCTGATTCGAAGGATACCGAATTGCGTGCGCGTCGTACCGGCAACTGCCCTAAGCAGCTCGGGCATGTTGCGCGTACGCGATAGATTTCCTTCGAATATGACTTCCACGCAAACTCATTACCGTTTAAACAGACTGCCGAGCCATTCTCCAAACGACGGGGGTTTAGGAGCGCTTTTCGCTGCTTCGGCTTGTGCTTCTCCCAAAGGCAATCCTTTATCGAGTCCGTTGCAGATGGCGATTACTTCGCCTTCTTCCGGAAATCTGCTGGTTGCTTTCTTGGAGTAGATAACCTGTCCGTCGCGTTCGACTTCGAATACGCCTCCGGAGGACTGGATGAGCTGCGAAGACTCCTGGAATACGCTTTCCAAATCAGCTGCCAACCTGACAGCTTTCTGTTTGTACCCTCAAGCTCCGCAGTAAGTGATTTTGAATTTGTCGGCCATAACATCTCCTTGTCTCGTGCACGTCTAAGGGCGGGCATAAGCCGGTTGCGATACTAGACGCTTTTTTTGAACAATCGGCGCCACCAGGGCAGGTTGATAATTTCGGTGTAACGCTGTTTCCAGGCACTTAGCTCTTGTCTTGCGGCTTCCAGCTCTGCCTTGGCTCTAACTTGCTCGGCTGCATTTACTTCGAGCAAACGCATGGAAGATTGCAATTGCGAGATCATGCGTAAGTCTTCCAGGTGAATGCGGCGCTCTTCAGCCAGCGCGCCTTTCGTGGTTACCAATTCGCGCAATAAGTGCTCGACCTCTTCCGTGCGATCGATGACGATGGTTGGCTGATCGATTGTGTGGCGCTCTGGACGCCAGGGCTGTTGCTTGCGCTTGCCGCCGCCGTTGGTGGCATTGGCACCGGTGTAAAAATTGAGGGCGTCGGCAACACCAAGCGGCGATGCTTGCACTTGTCCATCAGGCGGAGCGAATGATGGTGTAGTTCGCTCGTGATCGTCTGCCATTGTGGCGTCGCTTTCCTCGTCGGTATCGTATTCAGTGGCAGGGGCGTTGAGCTTGACGCGGAATCCGGGAGGCGGCAGAATGCGCCAATCTTCTCCGCCGTGCGTGCGCAGCCTGCGAGCCACCCAACCGTCAGGCAATTTGTTGCCCCATTTCCCAAGCAGGCTGCGTTCGAGCGAGCGCAATGTCATGCCTAACACCGAGGCGGCTTGCTGCAGTGTTAAAAACGGGCGCGGTACTTCATACGAATAGCCGTCCGTGTAGTTTTGCACTATCGGCGGCTGTGGCGAATTTCCATTTGGATTCGAGGCGGCTTCGCTGGTGCCGCTGGTTGCGTCGGTCAAAAAACCATTGGTGGTGACTTCGGTCATTTTCACTCCCACAGGCGATGCGCGACTAGTGGCTTACCGCCCAGCGTGCTGTCCAGATACCTTGCCAATACTCATCAAGTTTAGAACCTGAGAGCTTACCCTCCAAGCAAAACCATTCTTATCTAGCAAAGAAGAAGGGCGGGCCTTGCGGCTCGCCCTTCAAAAATGTTTTCGACGTAGCGAAAATCAGAACTCGGATTACTTAACGAAACGATCTTCGACCGCTTGCCAATCGATGTTGGCGTAGAAGGCTTCAATGTACTTCGGACGATCGGCCGGCTTGTAATCCAGCAACCATGCGTGCTCCCACACATCCATGACGAGCACCGGCACCCATCCGGCAATGTTGCCGTCTTCGTGCAAGGTCACCCAGTTGTTCGAAAGCGTTTTGGTGATTGGATCTTGGAATAGAATCGCCCAGCCCACACCGCGCATGGCGCCGACTTTGAAGAAGTCGTTTTTCCATGTATCGAGCGAGCCGTACACTTCGACAATCTTCTTGCCGAGCGGGCTGGAATCCTTCAAAGCGCCGTTGCCGTTTGGCTTCATGTTGCCGAAATAATATTCGTGCAGGACTTTGCCGTTGAACTCCCAGCCGTAGCGACGCTTGATTTCAGCATATTCCGGCTGTCCGGATTTGCCTTGCTCGACAAGTTCAATAATCTTTTCGTTCAGCAGGTTCGTGTTCTTGACGTAGCCTGCGTACAAGCCGAGGTGAGTTTCGAGCGTCTTATCGGAAATGCCGTGCAGGCCTTTCAGATGACTGAAGTCTTGCTCTTTGAATGGTGTGTAGGAAATTTTTGTCTGAACTGACATCGTGCTCTCCTGTTAGTCGGATGAATAGCCAGTGGATAAGGTTCTGATGGCGACCATAAATACCATAATTTAATTTCCAAGCAGGGCTGTCGTTTTATTAAACGGCGCAAGAGACGCGCGGGCACTGGGTAGACTTTGCATAGGCCTACGCGCAGGTTAACATGACGCTTTTCGCGCACAGGAATCCGGGACAAAAGCATGCTGCTCAAGCTGTACAAAAAGGAAGAAGACAAAACGCTTTATTGGGAAGCATGGCCGGAAGGCGATGACGTCATCGTCCACTTTGGCGAGCTAGGACAGCAGGGCGAAACCACTACCCTCAGCTTGCCGGAGTTCGAGCCGCCCGACACGGCAATCCAGAAGCACGCCGAAGAAGCCCGCGCCGCAGGCTTCGAGGAAATCGATCAGGAGGAATTATACGAGCTGATTGTGCAATACAAAGTGGAGTCCGATGGCGGGCTCGACGACGTGCAATTGGCGTACCAGATTGAAGAGGTGCTCAACGACTGCCTGGGATGGACCGGGCTCGGGCACTGTGACGGGTCTGATGTCGGCGACGGCACCCTAAACGTTTATTCCTATGTGGTGGACCCAAAGCTAGCGGGCAAAGCCGCCCTCGAAGAGCTCAAGGCCGCCGAGCTGTTGAAGGACGCTGTGATTGCCTATCAGGACCACAATGAGGAATTCGTGGTGCTGTGGCCCGAAAACTACAAGGGCGTGTTTGATTATTAGGTGCTCGCCTGGTAGCGGCGGCGAAAGCCCGCTGTTTCAAACCCAAAAAGCGAAAGGACCGCTGCTAGAGCGGCCTTCCCCCTTTTTTTGCCCCTGGAGGGGGCAACGCCTTAATGGCGTTACATTCGAAAAACGAATGTGAGAAATATTTAGTTTTTGAGACTTGTTCTCTCTATAGAGAGCCCTCATAGCACTAAATTTCCTGCACGCTGACTATATGCCCGTTACCAAGAACGAAATATGTTGTCCACTTTACAAGCTGGTCGTTCTGTAGCGTAGACTACAAAATTCATTCGAATTTCGGGCGGCTGACGGGCAAATGGCGCACCGGGAGCCGGGAATCACGTATGTACTTTCGGATATATGGATGATATACGTTTTCTGACTGTATCTCGGTATTTGCTATGGAAAAGCTGTTTCTCTCACTCAATACAAAAGCGCTGATTGCGATTGTGGCGCTGATCGCCAGCGTCAGTTGGCTGTCTCTTTGCCAGAAGTACTACGACAGCTACTGGAACGGCACCATACACCGCGTGCAAACTGTGGATTTCAACATTTTGCACCACACGATGCCTGTGACCTTGTCGTATTTGATTCTGTCGGGCCGTGCTGATTCGATTCAGGAAACTCTCGACTCCAATTACGGCATCTTTGGAATGATCATCACCGATCCCAAGGGAGAAAACATCGTCTACAAATCCGAGAAGGTGTACAAGGCGAAAAGTTGGCAGAAAGAGCTATCCATCAAGACGGTCAAGGAATCGCAGGCCGGCGGCGATGTGGAGCATTTTGATTGGCTGACAAACCCGCCTCCCGATCACGCGCAATACGCAAATGAATCACCGCGCGTATCTCCCGACAAGCAAGTGGCCGCCGCGCCGCAGGGGCAGGTTATCGGGCGAGTCTATTACATTCGGCAGCCGCCGCCGCCTTTCTCGACGGACTTGGCCGGTGCCTTTATGGGCAATTGGTTCGAGATGAGCGGCAGCAAGCGCGGCTATGTTCTGCAAACACTTAACGTCATTTCGTTCAGTCTATTGATTGTGCTCGTGGTTCTATGGCGAAAACAAGTAATCGCAGGTAAGGAGCATGAGTTGCACCTTCTGGAAAAAGAGCTGGCTATCAAGCGGCGCAATTTAGACACATTGACGTCCGATCTCAATGGCCAGCGCAAGCGCAAAGAATGGCTGGAACAAGAATCGCAGCGCGCTTACAACCGGGCTCTGCGCTTAAAAGAATCGCTGCAAAAGCTAAAGGAAGCATTCTTTTTTGTTGAAGGCAAGCCGGGTGCCGCTGCCGCCGCGCAGCTCAATCAACTGGACAATTCGATCTCTGTGCGCCCACCGCAGAGCCCGCCTTCGGCGGTGATCGAGGAGATAGAGAGCCTGTTGCCTGATCTGACCAATAATGCAAAAATCTTGAGATCTCAAGCCGAAGTACTGCAGAGTTATTGCACGCAACTTGAAATGCGGCAAACGGAAATGCAACAGATTCTTGAGCATAAAACCCCAGGGCGTACGGCCGGCGTGGCTCCGGCCGGTCCGCATCTGCGCGCACCTTTTAACTCGGAGCAACCTGCGCCTTAAACGCCAAGGCATGCTAAGCTTTATATCGCTGGAGAGTCGCTTCCTCACTTAGGGCAACGCATGCATTGCCCCTACAGAGGAGGCAAAGCACGTCCATTGGTGGGGAATCCCCAGGGGCGGTAGGCACTGAAGTTGAACCCGAGAATGAAACCAACCTCAAGCAAACGAACGGCCCTGAATCTTGAAGCTGTTCAAGAGGCAAGCAGTCCGCCTGTATATCGTCGCGGAGTGCAATATTACCGCCGCAAAAAAGTTTTGAAGTATGAGGAAGGCGATGACGCGAGTCACATTGAGGCATTGGTCATCGGCTCCGAGCCGCAACCGTACAAAGTAAGCGTCGATATCGAATCGGCCGAAAAATTCAAAGCCGTTTGTTCTTGTCCCTATTTTGAAGAAGTTTGCAAACACTCAGTAGCGGTGTTGCTGACGCACATTGCACGCACATTCCCTGGTGTTCGCTTCGACATGGGCGATGACGGCCGTCGCGAGTCGATTCACGATCAGCCGCCGCGCGCACGTGAAATTCTCGATGATCCCAAGGAAATTCAGGCTGCTTTAAACGAAAAGAAACCGAGGAAAAACGAATTCACGCTCGGTGTTCTCGTGCTCGAGAAACCGCTCGCTTTGATTCTTGGAACATTGCCTCAGGAAGTCCAGGGCAAAGTCAATATTTTGAAGGTACCGGCGGCGATTTTGCCGACGCTCGAGCCCAATTCCAGAATTGAAAAGTTGGTCAAGTATTTGACCTCGCTGCCTATAACTACAAAAGGCATCGCCGGCGGACACCGCATTCCCCGCGGCGAAGAGGGCATCGTTCTCGGTCATACTGCTTTGTGCGCCGACTTACGCAGCGCCGCCGACGGCCGGGACATGAAGTTCAACGAATCGCCGGTAAAGCCACGAATTACAATTTCCGAGACGGAAAATGGCGAGCTGTCGATCCGATTGAAAGCGGTCGGTGATGACGGCGAAGTGTTGCCCGATCCGGTGTTCTTCCTCGGACAACCTTCATGGGTACTGTCTGATCACGTCTTCTACCCGATTGATCTCAGCGCCATTCATCGGCTATTCCAGTATTTCGATTCGCGCGGCAGCATGACAGTCAAACTGGAAACAGTACCGAAGTTTCTCGCTGTCGATCTGCCGATTTTGAAAAAACGGATGGAAGTCGAGCTTGATGAAAGCTATGCACCATTCCCGGTGGCAATTACAGAACCGCCGACACCGGTAATTAAGCTCACCGAAAAACGTTCTGTACGCGCCGGCGCCGCCCCCGCTGCAAGCAATGTGCCGGCCGAGCTCGAGCTTATTCTCGGATTCAAATACGGCTTGCTTGTTTTGCCGTCCCGCGATGAAACCAGCGCCGTCGAATCTGAAGTCTACACCCGCACGATATCCGAGAAGAACGGACAGAGCGTTTGGGTAAAACGCTTATGGGCCGAAGAAGGTCAACTGCGTCGCTTCCTGTCCAACTTACAGCCGACGCGAGTGCTGGCAGACCGCTTCTTCTTCCACGAAGAGCCGGCGCTGGATGCCTTGTATTACCTCTCATCAGAGCAATGCGGCGACTGGGAGACAACCGGCTGGGATAACCTGCAAAGCTACAAGGTGATACCGAAGCCGGTGCACCTCAAAGCCGTGCTTTCGTTGCGCAAAGATACCTATAAGTTTGAATTCGATCTACAGGCTCCTAAAGAAGATGGCTCTGCGGTGCCTTTTCCTGAGGTGATCGCCACAGTCTTCCGCAACAGGAATTATTTGAAGCTCGAGTCGGGTGAATATGTAAGGTTGCCGGTAGCGACATTGCTCAGCGTGCTCAAGCAAATCGGGCAGAGCAAAGAAGCGGCACGCCCGCTTTACCAGGCGCTGCCGATTGCGCACGTGCTCGAAACGCACGGAATTGAATTGCAAGCCGACGAAGGCTTCAAGGAATTCATTTATAAGCTGCGCAACTTTAAAGAACTCGAGCCGATTCCGGTGCCTTCCAGCTTTGAGGGCGAGCTTCGCGAGTATCAAAAAGAAGGCTACAACTGGCTGGCGTTTTTGCGTGAATACGGCTTGGCGGGCATTCTTGCCGATGACATGGGCCTTGGTAAAACAATTCAAGCTCTGGCTCTTTTGTTGTTCCATCACAAAAACCACAAAGATCGTAAGCCATCGCTGGTGGTGGCACCGACATCAGTCGTGTACAACTGGCTTTCCGAGGCAGAAAAGTTTGCGCCGCAGCTCAACACCGCCCTATATCTGGGCCGTGAGCGGAGCGAGCTGTTGAACAAGTTGAAGAAAGATAAGGGCAAGCCGGACGTGGTCTTCACCACCTACGGCATTATCCGCCGCGATTACGAAACGTTGAAGGACGTGCAGTTCGATTACGTCATTCTCGACGAAGCTCAGAACATCAAAAACCCTGAGTCCGTGGGCGCCGTTGCTTGTAAGAGCTTGAAAGCATTGCATCGCCTTGCTTTGTCCGGCACGCCGGTGGAAAACAGACTGAAAGAACTGTGGTCGATCTTCGACTTTTTGATGCCCGATTTCCTCGGCACGCTTCGCGAGTTCAACGAAACATTCGAGCGACCAATCGAAGCGGGCGTCATCGATGCCGGAACCAAGTTGCGCAAGATCGTTCATCCGTTTATCCTGCGCCGCCTGAAGAGCCAGGTCGAAAAAGAACTTCCGGAACGTACCGACATTATCAACGTTTGCGAGATGGAAGAGGAGCAACGCTCACTCTACCTCGATGTGCTTGACGAGTGCCGCCAGAAAGTGTTCGGCGAAATCGCCAGCCGCGGTATCGGACGTTCGCAGATTTCCGTGCTCGCCGCGCTGCTGCGTTTACGCCAAGTTTGTTGCGATCCCCGCTTGTTGAAGAACAGAGAGGGCGATGTCCCGGCATCATCGAAACTTATCGCCCTCATGGAAATGCTCGAAGACGTCATCGAATCAGGACACAAGATTCTCGTCTTCAGCCAATTCGTCGAGATGCTTACGCTTATTCGTGCCGAACTCGACAAGAGCCCATACAAATACGAGTACATCGACGGTCAAACACCGGCGAAGGATCGTCTCGACAAAGTCAATCACTTCAACGAGACGAGCGAGAAAGAGCTGCCTATCTTCCTTATTAGCTTGAAAGCGGGCGGCACCGGTCTTAACCTTACAGGCGCCGACTATGTTATTCACTACGACCCGTGGTGGAACCCGGCGGTAGAGAATCAGGCGACGGACCGAGCGCACCGCATCGGGCAAACGCGCCACGTCTTCAACTACAAGTTGATTACGCGCGGCACGGTCGAAGAGAAGATTCTCGCACTGCAGAAGAAGAAGAAAGAGCTTGCCGATCTGATCATCGGAGGCGACGAAAGTGTCGCCAAAGAACTGACGCGCGAAGATCTCGAATTCCTCTTCTCGTTCTAGAACCGCAGGCTTGTAACACTGGGATCGCAGGCTTGGCCTGCTCCTTTGTCCTTTTTCACAAACGTGCCACACCCTTTTGTTAATGTGGTGGTCGTTGGCAGACTTTGCGTTTCTATTGGGGGACCTCATGGGCGATTTGCATAACCAGCACCACGAAGGTGATCAAGGAAAGTCCAATATCCAGGCTGTCGAAGGCGCGAAGGCCGGTGGGGACGGCGCAGCCGCTACCACGCCCGTTGCACCGTTTGGCGGTGCCACCCTGGCCGACATGTGCCGTGTAAGCAAAGGCTTCCCCAGCAATGACTGCCAGGTCATAAACACGATGACGGATACTTACGCCGGCGACAAATGGACGCAGATGCAGCGAGCTGTGTTCGAACATGCCGTCGGCTCTGCAATTGAAGGCACAATCGATGGGTTAGACCGATTACTTCGTGACCAAAACCAGGAAGTTGCCGGCGCTTTTAAAAACATGATGCAGAATCTCGGATATACCGTCAAGACAAACGCCGGCCAGCCCGGTGCGGAGCATTTCCTCACCCTGCTGAACAATCAGACTGGAAATGGTTTTCAACTCGTACGCCATGACTTCTTAAATCGTCCCGGCGGCTTTGGCGTTGGCGGCGGCCACCTAAACGGCGCCCATATGGACCGAAGCGGCAAAATTACCTACGGCGGCAGCTACCGCCCAGGCATGGTCGACCTGTCTACACGTGTCAGAAACAGCCTCGATCGCGAATAAGCAGCGGGCAACGGCCTATTGTTAGCTTTGCTCGGTTTCCGGCCCGACTAGCTGCTCATTGTCAGGTTTTTCCTCTCCTGAAGAATCGGCAGCCTGCCCACGCTTCTTGTGAAAGCAGCCCGTGCATAGGGTCGGCTTATGGCCTTTCGGACGGAACGGAACGTGACATACGGCGCCGCAGTCGTCGCATTGCACCTCAGTGACTTTACTCGCGTCGTTACCGCTGCGTTTGTACCGATTGAGCATCCGGCAAGACGGGCAACGTTTGGGAACGTTTTTCAGCTGCTTCTGGGCAAAGAACTGCTGCTCGCTGGCTGAAAAGACGAACTCAGCAGCGCAGTCAATACACTTCAAAACTCGGTCATCGAATGTAGTCACTTCCATCAGTCTATCATTAGACTGTAGACTGAACGTATCGAAGCCGATAATTACCAATCCCGTGGTATACCGCGCCCCCAAGGGATCACTTCCGGTCGATAAGCTTCGACGTCGATAAGCTTCGAGCTCGTAACTGGCACAACGAAGAACCTTTCTTGAGCGAGCACATGCCCGCCATTTGGCATCGGCAGAACAAACTCGCGTTCGGCCGCGTGCGCATAGACTGACAAACAACGGGTCGATGAGTATGCCACCACCCGCGGTGACACCCGCAAAGGTATCATATGACTGAACCTTTGAATATGAGTTGTTTTATGGCGCCAAAGCGAAACAAGAGACATACGCCTCTAACCCGTGGGTACTGGGTCAACTCTGCGAGAGTATCGGACGAGTATGTCTCTTGTTTGGCAATTAGATGCACCGCATTCTAATTGGTTCCTTACTCTTGCGGCCTCGAGCCTGGTGCTGGTGCGCCACGGCGTTCCAGCTCACGACGAGGCACCCAGAACCAGTTGGAGCTGTCTCGCACCGGCATCGGCGGCTCAGCTTCAGAACCAAGTACCATGTAGACTTTCTGCATAACTTCGCCGAGCATGATCGCGCGCATGCAATTCCCCGCACCGG